>JAJYLC010000162.1 GCA_021787935.1 Chloroflexota bacterium | reverse complement strand
CGTCGCTGGCTGCCTGTACCGATGCGTGCCCCGGCAGGTAATTGGGATAGAGTCTTGCCCGAGCCTGAGATCAGGGCGTCCCGCGGGTCCCGTCGTACTGGCACTGCTGCCAGTTGAAGCCGGGGGTCAAGCTGGCTGGGCATATCCTTAAGGCTATGCACGGCCACATCTATCTTGCCCCTGAGCAAGGCCTCTTCCAATTCCTTTACGAAGACTCCGCGTCCACCTATCTGGCTGAGGGGGGATTTGCGGTCTCTATCGCCCTGAGTTCTTATCTTAACGAGGCTGAGTTCAAGCTGAGGCACTGCATTTCTCAGTTGCCCTATGAGTTCCTCTGCTTGTATTACTGCGAGCCTGCTGCCCCTGGAACCGACCACCAGCCGCTTTGCTGCTGCCAAACCATCAGACCTCTAGGTCGAAAATTTCCTTAATAGCTTGAATATTATGTCCATTCTGTTTTTTGAGGCATGAGATAGGTTTGTGCAGCAGATTTTTGACTATGGCTCGCGTCATGGCATCCAGACGCACCCTATCCTCTGCGGATAGGTCGTGGATTTCTCCTAGGGCTCTGGACAGTTGAGCGGTGCGTATTTCTTCAGCCTTGTCTACCAGGGCCTTGATAATGGGTGTCATGTCCCGTGTATTGCACCAGTCCATAAACTTGCTTACTTCAGCATCGATAATGGCTGTTGCCTTCGTTGTTTCCTGCTCCCTGAGTCGAAGGTTCACCTCGGCTACCGAGCTGAGGTCATCTATGTTATATAAAGTGACCCCGTCTATGTTCTTCACCTCTGGGTCAATGTCACAGGGAACGGCGATATCAATAGCCATGAGCGGACGTGATGGGCGAGCCCCCATTACCTGGCGAATAAGGGGAGGCTTGATGATGTAATGAGGGGCCGCACTGCAACTGATCAGGATATCGGCCTGGCTCAGCGCCTCGCTCAGCTGCTGGAATGGAGCAGCGGCACCTTTCACCTCAGCCGCCAGAGCGGCTGATTTCGCATAGGAGCGGTTTGCTACGGTAACGTGGCATGCCCCAACCTTGACTAGCGCCTTGGCCGCCAGCGTTCCCGCCTCACCAGCACCGATCAGCAGTACCTGACGGTGCCCCAGGTCGCCAAATAGTTTTTTTGCCAGCATCACTGCTGCCGAGCTAACGGAGGCAGCATTTTTGCTTATATCGGTCTCTTCCCGCACCTTTCGGCCAACTCTGACTGCCTGTCCAAAGAGTTCGAACAAGGAATAACCAAGGAGGCCACTATTCTTAGCCTCCTCCGCTGCCCGTCTCACCTGGCCCAGTACCTCGTATTCCCCCAGTATCATGGACTCCAGCCCTGCTGCTACTCGGAAAAGGTGGCTCACCGCTTCTTCTTCCCAAAGGGTATAGAGGTGAGGCGTAAGTTCCTCCGACGGTATCCCACTCTGAGCACTGAGAAATTCAAGGGCTTTGCCGGGAGAAGATTTCGTGCCACAAGTTGTATATACTTCTGTGCGGTTACAGGTAGAGAGAATGACACCCTGGCTCATATATTTGGGGAACGTTTCTAGCGCCTCTTTCAAAAGGCTAGGACTTAAAGCTACTCTCTCCCTAAGGGAAATGGGTGCCGTCTTGTGATTGAGCCCTACAACCGCGATTTTTTCCTTCGTCATAACTGCCGTGTTGTACTTTCTGCGGCCAGCAGGTCGTCAAAGAGTTTTTGGCGCGCCTCTTTAAGCTGGCCTTTCTTTATCATCTCTATTAGTATATCAATATCAAGGCATCTCTGCCAAACATCGCTGTCCACCGAACTCTGTCGTTGAGCTAGCTCCTGTCGTACTTCTGAGACAAGTATTACCAGGGAAGCGTACTCTGCAGGTAAAGCTTGCTCCAGCAGCGTGCGAAGCTTGCGAGCCAGCGCCGGGCTCTTACCTGACGTGGAGATTGCAATTGTGATGTCACCGCGGCGCACCATTGACGGGACGATAAAATCCGAGCGTTTGGGGTCATCAACTGCATTTACCAGAGTGCCCTGTTTTCTGCATTGCTCTGCTATGGCAGCGTTGGCAGACGGGTCATCGGTAGCAGCGATAACCAGGAAGGCTCCTTTGAGATCGCCTGTCCGGTAATTCCGGTTAATCGTTTGAGTGGCACCCTGGTCTGCAAGATTGTGCAACCTTCGGCTTAACGTCGGACTTATTACTGTCACCGATGCCTGGTGCTCAAGAAGCATGTCGACCTTGCGCTCTGCCACCGAACCTCCACCAACCACTATGCACCTTTTGCCTTTCAAATCCAGGAAGATAGGATAGTAACTTGCCATCATACTCTCAGTCAATGAAATACCTGACCGTGCGTCTGAGGTACTCCTTAACGCTATAAAGAAGAACATAATCTTTGATTCCGGTCTCCTCAGAGATGCGGAGCGCCAGGGAACCGCAGTCCTCTCTGCTATGTCCATGGATCATGGCATATAAATTGTAATGCCACTCCGGTGCGGTTCGCCTCTCGTAGCAATGACTCACCTGGGGGTGACTTGCTATGACCTGTCCCACTTGAGCTAGCTTATCCGGTGCCACCTTCCAACAGGACAGGGCATTAGATGAAAAGCCAGCCTCGCGGTGATTTAAGCGGGCGGCAAAGCGTCTCATGACACCTCTCTCCCTGAGAGAAACCGCCCTGCGCAGAAATTCGTCGATATCCATACCCAAATGGGCCGCCATTTTATCGAAGGGGCGTCTTTCGAGAGGTAAGTCCCGTTGCAGCTCCCGCACCAGCCCTTTTTCGCCCTCGTTTAAACGTCCTGGGGTTCTATTCGGAGGCTGGACTTCCTCTTCAGAGACCCGCTCCTCACACTCGTCCAGCATGTTGAAGTATACCATAATTTTAAATACCTGGCGAGCAGGCAGGGACAGGGTGTGCTCGGCGGCGACAGCCTCTCCGAGTTGAGCAGCAACAGCATCGAGGCTGGTATCCCTGGATGCGCTCAAGGTGAACCAGAGATTGAAATAGTGGTCCCGCAGGTAATTGTGGCTTACTCCGGGCTGACGGTTGATAAAATTGGCTGCTTCCTCCACATGCTGCTCCTCCACATGCATAGCCACTAGGGTGCTGTTATAGCCCAGCCGCGCCGATTCGAAGACAGCGTTGATGATGCGGATGATCTTCTCCTTCTTGAGTTCTTGCAGGCGCTTGAGCACCTCGTCTTGGCTGATATCTAGAATGGTGCCCAATTCGGCAAAGGGTTCGCGGCAAAGCGGGAAATCCGACTGCACCAGATTCAGTAATTTTTTATCGGTAATATCCAGCAACATATCAATTATCACCGTTTGGTTGATAGAGACAATACGGTTCAGCCGCCAGGTAGTCCCCCGTCGCTTCATAGGCGCGGGCGCGGCAGCCGCCGCAGACCGCCTTATATTTGCAAAGACCGCACTTGCCTTTAATCAGGGAGTAGTCACGCAACCGGTTAAACAATGGTGAATCTTGCCATATCCGGTGGAATGGCTGTTCCCGAATATTCCCAGCTTCCACATCGAGATAGCCACAGGCCTGTACCCGCCCGACATGTGATATGAAACAGAAGCTGATGCCTCCGAGACATCCCCTGCTCACCGCATTCATGGAAGCGTGGCCGGGATGCCGCACGTTTGTATCTGCTGAGGAGGGCTTCTGCTCCGGGGGGCATTTCAGCATCTCCTGCTGTTGTACTACGCGCATATAGCTGGGGGCATCGGTAGGTTTGAAAAAGAGGCGATTGCCAAGCTTCTGCTGTTTCTCATAAACTTGGATAAGGAGTTGCTCGTAATCTTGAGCTGAGAGGACATGTTCCTGGAGGCCTTTGGCGCGTCCGGTCGGCACTAGCAGGAAAGGATGGAAGGCCACCGCCCCCACATTTAGGGCCAGAGAGACCAGGTCATCCAGATAGTGAGCGTTGAGACGGGTGATGGTGCTGTTAATCTGGACTTCGATGCCTGCGTTGCGGGCACACTCTATCCCGGCAAGAGCGGCATTGAAGGCTCCGCGCGAGCCCCGGAACTTATCTTGAAGCTCTCGATTGGGAAAATCCAGGCTTATACCCACTCGTGAGATAGGGACCGCCTTCAAGATCGGAAG
>JAJYLC010000040.1 GCA_021787935.1 Chloroflexota bacterium | reverse complement strand
GTTGCCAGCCCTATAACTGTCAAGACCTCCATCGTTTTAGCGAACCTGAGGTTTGCCGGATCCACGTAGATTTTTTGTTCTGCGTTCACTCAATCCCTCCTAAAAGATTTTCAGTCCAGAGATGCCTTTTACAATATCGACCGTTGCGGCGATCAACATAATCCCCATGACCAGATACTTTACGTGCTGTGGTTTGATCCGGGGAGCCATCTTGGTCCCGATTCTCGCCCCAATAGCAGTCCCCAGGATGCATGGGATGACGATCAAGGGCAGCAGGGCACCATGCGCAAGGTACACCCATGAGGCAGAAGCATCGTTCACAGAAATAACGAGCATACTGGTAGAAGTAGCCACCTTGATGGGAACACCCAAAATCAGATTCAGCAGAGGAACATTTGCCCACCCAGCGCCCATTCCGAACATGCCGGCAAGCAGCCCGATCAGAACGAAGACAGGTAAAGCTACCGGCATTCTGCTGGTCCGGTACTGAACTGTCTCATCCAGAAACCGGTCATAGAACTGACCATTGATATTTAGCGCCCGAGATATGAAATCGGGATTTCTCTCAGGCGGGTGTTCCAGCCTTTTGGAGAACAGGTAAACGGCAAAAATTAGGAACAGGACAACGCCCAGTGCTATTTCCACATAATCTTTACCTGACGGTAAATTATTTGTGATCCAGAGTCCCAATACACCTCCAGCTACCGAGGCGATCATAGAAACAATAACGATGGGCGCCATCACCTTTATGCTGGCCAGACCTTCTTTAAGAAATTGCGGCGCAGAGGAAAGGGCACTCAGCAAAGCCATAATCAGGCCAGTGCCCCGGATAAAATCCAGATTTATCGGAAAGAGAGCCGTTGCCAGAGGGACGAACAAGACACCCCCTCCTACCCCCGAAATCGGGGCGAGTATACCGATGACAAATGTAAAAAAGAAGAGGCAGATAGGCCAGATATACCATGCGAAATGCAACTACCCTCTTCCTTCCAAGTCAATCAACCTGTAAACACGGTCGCTTTGCGTCTTTTTCAGTTGATTTAGCAAGTCTAAAATATGTTCCGATCAATGAGACAACTTGGAGACAACCTGAGTTACGCCCGGCGCTCGCCGGGCAAGGGCAATGATTTTCTCTGCATCAAGCGAAGAAGATACCTCACCATTCAAGTTGACGATACTGCCGTCCGCTGTGATGTCGACCTTTCCGTTTTTAATGCCCTCTTCAGTCATTATCCGTGCCTTGATATCGGCGGCTATCCACAGGTCATGGCGCGCTTTGATCGACTCCGGGGTATCCTTGAATTGCTGCGATTCTGCGCTCATGCAGATGGTGGTGCAGGCCGCCGGTATACTTAGACGATGGAGATTGATGACGAGATCGTATAGCTGCAGATCGAACCAATCCACGTTATAAAGAATCTTGGTCCACTTTACTCTGCTGGCATCCACTTTTTTGATAAACTGTATCGCTTGATCTCTATCAAATCGGTTGCATTCCATTGCATTCTTTATTCTAAATTCCATATCCGCAATCACCCTGACCCGCATCAAGCCTGCAACTCCTTTGAGCAGCAGATGACCTGCCAGCCCGTGATAAACAAGATTGCCATCTTTGGCAAACCTGAGCAGCTCAGCAGTGATACATGTCAAATAGCGGGCCCTCTCGCGATTCACGTTTTCCAGTATCCCCGGCTTCGCTGTTAGCGCGCGGGATAGCTGGTCGCTCGATACGCCATATTCCTGTGCCGCTTCTTGAAGTACTTCCTGAGAGATACATTGGTAACCCAGCTTTTCAGCGACACATTCTGCTAACTGTTTTCCTCCACTGAAGGTTCCTCTGGATATCGTAATGACAGCCATGCCATCCTCCTCCTACAAAATTGCATCGTTGTACCTGTATCATTAACCAATATATAACTTCCTACTTATCAGTCACATCCGCTATTGAATGTAATCTAATAAGTGTGCATAATTATCGTTAGTACGTAGTAATCTTGTAAGCGATATAGCGTATATAATACGCATAAGACGCATATATCGTACTTTGGAATACGGTAGACAGAGACGCTCTCAGGTGGTATTATTAATTTATTCAGCGTACGTGAGATAACTATGGATAAACTCAAAGTTCTTATTGCAGATGACCATCCTGCCTTCTGTCTCGGTCTACAGAAGCTCATGCGAGAGGATAGCGAAATGGAACCAGTGGGGATCGCTGCAGATGGCGAGGAAGCGGTACACCTGGCCAAGGAACTATTACCGGATGTGGTGGTGATGGATATTGCCATGCCTAAGCTGAATGGCATCGAAGCCACACGACGCATTAAGCAGGATTCCCCTATGATATCCGTCTTAGTGTTGAGTGCGTACGGCTATAGTCCCTACGTATTTTCTGCTCTGGATGCTGGAGCAGCCGGTTACCTACTCAAGAATGTCCCCTTGAGGGAACTCCTAAATGCTATAAGGGCAGTACGTATAGGTGAGGCTGTTCTGGATCGTGAAATTGCAGACAAGGTTCTCCGCAATCTGGTTAAGGGCCGTCAGGGAGGTGCAGGCAAGCGCACCCAGTTGAACCCAAGGGAGATGGAGGTCCTTGGCTTGGGAGCCAAGGGGCTATCCAATGACGAGATTGCAGAGAAGCTTACGCTCAGCCCCCGCACAGTGCAGACCCACTTTACGCACATCTTCAATAAGCTGGGAGTGGCATCCAGGCTCGAGGCGATTTTATATGCCCTCAGGGAAGGATGGTTTGTTCTGGACAAACCATCCTAGACGGGCAAACCTGGGAGCGCCGCATTGCAACCAGATTACGATTCGCTGAAAGGAATTACAAGATTCCTCCGTCCCCGACGTAATCGTCAAAAGCATCTGCTTATCGTGGCAGTGTTTGTCGTCTTGCTGGGCGGGCTCTATTTCATCGGCAAAGGGCCGCTATCCAGTCTCTGGTCGCCCCCACATTTTTTCTATGGACTAGGTTATCATGAGCTGCTGCTAGCAGTTTTTTCCGGCCTGGTCATCTATTCCACCATAACGCTGGGGATGTGGGGCGGTATGGGGCTGACTTTGATTGCGCTTGCTATTGTTTTGCCCTACGATATCAAATATCCTCTTCAGCAAGATGTCTATTACCGGATTGCATCATGGGTGGCCAAGAACTTACTTCTAGCCTTATTTATCGGCGCTGCGCTTGATGCTAAAGAGCAGCAGCGCCTTTATCTCAAAGAGCTTTTTAATATCGAGGAGCAGCAACGACGTCACCTGGCCAGGGAACTTCATGATGATGCGGCTCAGGGGCTGATCGATGCTGGCCATGGTATCGATGAGATTCTCACCAGAACGTCAGGCATGCCGCCCGATGTTACCGATAGTCTAAAAGCCTTGCGACGACAGATGGACGAAGTTCTGGAAGCAACTCGCCGTACCATCCAGGGATTAAGGCCGCCTCTCCTGGATGAGATGGGCATCGTACCGGCGTTAATCTGGCTGTGCGATGGATTGGCCGACGAGGCCAACATCAAGGTTGAACGTCGTATCGATATCCAGCAGGCAAAGTTGACGCCTGATATCGAACTGGCACTATTTCGCATCTCACAGGAGGCTCTGAGCAACGTTAAGAAACATTCCTCGGCTACTGAGTTGCACTATACTTTAAGGGCCCGCGATGGCAAGATCAAGCTTACTATTAGCGATAACGGCCGCGGATTTGTTCCCTTGAAAGAAAGCAACGTCCGGTCTGCAGGCAAGATGGGCCTCATTGGAATCAGAGAGAGGGCTCGCCTCCTGGATGGCACATTCGGCATCACATCTGCTATCGGGGAAGGAACCACGCTTAAGATTGAAATTCCCTTGCATAACCCCAGGAACAAAGCATCATAAGGATGCATTTGGCGCTTCCGTAAATCGCATGCCTAAGTTGTAATGTGGAACGTGAAGCTGCCGAATACCGAGCGGTCTGTCGTCTCGCTTGACCGGGTAGAATGCACTTTGACCACGTGGTGATTTTGGGCTAAAATAAGGCTTAGTTTTGCGGGAGTAACTCAGGTGGTAGAGTTCCTGCCTTCCAAGCAGGTTGTCGCGGGTTCGAGTCCCGTCTCCCGCTCCAGCTTCAAAAAGACGACTTTCTCAGCCCCATTTCACTCGATTCCACACCAAGGCAGGAAGTCGAAAGTTCTTGTCCTCGCGACTACTTAACTTGTTAAGGTTTTCTAATCACCTAGGGTTCACAAAATAAATCACAAAATGGTCACGTCTTTTTGACCAGGTGATCATCTATTTTATCCTTAAATTTATCATCGGTTATTCAAATTCGTCTCTTTAACGTATTCGAATAACTATATCACAGCCCCCGAAATAACTGGAACTAGAACTTACTATCCTCCTTCCGCCACTTTAGATATGTCAAACATATTAGCCTTAAAATCCTTAAAAAGTCATAAAGGAACCTGCCAAAAAATTAAATTGTGACATTCTCTGGATAAATGGTCTAATGTGGCAGAATATTTAATGATTCTTTGAGCGGGCAGGGTCATAATATGAGCAGGTGGAGTTCTGAGGTCATCAGGTTTGTTACATAGCTAGGCGCCCTTGGTCTGTATCAGTGGGATACGCCGATCGTTTTTATTGAGTTCCACAACCGGTGCCGTGGGCATGCCCCTCTATGTCACTTGGCATTCTGTACTACAGTCTTTCCCCTGAGCACAGAAAAGACTATCGCCACCGCAAGCAGTGCTGCCGAGATTTCGAAGGCAAAGCGCTGTCCTGAAAGATAACCGCTAGCGTAGTTTGAGGAAAGTGTCCCCTGGAAATTCCCCAGAAAAAGCTTGTAGACCAGGGCTGCCGGAATAGCGCTGGTAGCCGCTGTTAGAGACAAGGCAAAACTCATTATCATACCTGTGTTTCTGAAAGTGTTCATGATTCCAGAGGCTGCCCCATACCTTTCTCTGGGCGCTGCAGACATTATCGCACTGGTATTGGCTGGCCAGAACAGTCCACCGCCCACTCCATAGAACATCTCAACAATGGCCACATACCACAAAGGCGTAGATATGCTCAATCTGCTCAGGAAGACTAAAACTATCGCCTGAATGGCGAGACCAACCGAGGCGATAATCCTTGCCCCAATCCTATCGGTAAGCCTGCCAGCAAACGGACCCACTATGGCACTAACCACGGCCATAGGGAGGAGAAGATACGATGCCTTTAGTACAGAAAGGCCGTATATGCCTTCAAAATAAAATATGAGAAGGAAGTTGGCACTGAAGAGCGCCAGCGATTGGAGAAATGCGGTCATTATTGAACCGGCAAAAACTCTATTTCGAAAAAATAAAGACAAATCGATTATAGGATCCTTACTATACCTAAGCTCCCAGACTACGAAGAAGAGAAGGAAACATGGAGCTAAAGCGAAAAAAGTGGATGTAGCCGGACTTGTCCAGGAATGGAGAAGACCCCAAGTGACCGCCATCTGAAGGAAAAGCAATGCGCTGGTAAAGGCCAGTGCAGCCGGGACATCGAAGGTTTGTTTCCTGAGTCCTCCGCCATTAAGCGGCGGGTCTCCTGAAGATGCTACCATTCCCGTGTACCGCGGCACCGATTCTTTTAAAGTTCTTAGAGCCCATATTGTCCCGAAGATTCCTATGGGAATGTTAATAAGAAAAATCAGTCTCCAGCTAGTATATGAAATAATTAACCCACCAAGAATTATTCCCAGCACCGAACCGATACCCCAGACAATTGAGTTCATGCCAAAGGCTTTTCCTTTCTCATTAGCGGGGAAAGCGTCAGAGAGGATGGCAAATGAGTTGGCAGTAAGCAAAGAGGCACCTATTCCCTGTATTAACCTGTAAACAATTAATAGCAAGCCTGTGGTTGCCAATCCGGATAGGGCTGAGCCCAAAGTAAATATGATAAAACCGATATTGTACATCCTCTTGCGACCGTAAATATCGGCAAGGCGTCCCAGGCTCAGCACCAGGGAAGTATTGATGAGCAGATAAGCCACAATCACCCAAACCATGGTGACATAGTCAGTATGCAGGTCTTCCGCAATTGGCAGAAGTGCCAGCAGGACTATGGTGCCATCTATGGCAGCCATCAGTACACCTATAGCCGTTACCGAGAATGCCTTCCACTTGTACTCCATTTTGTCATCCTTTATTTATCAGCACCTGGAAAAGTAGCCGACCCTTGCCTCGTGCTGAATATAGAATGCCACTAATCCCAATTAACAATTCCCTGCGAAGAAGTGGGATATTAAGAGCGGGAAATCACTCCCATCATGGCACGTGGAAACAGCCGTATCAACATACCAGCGAGCAGGAATCTCTAGATAATTATAAGCTTATTTACCCATGTCTTCACTTTCCCTGGGCTCTAGGCGTTCCTTTGGGAACATAATCGAAGAACTTTTCGGTGGCATTGCCAGAAGTCCATTCTGCACGAATCTGCGTCCGTTTCTCCACCTTACGCAACTCAGACAGGATCATACGGTTAAGAGCACGCGCGCTTTCTCCCTGGAGATCTGCCTCAACTTCAAATCCCTGTTCTGTTTGTTTTATGGTTCCCTTGTTAGCGATGATACGTTCCAGGACTGGTTTGATTGCAAAAAGGTTACTACTGCTCACCCGTGCCTTTAGCCTGAACTTCTCGTCAGCCATTTTGCCCTCCCAAAATGCTGGGATTTACTGTTCCAACTCACTTGCGCGGGGGCCCTGCCTGCCAAAAGTATTGGATGCCACAATTTAAAGCAATTTATCGAGGATTGAATACGTTGTTTAGCCGCTGTTTGAGGGTCATGTAGCTCCAATTCGAAATGGGGCTCTTCCTTATCGTCTATAATTCTATCTTTTCATCTGCCTAATACAATTATACTACTTATGTGAATAGTTAAGTCGGCCTATTGTTGCCATCGTAGGGTAATTCGCAGCGCTACATCGTGACAATGAAATCGCTAAATGATATGACGGATCGTTGACGTCACGAAGCAACAAAGCGAATACGGCCTAAAGTATGCGCGCAAGGAAGTTTGCTTGCCAGCATTCGCAGCCACCTATGGATATTGCCCTTACGAATAGGAAACAGCCGGATAAAAGCCCAAATGCAGTCAAGGAGACTTCAGTTTATTCTAGGGCATAGTTCGCTAGGATTTTTCTCCTACGGAGATTACCCAAGTGATCAGGCAGAGGCAATCTCGAAATTCCCGTGTTTTTCAACTTCCTGGCGACATTTGCGTAATCACCGATCAAAATGGTAAATTGGAGCTATGAGACGAGCTACCATCGATGTGGAAAGTCCTCTTGAATGCACCATTATCCGGCGTCTCAACCGCTTCGTGGTTGAGGTAACAGTAGATGGTAGCCTGCAATGGGCGTGGATCAACAACACTGGCCGCCTGGAAGAGTTCTTGCTCAAGGGGAAGACTGGGTTCTGCATTAGAAATAAACACCCGCTGAAGACTACGCTCCGGCTCTTTGCCATTAGGGAACACAGCCTAGGAGCAATCATTGATACTCAGTTGCAAATGAAGGCGTTTGAGAAAGCGCTAGCAATAGGCATCATTCCCTGGCTGGACGGATGTGTCCTTGTGAAGAGGAACGTGCGGCTGGGCGACTCTATTATTGACTACTTGCTGACATGTGGCAAGAGGCAAGTTCATCTGGAAGTCAAGAGCGCTGTGCTGAGGCAAGGGCACGATGCCCTGTACCCTGACTGTCCTTCAGCACGCGGTAGAAAACACATCAAAGAGCTGACTGGACTCAGGGCAGCGGGTGAAGCAGCGGCGATACTTTTTATTGCTGCCCTGCCGGGTGTAACGGCATTCAAGCCTAACCGAGCGGGTGACCCTGATCTAGGCGATTTGCTGAGAGAAGCTTGGAGAGCAGGGGTGAATGTAAGAGCCATAGCGTTACTTTATGATCCGAGCGACTCACTGGTTTACCTGTATGACCCAGACTTGCCGATTAAGATTTGAGCTTACCATGGCCTGACATTTGATACATTTGGTTTTTTTACCCTAGTTATCTCTTGTCTAGCCACTTTAAATCAGCCCTGACGTATTTCTCAGGCCACAGCAAAATCCTGATTACAGGAAGAATGGAAACAGGCTTTTGCTGAACAATCCTCGGGAATGTTCAGCGGCCCTGTGCCAAATGCCATGACTGATGACTGCCGCGTTGACAAAGCGTTTGGCACGAGGTTACAATCCGGACAAAAGGCAATGATATATGAGAATCGCTCCATTGCAAGTTGAAAAGGGAAATGCCGGTAAATACGATTGATAATGTACAAATGATATTATATTCTTAGCACGAGAGTGTCGGACAGAAGAAGGCTGTAAGATGGATTTTGAACACACAACAAACGTTGTTGTCGTAGGATCGGGGGCTGCAGGCTTGACGACCGCGATAGCTGCTCGTGAGGCCGGGTGTGAAGTGATTGTTCTCGAGAGTATGGACAAGGTCGGGGGATCCACTGCCAAGTCGGGAGGCGGTTTTTGGATCCCGAACAACCCGTATATGAAGTCGGCCGGAGTTGATGACTCCTCTGAGTCTGCGCTGACTTATCTCAATGAGATCATCCCAGAGAAGGGGCCAGCGAGTTCTAAAGAACGTCGCGAGGCCTATGTCAAGCACGCTCCTGAACTTGTGATATGGCTCGAGGGTCTGGGATTCAAGGCTATTTGTGCGTATGGTTACCCAGACTATTACCCGGAGTGTTCCGGCGGTTGTGCCGAGGGCCGTTGCGTGGAAGGCAATCTGTTTGACCTGCGCATACTCGGGAAGCAATGGAAAGGTAAGGTGCAGGCAGTTCCGGTGCCATTACATACCTTTGAGGCCAACAAGCTCAGCCTGGCGATGCGCACCTGGAGTGGGTTCTTCACTACGTTGGACGTTATCGGCAGACGTACAATTTTGTGGAGGTTGCTTGGCAGGCAACGCGTTTCCATGGGTGGGTCATTGATCGGCCAGTTACTTAGGATCTTACTTGATGGATCTGTCCCTGTCTGGCTTAAGACACCCATGGTGAGTCTGATAACGGATGGTGATGCCGTTGTTGGTGTCGTAGCCGAAAAGGGTGGCAAGCACATACGTATCCGTGCCACGCATGGTGTCATGCTTGCTGCGGGTGGCTTTGAACACAATGATGCGATGCGCCAGCAATACCAGCAACATCCTATCTCCACTGAATGGACATCGGGTGCCTCCGGCAATACAGGGGGTGGTATCCAGGCCGGAATTGATGTCGGAGCCGCAGTAGAGATGATGGATGAAGCCTGGTGGATGCCGACACTCTTGTTAAAAAGCGGTCCTTGGCCGTTACTTTTCGAGCGCTCCCTGCCGTACAGCATGATAGTTGACAGCTCAGGCCAGAGATTCATGAACGAGTCGGGGTCCTACGTTGACTGTGGCCAGCAACAGTATAAACGCAATAAGGTTGTGCCAGCGATCCCGGCATATATCATCCTCGATTCACGGCATCGCAGATACTATATGCTTGGGATGAACATGCCGCCGTGCATTACTCCGAAGTTGGCGTATAAGGAGGGCTTTATCACCAAAGCGAACTCGCTCCCGGAGCTCGCCCGCAAGATAGGCATCGACGAGGCTGGTCTAGTAGCCACTGCTAAGCGGTTCTCTCAATTCGCAAAGAATGGTAAGGATGAGGACTTCGGTCGGGGAGAAAGCGCCTACGATCGCTTCTACTCCGACCCGCGCGTCAAACCGAATCCTAACCTTGGCCCAATCGAAAAACCGCCTTTCTATGCCTTAAAGATCTGGCCGGGCGATCTGGGCACAATGGGTGGGCTTCTTACTGACGAGCATGCGCGTGTGCTTCGCAAGGATGGCTCGGTCATCCGTGGTCTCTACGCGGCAGGTAACAACACAGCCGCAGTCATGGGGCGTACCTACCCTGGTCCAGGATCAACAATCGGGCCAGCTATGGTCTTCGGTATGATTGGCGGTCGCCACGCGGCCACTATGGCAGAGGTACAGCCGGGATAGTCGGGGAAAGGGCCACTGCTTTGCCAAATTCGCTCACTTTCAACGTGCTTTGGGAAGCCCTTGGCTCAAAGCTAACTGGAACTTCACAAGGGGAAGCTACCTTCCCAGCAGGTTGTCGCAGGTTCGAGTCCCATGTCCCGCTCCAGCTTCAAATTGAGTAAGTGCAGTGCTTCGGATTTGCATTAATCCGGTGGTTTCAAATCTAAACGATAAGCCATCACAACCACGCCAGGTCTGGGATAAAAATCGAATTCCGGTATTCGAACGAAACCCATCCTTTCATACATCCGACGTGCGACATCCATTATTTCCGTAGTGTGCAACCCAATAGTGGCAACGCCCTGGTCACGACACCGGCGAATACATTCCTCCATCAACGCACGACCAATACCTTGGCCGCGATAGTCTGGATGAACCGCTAGCAAACGGATGCTGGCCCATCCGCTGGGCCATACTCCTTGAGATGAGTGTCCGGCATCTAAATACAATGTGACCGCGCCGGCTAACTGCCTATCCAATTGAGCCACGATCAATTGAGATTCACTCAAACGCTTGCGCACGTCCATCATGTCTTCTACATAGAATTTCCAGGCTTCCGGAGGAAGGAAATTTTCGTACTGCTGGTAAGCGTCTCTAATCAACCGCGAAACATTATCATACTCATCAGAACGAGCTTCACGCAGAAGTAAGTGTTTGTCGTTCAAGCAAGCCCTCTCTTAAACCAGCTTAGCTGTCCTTGATAATCAACTGAAGTGCTTATCACTCAAGCCCTTTTTAATTTTATCAGCATTGAGCAAATAGCGCACCAGGCTCCATTCCTAGTAGTTCGATATGAGAACGGTTGTTGGGCTGAACCGATCCTGCACAAGGGTAGGAATAAACCTGTATCTAGCTTTCCTATGCTTCGTATACTGTAGCCCTCTATTGAGAACAGTGTTATAATCCGCTTGGGCGAAGCATTGCATGTAATTAACATGGGAGGTGGGACAAAATGAAGGTAACTAGCTACGATTGCATAGATAAGCATCACATTATAGCCAGATGTCCTGGATGTGGTATTGGCATTACGATGATAACTTGCAAAAACGATTTCAACGGCATCGCGGAGAGCAATTGCAGTGAATGTAATAAAGTTCTGGCCTTCTATCTTATAATGGAAGAACGCAAAGCCTGGATGCTGGCTGCACCGATCGAGATGGTTACCAAGAAAGTTACCTAGGAACAATTGCCGGAGAAACAAGGAGAGCGGGATATAGCAGGGGATTAAGGGGGTGAACCATGGCTAACAGAATGTGGACCCCGAATATCGGCGGTAAGCGCCACGCTGTAGTGGCGCGGTGGAATCCCTTTACATTTGCGGGAGAACTCGTTGTAAATGGAGTAATCGTCAAATCATGGGGAGGCCCCAGGTTGGCAAAACCAGACATCAATTTCCAAATCGAGGGACACGACGCCTTTCTTCGCAATAATCTTATGTCCTGGGACCTCTTCGTAGATGGCGAGAAGATCCCGCATAAGCAGAACGTATCTTAGTTTGGCCTTTTCAAAAGGCAAAGCGCCAGAGACAGGATGTTGTCTGTTTTCAGAAGAAGACACACGATAAAGACGCTGAATGATAGTTAGTACACAGTAAAGGTGATGCAGAAGGCAGTAATACATTTTGCACATGCGAACGGCTTTCCTTCCGGTACCTATAACAAGCTCTTCAGGCTGCTGGGACCTGAATATTCGGTGATCTCAATTGATAAGCTCGGACACAGCGCCAAGTATCCTGTCGACGACAACTGGGTAAGCCTGACCAAGGAGCTTATTCAACACATCGAAGACAATTGCGACGGTCCTGTAATCGGGCTCGGACATTCCCTGGGGGCGATCCTCAACTTCAGGGCCGCATATGAAAAGCCAGGCCTGTTCCAGCAGATTATTATGCTTGATCCCCCGCTGGTGTACGGGCCTTTCACTCTCTTCCTGGCCGCTGTCAAGAAGCTTCGGCTTGCCGGACGTATGGGGCCGGCGGCTATGACGAAAGGTCGGCGTGAAGAATGGCCCAGCCGTGAGGAAGCGAAAGCGCACTTGAGGGGCAAGGCCCTTTTTAGCCGTTTTGATCCGGACTGTTTTTCAGATTACATTGAAAATGGAATGGTTGAGACACCTTCTGGAGTGAGACTCAGCTTCAACCCGAAAGTAGAGGTGGACATATTCAAAACGACGCCGCATGACATGCACCGGTTCAACCAGGTATTGAACATTACTGGCAGTCTGGTCGTGGGGGAGCAGAGTCCATTCCGGCGGTTCGTCGAACGATTTGCCCTGAAACACCATCTGTATTTTGAATGCTTTGTTGGCGGGTCACATCTTTTCCCGCTGGAGTATCCCGAAGCGACGGCGGCCCTGATAAAGAGGCTGATAAATGCCGGGAAGGCAGTTATGCCTCCAATCCTAACCCTCCAAGAATGAGCCAGGTCACCAGATTCGGCCTAAGGCAAACTGCCTCAGGGCAGACTGAGTTCTCAGCCGCTCGTTTGAACATCACACATTTGTGGCAAGAAGTTGTCCGATTGGTACGGAATTAGCTGCAGTCGCCCATCTTGACAGTTTGGACATTTCAGTGTCTCATCACCATCAACTGCCTCAGTGTAGATATTGAACCTGCTATAGCATTTTTCGCACTCGTATTGATGTACAAACATGATTTAAATGCGCCTGGCTCTCATGAAATACACTTGTATCCTTCCAATATTCTCGTCTATCTCCACTTGTCTACCTCTTTGGTAACAAGACGGCCTATACCACTTATGTTCGATCCCTTCAGCGGTCCCTCCCCGGCAACCACGATCTTTATGCGCTCAGATGATCTGACGCAGGGCAGCTTTGCCCCAGGCCCCCGAGCCAGAGATTTCTACGTCTCCGTATATACCGGAGTGATTTCCGCCCTGCCGCCCGCAGTCAAATCATCCTCAGTAACTCCACACGTCTGGAACAGATACTCTCTGACATCCTTCTTCGACCAGCCTTTGTCGGCAACTATCCTGGCATGTTCTGGGTTCATCAATACGATAGTGTCCGCATCAAACAAGTGAGCACATGCCAGGGCACCACCGCCAAAATCACACATGACGCTGGCATAGTAGTAAAGAAGCACTTCAGGTTCGACTGCAGCAAGTGCAGTCTCGTTCTGAGAATCCATGCCCAGCGCACTGATAACGCTTTTATTGCGGTCATACCCTATTTCCACATGGTAAGGCTCCCAGGGGTTGGCCTCCTCATTTTCTCCAATGAGCATGCCGAATTTATTGGATGTCCCCAGCACATCCATGTCCTTGATGCCAAGATAGCAGCCTCCGATGTTTATCATTATTAATCTCACGGCGCGCCCAATAGTCGCATTAGCCCGGTTCTTTGAGCCAGGTCCCAATGGTCCGGCCTTGGAGTTTATATCTATCTTTTGCCGTATCGGCCCATTCACAAACAGAAACGGAGTATGCGCACCTGTAGACATAGATGTTTGAATAAGGTCAAATGTCGGGTCGGCCAGCGCTTCTACCGCAGCTAAAACGACGGGCAAGTATTCTGGCTTGCATCCTGCCATTGCTGCGGCAATTGCAATCTTCTCCACCGTGGCTTCGCCCTTTGCCGGTTCAAAGCGCTCTACCACTACTTCATCACGAGAATGTGATGTCCCTTTCAACATCGCGTCAACGCGCTCTCTGGTTGGCGGTATTAGAACCAGCCCATCGCTCCATCCCCACTTGAGAAACGCTTCCTGGAACTTATCGAATGCCTCAATCCAATCCTTGCCCGTGAACTCAATCGTATTTTGCACCAGCGGGCTTGGTCCTCCCGGGGTGGTTATCGGTACCTCAAGCTGCTCCTTTCCCACCTTTATCGGCGTTGTGAGAGCAGCGATAATCTGGTCTATATGCTCATCGATATCTTTCCGAACCTCCGGCGGACCTACGCTGCTATAGGCCTCAGATGCCACCATAATGGGTAGCTCAGGCAATCCCATCGATATAGCGGTCGATCTGTAATCTGCAATAAAATGTCTAGAAGCGATTCCTACAGTAGGTATACCTAGCTTTTCAAAAGAAAACATGTTCCTGGCAACCCAGGAACTGCAGCTCCCTCAGTCTGCTGTGGAGCCTATTACCGCATCAGGCTTCCAGTCCATTATCTCAGCAAACTGCTCTTCGGATATTGTCCTGACGATATTGGTCGAGGGAAGAAATTTGACCTGAACGCCGGTAAATTTGCTCTCCAGTAGCTCTTTAACCCTCGCTAACGCTATATCGCCTCTGGGCTTCTCGTTCCAGTGAAGCCCGATCTTCTTGTTGTTAAGGCCTTTCAGTCGAGGCGCAGGCGTTACTCTGTCTGGTTTGAAAATTCCGATGGGGTTGAGCACAACTAACTTTCCCACGCATATTCTCCTTTCCTCAATTGAAGGTTGACACCCTTTCCGGATTGCCATCCGAGTGCCTTATCACGTTATTGTGCTCCACACAATATAGCCCGCTAGAAGAGCACTCCTTCATTAGTTAACGAGGCTATTTCTTCTTGCGACATACCCAACAACTTACCATAGACATAGTCGTTGTCTTGACCGATCCTTGACATAGAACCGAACGCGCAGGGGGTTTCGGAAAAATTGATCGGCTCTGAAAACATGACTGATGGGCCAACTTCCGGCCATTCCAAGCCAGGCTTTCCGATCTCAGGTGCAATATACTTAATCGATTTGTAGAACCCACGGCTTTTTAAATGTTCGCTTTGTGCCAGGTCCTCGCCTTTAGCTACGATACCAGCCTTAACCCCCGCTTTTTGCATTTCCTCCATCACTTCCTGAGCCGTGCGATTGAGTGTCCATTCTGCTACAAGGCTATCCAACTCATCCACATTGTTGAGCCTGCCGGCAAGAGTCTTAAACTCAGTGCGCTTACTCCACTTCGGATTTCCCAGCACACCGCAAAAGCTCTGCCATTCCTCATCCGAGAAAACGGCAATGACACACCAGCGGTCTTCGCCCAAACACGGGTAGGCGCCGTGCGGAGCGGCGAACGGGTCCCTATTCACAATCCGGCTCGGCATCACCCGGTTTACCTGATAGTTAAGTAGAGCAGGACCCACCGTGCACACACCCGAGTCATAGATGGGGCACTCGATCACAGTACCTTTGCCAGTTCGACGCCGTCTCTCAATAGCGCCCATTAAGGCGAGTGCATTAAATAGATACGTGTGATAATCTGAGTATGACACACTTGCCGCGCCTGGCCGTTCAGGAGACCCATTCATCAGGGAAATTCCGCACGCATGCTGCATCATGAGTCCGTACCCCTTGAGGCCGCCGTAGGGGCCCGTTCTTCCAAATCCGGTCTGCCACAGTATGATGAGGTCATCCTTTAGTTGCTGCACCTTGGGAATGTCAATGCCGAAGCGAACCAATGCCTCCTCCCCTAAATTAGTCACGAAGACATCGCTTTTTCTCAGCAGCGCTTCCATTATAGGCCCGGCTTTAGGCTCCCGGAGATTAAGGCTGATATTGCGCTTTAATAAGCGGTATTCGGCTTGCAGCAGGCCCGGCGGGGCACTAAGCCAGGTCTGATCGAATGCCGTATTACTCTCAACCTTGATGACCTCTGCTCCCAGGGCGGCCAGCAACCGCCCGGTTAAAGGGAGTGCCAGATAGAGAGCTAGCTCGACAATGCGTACACCGTCAAGGATGCCCTTAGTCGCTTTTCTTTGCTCCATCCGTAGCTCTCCTCTCTATTTAAATGACACCCGCTTTGCGCAGAGTCGTGAGTTCTTTCTTGGTATATCCAAGCTCACCGCAGTAAATCCTCTCGTTGTCCTCGCCCAGCAAAGGGGCTGCCTTTCTCAGCAAAGGCATATCCTCGCAATACCAGGCTCCCTTGGGATATTTCAACCGGCCGACTATGGGGTGATCCAGTTCAACCCAAAACCCGCGCGATGTTAGCTGGGTATCAGATAGCAAATCAGCGACATCATTCACCGGATGCACCGCAATTTCCCGTTTTTGCCCTTCTTCGAAAATCTCTTTTTTGGTAAGCATGCCAGCGAAGTTTAGGAACATCGCCTCTACTAAGTCCCGGTATTCATAACGGCTTATAAGGCCGCCTTTATACTTTTCCTCTAGGATTTCCCTGTCTCCAGTAACCTCATACATCCACTGTGCTAAGTCATCCCATTCTTTCGGAGTAACGATGAATATAGAAGTCCAGCCGTCCTTGCAGGAATAAAGACCGCCCGGTTTAGCTATCGGGTGGGTGGGGCCCTGTCTGATAACGTTTTCCCCTCGTTCAAGCCAGGCAGCCGCTGCGAGTTGCTCCTGGCAAAAGGTGATCAGGGCCTCTTGCATGGAAATATCTATATATTGACCCCTTCCGGAGGCAGCATCCCGGTAGTGAAGAGCTGCCAATATTGCTACGGCAGCATACTGCGAAGGAGCAAAGTTGGAATGCTCATTTCCAAGGCGTAACGGCGGGCCCCAGGGGTCGCCTACAAGCTGCATGTAGCCGCTCATCCCCTGAGCTATTAAGTCTGAAACTTCATACTCCTTAAGCGGTCCTGTCTGTCCAAAAGGAGTAATAGAAGCCATCACTAGCCGAGGATTAATTTGTTTCAGCGCAGCATAATCTAGCCCTAGACTGGCAAGATAACCTACTGGAAAGGTCTCCACCACAGTGTCTGCGGCTGCCACTAGCTTCTTGAAGATAGCGCGACCGTCAGGATGCTCCAGATTCAGTGTAAGCGATCCCTTGCTGGTGTTATAGCATAGAAAATAGAGACTTTTCTCGGGATGAACGTCATTGTTGAAAAAAGGGCCTCTGGACCTCGTCTTATCGCCACCCGGTGGCTCAACCTTTATCACTTCGGCACCGAGGTCACCCAGAAGTTTCCCGCAGTAGACACCTTTCTCGTCCGCTAGGTCCAGGACGCGGTACCGAGGCAAGAATCCTGCTTCGTGGTCTTTTCCCTTTTTCATTCGACACCTGCCTTCCCGTTTTCTGGCCTGTTTACCTAAAATCCAAGCTTCTTGTCTATCACATTTAGAGGAGGTTTGCCATCCACATACCGGCGCAAGTTTTCACAAAACTGTCCTAACGCGACATCTATATAATTAACCACCGAGGAGGCGCTGTGAGGAGTAATGAAAAGATTGGGGAGATTCCAGAGCTCGCTATCCTGGCTAAGCGGCTCGGTGCGAAAAACGTCGAGAGCTGCACCGGCAATCCACCCCTCGCGCAAAGCCCGTACCAGCGCATCCTCCTGAAGAACCTCACCGCGCGCCACATTTACCAGAAACGCCCCTGGCTGCATTGACCGCAGTTCCGCCTCGCCAAACATGTTCTCGGTCTGGGGGGTCAATGCCATACAGAGAACCACATAATCGCACTGACTGAGCATTTCCTTCAGTTTCTCCGGAGGGAACATGGCGTCTACATGCACCTTAGGCGGCTCCTGCCACTTGAGGCGGGTGGCGAGCACACGCGTTTCAAACGCATTGCATAGTCGTGCCAGCTCAGTGCCGACATGGCCGAGTCCCACAATACCAACGGTGTTGCCCCACAGCGTTTGGCCAAATAGCCGCTGCCATTGATGGGCCTTGCTTAATTCGTGATATTGACCGAGCTGTTTAGCGAGAAGAAGGACCAGGGCAATGGCATGTTCCGCCACAAGGCGCGCAGCCCTGGTAGTTACAATATCAACATTGCTTTCAAAAAGGCCTGTGCCCTTCAGGTGATCAACGCCGGCCCCTATCAACTGAACCCACTTAAGCTTTGGGGCATAGCGAACAAAATCCGTCGGTGCATCCAGGGTGAACATCACCTCAGCTTCAGCAAGTTTCTCAATATATTGAGGGGATAGCTCTCTCGTATGAGGCCCTAGTTTGTTGATTTCTCCTTTGCGCCTGGCCGAACGCTCCTCCTCTGTCTCTCCATAGGCAAAACTATCAACCACCGCCTGGGGTACTGAGTTTCGGACGACATCTAGCTGCGTCTCGCTGAAAAAAGGGAACGAGTTCAGGACATTTATTTTTCTTTTCATCGATCATTCCTTAACAGAATACTAATGGAAATATATATACTTTTATGACTTATGGTCAGATACCGGGTGAGGTTAGCAGACGATCAGTTCGTGAAAAAACTGTTTATCGTCTTCCGCTAGCTGTCTATCGTAGATGACATCGTATATGATATGTATATCCGTGATTATAGCACTTCTGTCAAATCTTTTCTTCTCAAATTGTGAAATATTACGATACATGACATGCAATTAAGTATGAGGATGTGCTGTTGGTCAGTATCCGGCTCGACCTCAGGAGAGAGCATTCACAATTTGTATAAGTCTTGAATGGGGTCATACCCCTAATGCTGCCCCTAGCTCGAGACCTCGCCTGAAGGCCTGCATATTCCTGGCCAGCAACTCGGGACTTTGGCCGGGACGATTCTCGATTTGGCTTTCGATGAGGCTAGGGCCGATAACCCCGGTAATCCCGATGTAGGCTCCGAGCAATATCAAGTTCGCGCCCTGCTGACTGCCAAACAGGGCGACTGCGGTCTCCAGGGCAGGAACCATTCCCACCCTGATATCCGTTCTTGATATGGCAGTTGTTTGAGACTGCTGCATTGTCACCTGTTGGCTAGTGAAGTTGCTTCCTACACCCGCCTGCTCGGTTACCAATAGACCGCCTGGCCTCACCCTGTCCTGATAGGGGCTCAACTGGGAAACATCCATGACAATCACCGCCTCCGCGCGGGACAATAGAGGCGAGCTCACCGGAGCTTGGGAAAAGACAATTGTGCACTCACAGGGACCGCCCCGCTGGCTGGCTGCATAAGAGGGAAGATAGGCCACATGGTCATATTTGGCCAGAGCCGCTTGGGCCAGGAGTTGCCCAGCCATGAGGACTCCTTTCCCTCCGATCCCCGCCATGATCACTTCAGCTTTGAATGGTTCACCGGGCTTCATCGCACCTTCCTAACATGAAGCATAGCAACTCATAGGATATCAACATTCTTGAACTCGCCCAGCGGGAACTCCGGGATCATCTTGTCACTGATAAACTTAAGAGACTCTGCAGGGGTAAGATGCCAAACGCTGGGGCACATCGAAAGTATTTCTACGAAGCTGAATCCCAGGTTGTTCATTTGTTTCTGCAGAGCTGTCTTAACGAATTTCTTGGTGCGTTTATAGTTGGACGGACTATTGACTGCGCCTCTGGCCGAGTAGGCGCAACCCTTTATGGATGCTGCCAGTTCCGCTACATGCATAGGGAATCCCTGATTAACCGTCCTGCCTCCGGGAGTTGTACTGGTCACCTGCCCCATCAGGCTGGTAGGCGCCATCTGGCCGCCGGTGGTCCCATAGTTGGCATTGTTTACCATAATCACAGTTATCTTTTCCGCCCGGCCAGCAGCGTTCAGGAAACCCTCAGCTCCGATTGCAATGCAGTCGCCGTCTCCCTGCACAGTATATACTATGTTGTCGGGGTGGACCCGCTTCATGGCCGTTGCTATGTCGGCGGCGCGCCCGTGGGGACCCATGAAGCCATCGGTATCGACGGCACGGATAAAAAAGCCCGAACTGCACCCTGCCCCCGAAACGTTCACTGTTCTGCCCGCTATGTCCAACTCTCCTATTACCTCGCAGACCAGCCGTTCCACCAGGGGATGGCCGCAACCGGAGCAATGGAAGAGAAAGAAAAGCTGGGGTGCCAAGGGAGGCGTCCCGGCAACCCACTTTCTTTGCTTACTCTCCATATCTCCCTCCGATGCTACAACAGCTTCTTCAGTTCCCCAATGACGGCGTCCGGGAATATCTTCCCACCATCATCCCGCTGGTGCCTGAAGGTAGCTCCCACGAAGCCTATCTGCACGCGGTCCTGTACTGCTTTCTCCACATCCTCAAGCATCTGGCCCATGCTGTCCTCTACTACGAGAAATTTGCTCCCCCGATTGGCCTTGTCCCTGATAATCTGATAGGGGAAGGGATACAGAGTGATGGGGCGGATCAACCCTGCCCCTATCCCCTCCTCCCTAGCCCCATCCACTGCCGCCTTGGCCACTCTGGCGCAATAGCCATAGGCCACTAAACATATCTCGGCATCGTCCGCGTGATATAGCTCACACCTGACCTCCTGTTTTTGCCAGGTCTTGAACTTGTTATCCAGGGTCTCCAGTAAACCGATATAGTCAAAATTGCCATTGGCGCACATCAGCATCCGTGAGGTTCCGTCTGCTCGATTTGCTTTGCCTATCAAAGCCCAGTCTTTCTCCGGCAGGGGGTCAAAGTCCAGGCTTTTGATTTCCAGCGATTCCGCCATTTGCCCCATCAGAGCATCGGTGAGCATGATAACAGGGTTGCGGTACTTGTCAGCGAGGTAAAACGCAAGCTGGACAAGATCGTGTGTCTCCTGAACAGTATGAGG
>JAJYLC010000161.1 GCA_021787935.1 Chloroflexota bacterium | reverse complement strand
GACCTCTGCCTGGCCGGCGTGTGCCGCGTGTGCGTCGTCGAGGTCCAGGGGCAGCGCACGCTTCAGGCCGCGTGCAGCTATCCGATCACCACGCCGATCGAGGTCCGCACCTTTTCGCCCACCGTGTCGAGCCTTGAAGTGGGTCTGTTCATTTATCACTTCCTCTGTTTATTATCTTGGTTAACCTCTGGCTTGCTTCTTTGACATTATCAGCCCCGAGCACAGCGCTGATCACGGCTACCGCATCGGCACCAGCGCTGATAACGTCGCCGATATTATCCTCGTTTATGCCGCCTATGGCAACTACAGGCACCGATACCTTCTTTTTCACCTGTCGCAATATCTTAAGATCGGCCAGCCTCGTCCCCGGCTTTGAAGGTGTTGGGTAGATGGAGCCAACGGCGATGTAATCGGCGCCCTCTCTCTCGGCTTTAAGCGCCTCTTCCAGCGTAGCCGAGGAGCAGCCCAGTATTTTATCTGCGGGTAGCATCTCGCGGGCAGTATCGAAAGGCAAGTCCTCCTGCCCGATGTGGAGGCCATCGGCGTCCGAGTCGATAGCCAGGTCAATATAGTCATTCACAATAAATAGCACATCGGACTCAGCACAGACCTCTTTCAGCTCTCGAGCCAGAGGCACAAGCATACCTCTCGGGCGCAGCTTATCGCGGAGCTGAATTATCCGGGCTCCCCCTTGAATCACTTCGCGGGCGACCTCGATCTCGCTTCGTCCTCTCAGCGCCTGCGTATCTATTATCACGTAAAGCCCGCTTATCTTCTCTTTTTTGTTATGGCGAAGCAGTTCCATCACTATTTTCTGCTCTAGTGTGTAAAGAGCGAAGCGGGCGTGCTTGAATTTGTCCCAGTCCAATCCGAAATCATCGCCATGGACTTTGGCCAGTTCTTCGAGGACTCGCAGAGATTGCTGGACACGCCGTGAGTTAGCGCTGACCAGGCTAATGGTATCCGTTCGCTCAGCCTCGCTCTCTGAATCTAGGAAAGCACCCACGTCCTCATTCGCTCGCCGGGCTTTGAGAAGCCTCTTCTGAAGCGATCGGTCTTTAGGCAGAAGCTCATGGCGCATGTTTTTCAACTGCTCGCTGAGTTCGGAGTCGTTCAAGACGAAGCGCGTTACATCTTCGAGGAGGCGCAATCCTTCGCCGATGCGGTTGAGGTTAACATCTAGAATTCGCAGCATATTGAGACAGCCCTAGAGTAAGTCCTTTAACGGTTTTGGCATCTCACCTTCCCTGGCGGCAGCGATCGATTCCTTAACTCCGGCGAAGGTATCTCTGTATTCCTCGCTGTCCATATCTACACCGAGGTCTTTGAGCCTCTTCTCTGTCCATCTTCCTATGTTTCGCGGGTCTTTGTAGTAATCAGGGTCTTTAGGAATTGCAGCGGCCGGGCCGGACTGTTCCCAGACATCCTTTGTCGTCCTGTGGTAGGCAAATCCTGAGATACAGCGATCTAGTCCGCTGCTGCCGCAGGCAGGGCATACCGGGTTCTGAGGAGGATTAAAGCTCCTCACAAAAAAGCTTGCCTTCTTTCGACATTTGTTGCAGATAAACTCATAGATAGGCATAGCACATCACTCTGCTTCCGCGCCTCCTGTTTCTGTGTCTCCCTTCAGTTCAGGCGGTTTAAAATCCTCCACCACCTTGTTCATGTCCTCGCCCGCATCCAGCCTGCTGAGCATTTCCTCGGTCTCGGGCGTAACGTCCTCGCCGGTAGCGTGCGCCATCTTACGGCTCCATTCGGCGAGGGCGCGGGGGTCATTCCTCATCAGCCCGCTGGTGAGTTTGGAATCGGAGAGTATCTCGTCGTAGACGCCTCTATCGTTTTTGGATCTGCGCATGGCAAAAGAGGAATAGATGCGGCTGAGCTCCTTGCTGCCGCACCTGTTGCAGCTTGGATTGGTGGGTGGAGAAAAGCCCTGGACAAATATGTCTACGCGGCGTCGGCATCTACTGCATCTGTATTCGTAAATTGGCA
The DNA here is from genome assembly GCA_021787935.1 of Chloroflexota bacterium. GTDB lineage: Bacteria > Chloroflexota > Dehalococcoidia > SZUA-161 > SZUA-161 > JACWAE01. Next base: position 2,141 of record JAJYLC010000161.1, on the reverse strand, counting down.
TCCTGTGTCACCTTACGTTCCGGGAGATTTCATCTTTACAGATTCGATTTTACCATAAAAGGCGGTGCTCAGTAAACCTGTACGCCTGGGTAAGGCACCATGCTATAATGATGTAGCCATATACGGAATTGCCAATGAACAGAGAGCCATCGAAACCATTGGGCATCACTCGTTGCGGAAATATGGAGTTCAGGTGGGGGGAGCGCACCTATGTCATGGGCATCGTCAACGTTGACCCTGATTCTTTCTCCGGCGATGGGCTGCACGATGCCGAATCTGCTATTGAACAAGGGAAGCGTTTTGCCGCCGAAGGCGCCGATATTATAGACGTGGGCGGAGAGTCTACCCGCCCTGGCTTCCAGCCTGTCTCCGCCGAAGAGGAGTTAAGGCGTGTGCTCCCTGTCATTGAAAGGCTGGCCGGTGAACTATCTGTGCCTGTGAGCATAGACACTTATAAATCAGAGGTGGCACGGCAGGCAGTTGCGGCGGGGGCGTGCATGATAAACGATGTCTGGGAACTGAAGCGCGATCCCAGGTTGGCGCAGGTAGCGGCTGAAGCAGGTGTGCCTTTGATCATCTCGCAGAATCAAAGGGAATCCCCTTTTCACGACTTCTTCCCCGAGCTTATTGTCAGCCTCAAGAGAAGCATTCAAGTAGCGCTGGATGCTGGTGTGGATTGGAGCAATATTATCATCGACCCGGGCGTCGGCTTCGGCAAGACGGTGGAGCAAAACGTGGAGATTGTGCGCCGCCTGGCTGAGTTGAAGACGCTGGGGAGGCCCATACTCTTGGGCACGTCGCGAAAGTCCTTCATCGGGCACGTTTTGGATTTGCCTGTGGACCAGCGTCTGGAGGGAACGGCTGCGACGGTAGCCATCGGCATCGCTAACGGTGCCGACATCGTGAGAGTGCACGATGTGGCCCAGATGGTGCGGGTGGTAAGGATGAGCGATGCTATCGTCAGGGGCAAGCACTCGTGACCATGGTTACGGTATACCTGGCCCTGGGTTCAAATCTGGGAGACAGGATGGGCAATCTTGGGTCGGCTGTGGAGCGCTTATCTAAAAAGCTAACCGTTAAAAAGGTCTCTTCTGTCTATGAGACGGCGCCACTCTATTTCAAGGAGCAGCCGCTGTACCTTAACGCAGCCCTGTCAGCGATGACTAAGCTCGACCCTTTTCAGCTTCTTCATTTTGTAAAAGGTGTCGAGGGCGACCTGGGCAGGCAGTCCAGCTTTCGTAATGCTCCCCGAATTATTGATATAGACATTCTTTTCTACGGTAGGCGGATTATCGAAACACCTGGGCTCACTGTTCCCCACCCTCGCATCGCGGAGCGCGCCTTCGTGCTGGCTCCGCTGGCTGAGATTGCACCCAGTATGGTTCACCCAGTGTTGCGGAAAAGGGTCAGCGAGCTGCTCGCCGCAGTCGGGGGATTGGACGGTGTCAAAAAATTTGGCGAATTGTAGGGGCAGACTCATGTGTCCGCCCATCCATATAGGGAGGACGATATGTATCAGGTATCGGTCAGACAGCACTTCGACGCCGCTCACTACCTAAGGGGTTATGGCGGTAAATGCGAGGCGTTGCACGGGCACCGCTTTGAGGTTGTGGTCAGCGTGCAGGTCGGGAAACTCAATAATATAGGGTTAGCCTTCGACTTTGTAGAGCTTAAGCAGCATGTAGGCGAGGTGCTGAAGCGGTTCGATCACGCCTGTTTGAACGATGTTAGACCCTTCGACAAAATCAACCCGTCATCGGAGAACATCGCGTCAACTGTATACAAAGAGCTTAGAAAACGTCTGAGCGGCTTGGCTATCTCGCAAGTTGAGGTTTGGGAATCTCCCGAGTCCAGGGTTACTTACACCCCGTAGAAACGATTCTCAGAGAAGCCCTTACGCAGTGGGGCTGGCGGCACTTTTTTCTTTAGTTTGTTGTGTTTTGGGGGCTTCCTCGGTGGTCGCCATCAGCCGCCCAATGGAAAAGCCAATCCCCAGGGCTCCCAGAAAGGCGACAATCACGGGGCCAGCGATTGCCCAGGAGCGCCAGGGCTCACCTGCGACTAAACCCCAGATAAAAAGGCCGGCAAGAACAATACAGCCGAGGCAGATTAACGCACCACCTACCTTGAATCTGTTCATT
>JAJYLC010000160.1 GCA_021787935.1 Chloroflexota bacterium | reverse complement strand
ACCTATCGCAGATTCCGAGTTTATGATGACGCTGACCTGTGGTATAATATAACTCTGCCAGAATTGGATGGGGGGTATTTTCTTCATTTCTTTCTGTAATTGCTGAGTCTTCTCTTTTTTCTTCATCAGGCTCAGCTAATGCTGATTCTGATACTCTTTCTTCGAATACATAATAGGAATTCCTTTCACCAGGCATTTGAGTTCCAATAAAGGAGAGAAGATGACTGTTTGGAGCGCAGAGAGGAAAGCGGTGCTCGAGGCCGCACAGCGAATGTCCGAAAAAGGCTTTGTGGTGGGCACGGCAGGGAATATTAGTATGCGCCTTAAAAAATCCGGTGGAAGCGAATTAATGGCTATCACTCCTACCAGCCGCTACTACGACACAATTGGCGTAGACGATATAGCAGTCGTTGACTTCGACGGGAATCGCGTTGAGGGAGAATTCAGTCCCTCTGTGGAGACAATGCTGCATCTAGGGGTCTACAAGGCGCGTAAAAAGGTGAACGCTGTCATTCATAGTCACCCTGTTCTCAGCAGTGCCTTTGCAGTTGCCGGCATGGAGATTCCTCCTATCATTGAAGACCAGGTCACCTATCTCGGCGGCGGGATAAAGGTAGCCGAATACGCACTCTCCGGCAGCCAGGAGCTGGTCAAGAATGCGCTTGCCGCTCTGGGGCCGAGGAATGCGGTTATCCTGGCAAATCATGGGGCAGTCTGTGTGGGAAAAGACATGCGGGAAGCATTCACCAACCTTGAGATGCTGGAGAAAACGGCGAAGATATACCTCTGGGTCTTAAGCATTGGGAAGCTTACCCCGATTCCCGCTGAGGCTCTGGACGCGATGAGCGCTTACTTTAGTTACGTGCACGGCGATAGCGAATAAGAGCTAAGCTGGCAGCGAGTTAGCCTGGGGGCAAAATGGCAGACCGAGACAAACTTTATATGGGGATAGACGTAGGTTCGGTTAGCCTGAACATAGCCATAATCGACGAACAGGTGCGCCTGCTTGCCAGCGTGTACGAACGCACTAAGGGGCAGCCGATCCCAGTGTTGCTTGATACTCTAAACAGGCTTGTGGGCGATTTCCCCGCCATGAGCGGAGTGTTAGCCACAGGGAGCGGACGTGATCTCCTGGCCGATATTCTGGGTGTAAATAAAGAGAACGAAATCATAACCCAGGCAAGGGCAGTAACCTATTATCATCCAGAGGTGAGAACTGTAATTGAGATAGGGGGACAGGATTCCAAACTGATTTTCTTGGATTTCGATGAGAAAAAAGGGAGGCCGGTCATCATTGACCACGCTCTGAACGAGATATGCGCTGCCGGAACAGGTTCTTTCCTTGATCAGCAGGCATATCGCCTGGGTATTTCCATTGATAAGGAATTTGGCGACCTCGCTGTGAAATCCAAAAGGCCGGCAACTATCGCTGGCAGATGCAGCGTTTTTGCTAAATCAGATATGGTTCATCTACAGCAGGAGGGCAGCCCCAAAGAGGATATAGTGGCAGGTCTCTGCCACGCCCTGGCGAGAAACTACATAAGCAATCTGGGCAAAGGAAGGAAATTAAAGAAGCCCATAGCATTCCAGGGTGGTGTGGCCGCCAATAAGGGCGTGGTTAAGGCCTTCGAAGACCTCCTGGAGCTTACGCCGGGAGAGCTGATTATCCCTGAGCATTTCCTCATCATGGGAGCTCTGGGCTCCGCAATCATGGCTGTGGAGAAGGGCGTTGATTCCCCTCTGGAACTACGCAAAGCGATTAGCGATCTGAGGCAGTATATAGTTAAAACAGCCGGCGAGTCGAGGCAAGGGTATTTAAAGAGGTTGGTCTGGGGGGGTAATGGCCTTAAGCCCACCCCCGACGATATCCAAAGCCCTGAGAGACAGAAGGAAAAAGTATATCTGGGAATCGATGTCGGAGCGGCGAGCACCAATATAGTTATTCTGGATGATAACAAGGACCTGTTGCGCAAAATATACCTGATGACGGAAGGCGAACCAATCGAGTCGGTCAAGAAGGGACTTCTGGATATAGCCAGGGGCCTGGAAGACCTTGTGGAAGTTCAGGGAGTAGGGGTCACCGGCAGCGGACGCTATTTTGTGGGCGATTTCGTGGGAGCCGACGTGGTTATCAATGAGATTACGGCCCAGGCCAGGGCTACTATAGAAATTGATAACACTGTTGATACGATATTTGAGATAGGAGGCCAGGACTCAAAATTTATCCGTTTGAAGAACGGGTCGGTGGTGGATTTTGAGATGAACAAAGTCTGTGCCGCAGGTACCGGCTCTTTTCTTCAGGAACAGGCCGCCAGATTGGGCATAAAGATTGAAGAGTTCAGCGGCCTCGCTTTTGACTCTAAGAAACCTGCTGACCTGGGCACACGTTGTACTGTTTTCATGGAGTCAGACCTGATACATCATCAACAGGTAGGTTTGCCCAAGGTAGACCTCGTCGCCGGGCTATCCTATTCAGTAGCCAATAACTACATAGAAAAGGTGATAGGGAACAAGAAAATAGGGAAACGGATATATTTCCAGGGCGGGGTGGCATCAAACAAGAGTGTAGCTGCTGCTTTTGAAAATATCCTGGGTACGGAGATTATCGTCCCTGAGAACCACAATGTTACAGGTGCAATAGGAGCCGCTTTAATTGCCAGGGAAAAGAGAAGAGAAATCCGGCAAAAAAGCAACTTTGTCGGCTTCGACCTGAGAAACAGGACATATCAGGTCAAAATATTTGAATGCCAGCATTGTGCCAATCATTGCGAGGTAAAGAGGGTGCTGATAGGGGCTAAACATGAGTCATTCTACGGAGGCATCTGCGATAGATACGAGATCAAGCGGGGAGAGGATGCCGGTAAGGAGTTGCCCGATCTTTTCAAAGAGCGAGAAGAGATGTTTTTGCGCTATTACAAGGAGGATGAGTTTGATAAAGATTCTCCTGTGATCGGGATTCCCCGCGTACTCATGTTCTTCGAACAATTTCCCCTCTGGGCAACATTTTTTAAAGAACTCAGGATTCGCCTGGTTCTCTCTGACAAAACCACCAGCAAGCTAATTTATCGCGGGCTGCAGGAGGTCTTGGCCGAGACCTGCTATCCCGTAAAGGTTGCCTACGGTCATATGGTCAATCTTATTGAGAAAGGTGTAGATTGCGTATTTTTGCCCTGTGTAATCGATTTGGAGAAGGATAGGGATGATGTAAATAGAAGCTATAACTGCCCCTACATCCAGGCTATCCCCTTCATACTCAAAGCAGCCTTTGAAAACAGGGTCAAAATTATGAGCCCCACTCTTTTCATAGAACAAGAAAAGAGAAACCTCGAGTCGCAAATGATGGAAATAGGCAGAGCGTTTGGGAAAGAGAAAAATGCTGTTGCCTCGGCCATAACGGCAGCACTTAAATCACAAGAAGAGTTCGAAAGTATGCGTTTGAAGAGGGGCGGAGAGATATTGGATAGCCTCAGGGAGGACGAGCAAGCGGTGGTGGTAGTAGGTAAACCATATAACGTCCACGACACAGGGTTAAACCTTAATATCTCCAAGAAGCTGCGAAAGTTAGGAGTAGTCGCTATACCTTATGATATGCTGCCCTTGGATACGGTTGAGTTGTTGCCTTACTATTCTAACCTGGTCTGGAAGAATGAACAGAATCTTTTGAGGTCAGCAATGCTGGCAAAGGCCAGCAGGAACCTGCATCCCATAATGATTACCAATTATGGCTGCGGGCCCGATGCTTTCTTTGCCAAGTATCTCGAGGATACCATGGGTGAAGACCCCTATCTGGCTCTTGAGGTAGATGAACATAGCGGTGATGCCGGAATGGTAACCAGGATCGAGGCTTTCCTCGACACTATTAATAGAACTAGAGTGAAAGAGCCTGAAAAGACTGTTGAAGACATGAGTGTGGTCGGGTCCGGTGGAGCGATTAGTATCTTCAAGCCGTCGAAGAAAATAAAGGGGTTGGAGAGGACATTCTATATTTACAATGCTTCAGGACACTCCAATATTTGGGCTGCTTCCTTCCAATCGATAGGTATAGACGCCAGGGTGTTGCCGATGCCTGATGAACAGTCTGACGAACTGGGGAGAAAATATGCTTCTTCCAGAGAGTGCCATCCCTATCTGGTGACTACGGGGGATCTGGTCAAGAAAGTGCAGTCCAAGGACTTCGA
>JAJYLC010000159.1 GCA_021787935.1 Chloroflexota bacterium | reverse complement strand
TATCTGCTATACGGATATAGATTTCTGCGATGACTGGGACAGGACGGACGGGCCCCTCGTGCTGGGTCATGAGGGTGGGGGCGTGGTGGAACAGGTTGGCAAACTGGTGAAGGGCGTCAGGCGGGGTGACCACGTCGTGCTTTCGTATCAGTCTTGCGGCAAATGCCGGCAATGCCTGAGAGGACAACCCACGGCTTGCCGGCGCTTCTATGAGGCTAACTTCGGTTTCAAACGCCTGGATGGCAGCAATGCATTGTGGCGAAGCGGAGTACGTGGTCACTTCTTTGGTCAATCTTCATTCGCTACACACGCTCTGGCGACGGAGCGTAATCTGGTTAAAGTTTCTAAAGACCTGAGTCTCGATATTCTATCTCCGCTGGGTTGCGGCATACAGACCGGGGCTGGTGCGGTTATGAATACGTTAAAGGTCTCGAAAGGGGCAAGCATCGCTATCTTCGGTACTGGAGCTGTTGGCCTGGCAGCAGTCATGGCTGCTCATATCGTAGGCGCTAACCCGATAATAGGCGTCGACCGTAACCCCATGCGGCTTAAACTAGCTTTGGAACTGGGCGCTACTCATGTGATCGATAACCGTCATGCCAACGTGGTCTCCAGCATCTCCGATATCATAGGCAATGGTGTAAATTACGTGCTGGAAATCACGGGCAACCCGAATCTGCTTCAGCAGGCTATTGATGTGCTGAAACCGAATGGGATCGTGGCGCTCTTTACCGGTGAGAGCGGCCCGGATTCTCTGCGGGGAGGCCGTAAAACCGTCAGCGTAGTTGAGGGCGATGTCGTACCGCAGCTCTTTATTCCCAAACTGATTTCGCTTTATAAGGAAGGTTTTTTCCCTTTTGATCGCCTTATAAAATTCTACAGATTCAGGGAGATCAACCGAGCTATTGCCGACGCCAAACGCGGCGACACTATTAAGCCTGTGCTGCGAGTAAGCGGCGAATAGCTCTGTAATTATTCGGTGATAAGCTAACTGTCTGTTCAACCTTTATTTCATTTAAGCCATAAAATAGCTGTGCACAAAATGCATTCAAATGAGGTGAAATCCTCGAATATTTTGAATGTACTCGAATCACCCTTGACATATATCTTGAGTTACATTATACTTTCAATTTAGCGCCTAAATCGTTCTGGGCGGTTAAGGAGGGATATTGCCTACAATAAACCAGTTGGTCAGGAAAGGGCGCAGAAAGCTGCAGAAGAAGGCCAAAGCGCCGGCTCTTCGTTATACCTATAATACTCTGAAGAGTAAGAGCGAGCGGGGAAGCAAGGGCTCTCCTCAGAAGAGGGGTGTCTGTCTGCAGGTAAAGACTGTCACACCCAAGAAGCCGAACTCCGCATTGCGCAAAGTGGCCCGGGTGCGGTTAACAAATGGGATGGAGGTAACAGCCTATATACCAGGTGAAGGTCACAGTTTGCAGGAGCACTCTGTGGTGCTAATCCGTGGGGGAAGAGTGCCTGACCTTCCAGGCGTGCGCTACCACATAATCCGGGGCGCTCTGGATGCTACCGGTGTGGAGAACCGCCGTCAAGGTCGCAGCCGATACGGAACCAAAAAGCCCAAGGCTAACCCATAAGCGGTCATACCTTGGTTTTTTCTGTAGGAGCTTCTAACTTATAGAAGCTCTTTGATTGAAAGGATGGTTTGAGGAAAGGAAAATGCCGCGGCGAGCTCGAGCGATTAAGAGAAAAATATCACCTGATGGGAAATACCAGAGCCTGAATCTGGCACGGTTCATTAACAAGATAATGGGCCGGGGCAAGAAGAGCACGGCCGAAGGTATTGTCTATGGCGCTATGTCTATCATCGAAAAAGAATTGAAGAAGAATCCAGTGGACGTGTTTGAACAGGCATTGAAGAATGTGACCCCAGTTCTCGAGGTCAAACCGCGCAGGGTCGGTGGCGCAACCTATCAGGTGCCGGTGGATATTAAGGGAGACCGACGTTTGGCTCTGGGGATGCGCTGGCTAGTGATTTCAGCCAGGGCACGCAAGGGCAAGCCGATGGCGAATAGATTGGCAGAGGAACTGATTGATGCTTCTCGAAATCAGGGTGCTGCGATTAAGAAGAGAGAAGATACACACCGCATGGCCGAAGCGAACAAGGCCTTTGTCCATTACCGGTGGTAAAAGAGGGTAACGAATATTGTGGGTAACAGCAAAGCTTGTCTAGTTGAGAAGGACGGGTTTATGGCGCAGGGTTTGGCGCTGGAGCGGGTGAGGAATATCGGAATTATTGCTCACATCGATGCTGGGAAGACGACCGTCACTGAGCTTATCCTGTATCACACCGGCAAGACGTATAAGGTAGGGCAGGTGGATGACGGGACGGCAGTGATGGATTGGATGGAGCAGGAGCGTGAGCGCGGGATAACTATTACCGCTGCCGCTACTAGCTGTGAGTGGCTAAACCATCAAATCAATATTATCGATACCCCCGGACATGTTGACTTTACCGCCGAGGTGGAGCGCAGCCTCAGAGTTCTCGATGGCGGGGTGGTGGTATTCGATGCCGTGTGCGGGGTGGAGCCTCAGTCCGAGACGGTTTGGCGGCAGGCGGATAAGTATAATGTCCCCAGGATATGCTTTGTAAACAAGATGGACCGCGTCGGCGCGGACTTTTTGGCGACTGTGCAGTCGATCGTAAGTCGCCTTGGGGCTAATCCAGTCGCGATACAACTGCCTATCGGGGTAGAAGTTGATTTCAAAGGTGTTATTGACCTGATTGAGGGCAAGGCGTGGCTTTTCTCTGAGGACCGGGACCAACCTTCCACAGAGATACCCATTCCTGAAGAGCTAAAGGAGGCTTTTGCACGCCATCGCGAAAACTTGATCGAGAAGGTAGCGGATAGCGACGAAGCCCTTATGAGTGCTTATGTGGAGGGTAAAGAGGTTACTGCTCCAGAGCTTAAGGCAGCAATCAGAAGAGCGACGCTGTCTACCAGGCTAGTGCCCGTGCTCTGTGGCAGCGCCCTAAAGGCCAAAGGTATACGACCTGTTCTCGATGCGATAGTAGACTATCTACCCTCACCTCTGGATGTGCCGCCGGTCCGGGGTACCGATCCTCGTACGGGCAAGGAGATGACACGAGAGGCCAGCGATAATGCTCCCTTCACTGCTCTGGCATTCAAGATAGTATCTGACCCGTTCATTGGACGCTTGGTATATATCCGGGTGTATTCAGGAAGAACTAGGACTGGTCATCAAATCTATAATTCGAACAGGGAGCACAAGGAACGGTTGGGGAGGTTGCTCAGGATGCATGCCAACCGCCGGGAGGAGATAAGCGAGGTAGGATGCGGCCAAATTGTTGCTGCTGTCGGCCTCAAGGATACTTTCACAGGGGATACACTCTGTGAACCCAGCAAGCCCATTATCCTGGAATCTATTAAATTCCCTGAGCCTGTTATATCTGTAGCAATAGAGCCCAAGACAAAGGCGGACCAGGAAAGACTGTCCCAATCTCTGGCAAAGCTTGCACAAGAGGACCCTTCATTCAGGGTCTCCTTCGATGAAGAGACGGGGCAGACGATTATTTCAGGTATGGGAGAGTTGCACCTGGAGATAATAGTCGACAGACTGCTGAGGGAATTCAAGGTCGGCGCCAATGTCGGGAAGCCGCAGGTTGCCTATAAAGAGACTATAAGGGCCGCGTCAAAGGCGGAGGGCAAGTTCGTAAGGCAGAGCGGCGGTCGCGGTCAATACGGTCATGTATATCTCGAACTTGAGCCCGCCGGGACCGGCAAGGGGTTCGAGTTTGTGAATAAGATTGTGGGAGGCACTATCCCGAGGGAATATATCCCCGCTGTCGAAAAAGGCGTAAAAGAGGCTATGGACAGCGGCGTGCTTGCCGGATATCCCGTGGTCGATGTGAAGGCAGTTCTTTATGACGGTTCGTACCATGAGGTTGACTCATCGGAAATGGCCTTTAAGATTGCCGGCTCCATGGCCTTTAAGGAGGCCGCGAAAAGAGCGAAGCCTGTTATCCTTGAGCCCATAATGAGCGTAGAGGTTGTAACGCCGGAAGAATATATGGGCGATGTGATGGGGGACCTGAATTCGCGCAGGGGGAAGATACAGTCTATGGAGAAGAGAGGCAATGCCCAGGTGATCAAGTCGGAAGTTCCCCTCGCCGAGATGTTTGGTTATGCCACTGACCTCAGATCAAAG
>JAJYLC010000158.1 GCA_021787935.1 Chloroflexota bacterium | reverse complement strand
GATCTGTGCACTTGTTGGGGTCTATGTAGAAAGAAACGAGCGCTTTACAGACCCCGGCGGGGCAGCGCCTCTGCTCGATATGTGCTTTGTACTCATCGCGGAAATACTGCACAGTGCTGAGGACCGGATTAGGCGCTGTCTGACCCAGAGCGCACAGGGAGGCATCTCTGGTTGTCTCGCATATCTCCTCCAGAAGCTCGACGTCGCCCGGCTCGCCTTTCCCTTCGCAAATCCTGTTCAGTATCTGGACCATCTGGTCTATGCCCGCGCGGCAGGGCACACATTTGCCGCAGGACTCGTCGGAGAGGAAATTGAGAAAATACCTGGCTACATCCACCATGCAGGTATCCTCATCCATCACAATCATGCCGCCCGAGCCCATCATGGAACCGACCTTGGTGAGCTCATCGAAGTCTACGGGTAAATCGATGAGGTTTTCCGGGAGGCAGCCGCCGGAAGGCCCGCCTGTCTGGACTGCCTTGAATTTCTTATTCTTGCGGATGCCACCGCCTATTTTGTAGATGATATCCCTGAGGCTCATCCCCATGGGCACTTCTACCAGGCCGGTGTTATTTACTTTACCTACCAGGGAGAATATCTTCGTGCCTTTACTACCTTTGGTTCCGATGCTGGTGAACCAATCAGCACCTTTGTTGATTATCAGAGGTACCGTAGCCCAGGTCTCCACATTGTTAAGGTTGCTCGGCCTCTCCCAGATACCACTCACTGCCGTGCGGATATACTTGGGACGTGGTTCTCCTACCTTTCCTTCTATAGCGGTCATCAGGGCGCTCGACTCGCCTGAAACGAAAGCACCGGCGCCGCGGTGTATCTTGACATCGAAGTCGAAGCCTGAGCCAAGGATGTTTTTACCCAGCAGTCCGTACTTCCTCGCCTGTTCTAGGGCTATGGTAACATTCTCTACCGCGAGGGGATATTCCTGCCGCACGTAAATGAAACCTTCGTGAGAGCCGATGGCATAAGCTCCGATGATGAGGCCCTCCAGTACGCTGTGAGGATTGCCTTCCAGCAGGCTTCTGTCCATAAATGCGCCCGGGTCGCCCTCGTCTGCATTGACGATGACATATTTAATATCGCCGGGGGCATTGCGCGTGGTCTCCCATTTCACGCCTGCAGGAAAACCGCCCCCACCCCTTCCTCTCAGGTTCGATTTCTTTACCTCAGCAAGAACCTGAACCGTGCTCATCTTAAAAAGGGCCTTGACTAGGGCAGAATAACCGCCAAGTGCAATATAATCGTCGATGCTTTTCGGGTCGATGCGTGTATTGTTGCCAAAGACGATCCGGCTCTGGAATTTGTAGAACGGAATGTCTTTCTCGTTCGCTATTGTCTTCCCGGCGCTGTCCTTGTAGAGCAGCCGCTCTACCAACTGCTTGTCCACCAGGGTCTTGGAGACGACTTCGGGAACATCATTTGGCTTCACACCAAGATAGCAGGTACCTTCAGGGAACATTACAACAACAGGACCCCGTTCGCAGAACCCATGACATCCTGTCCTGCGCACGTCGACTTTACTGTTAAGGACGTTCTTTGAGATTTCCTTTACAAATGCCTCGGAGACCTTGTCAGAGCCGAGGGCATGACAGCCGGTGCCCGAGCAAATAGTAACGCAGGGCTTGTTCGGGTCCCTTTGAGATAGTATCTGTTGTCTCTTTTCTTCTAGGTCAGCAGGCGACCTCAGCTTGACCATGATATATCTTCCTTTCAGCTCAACTTGCTAGTCGCAGGCAGTGACCAGTTCTTCAATCTGTTTCGATGATGGGTTGCTGTGGTACTCGCCGTCGACTACCATCACCGGCCCCAGAGCGCAGCAGCCGAGGCAGTTCACGGTTTCCAGGGTGAACTTCTGGTCCTTGCTGGTTTCCTCTGGTTTGAGCTTGAGTGTGTCCTCAACCCTGTCCAGAAGCCGTGGAGAGCCGCGCACATGACAGGCAGTCCCCATGCATACGGTGAAAAGGTGACGGCCCTGCGGGACCAAACTGAAGGCTTTGTAGAAAGTGGCTACACGGTAGACCTGACTTAACGGTACGCCCAGTTTCTTGCTGACCAGCATCAGGGTTTCCCCTGGCAGCCAACGGTTCTCTTTTTGTATCTCCAACAATATCTGAATCAAAGCGGATTTATCGCTATTGTATTTATCTATGATTTTCTCGACGCTGTTCGTTTCCTGTTCCTGAGTTCCTATTTTTGTTGTACTCGGGGCGTTCTTTTGACCTCTGGTTTTCACCTTACCCTTTGCAGGTTTAACATTGCCCCTTGCCATATCTTGCTCCTTTCTCTTCCATGGACTAGTTTAATTCATTTCGATTCTGAATTCAAGGCGACCGTCAGCTTGGTGATTTTCCATCCGTTGGAAGCTTCGGAGGCCGTGTGTTAGAATACTGTAACCTCTTGCTTATATGAATGCCGTGAGTGTGAAAGGGGAGCGCTATGGCGCAGGTATTTTTCTCCAGCTATAAGGGAGATGAAAACCCTTTGACCGGACTTAGACATCTGTTCGATAGGTCGGCATTTGCAGGCATGATACGCAAAGACGAGCCTGTCGCCATAAAGCTGCACATGGGGGAGAAGGGTAATATCAGACATCTCAGGCCGGTCTTGGTACGCCAGGTAGTAGACATAATAATAGCAAAGGGAGGGAAACCCTTCCTGACTGATACTGTGGCTAATTATCCCGGCGGCAGGGAGAGCAAAGCGAAGTATTTGGACACCGCCGCCAGGAACGGCTTCGTTGAAGCCACTGTAAACGCTCCGGTGATGATAACGGACGATGACGATGAGCTACAAACGATACCGATAAAGGATGCAATAGAAGGCTGTAAGCTGGAGGAGGTGAAGGTGCCTTCTCTACTGCTCAAGCCACCGTTTCTGGTGGTGCTATCGCATGTGAAGGGGCACGAGCTTACCGGGTTCGGCGGCGCATTGAAAAATCTGGGAATGGGCTGTGTGTCCACAGAGAGCAAAAGAGCGCAGCACTATGTGAACATGCCCATATTTGCCGAAGAGAAGGAGTGTAACGCCTGCGGCAAATGTGTAGATGCCTGTCCTACCAAGGCTATAACGTTAGTGGACGAAAAACCGCAGAGGGCAGCAGCGGAATGCACATATTGCGGCACCTGCCATTTCAAGTGCCCCTCGGATTGCTGGATCTGGCCTCCCGGGTCGAAAGAGAAGCTTCAGGTCTACCTGGGACATGCCGCCAGCGCGGTACTCTCGGGATACCAAGGCAAAGCCATATTCGTGAATTTCATCCAGGAGGTTGTTCCTTATTGCGACTGTGCCGCGCCCTCGGGGAATCCTGTAGTCCAGGATGTGGGTATTGCAGTCTCATTTGACCCTGTAGCTATAGACAAAGCATCTCTTGACCTGGTAGACAAGTCACCGATTATCCCCGGTGCCACTTCGGCGAAGCCGCCAGATATTCTGGGTAAGATGCACCACACGAGCAGCCTAGTTCAGCTCGAGACGGCGGAGAAACTGGGAGTGGGTAGCCTGAAATATAAACTGGTGTCTGTGTAGGCGAGGGCGTTGAATAGGCTCTCACTTCCTATTGCATAGTAGTGAAAACTATGGAAAGTGCAACTACAGGAAAGAGAACTTACCTTAAAGAAGTTTCCACTCTTTTTCTAAGGATTGGGGCTACTGCCTTTGGGGGGCCAGCGGCTTACATTGCTATTATGCAGCGGGAGACGGTGAGACGACGCCGCTGGCTGGATGACCAAAGGTTCCTGGATATGCTAGGAGTCACTAACCTAATTCCAGGGCCAAATGCTACCGAAATGGCGCTTTATCTGGGGCTGGTACGGGCTGGGTGGCTCGGATACGTCGCTGCTGGGGTCCTCTTCATTGTACCTGGCATGCTTGCCACATTAGTTCTCGCCTGGTTGTACGTGACCTATGGCTCTCTCCCCGAGGTTGGATGGGTACTCTATGGTGTCAAACCGGTCGTCATCGCTATCGTGATTCAGGCATTGTGGGACCTGGGCAAGAAGGGGGTTAAAGGTCCGCTGACGGCAGCGGTGGGGGCGGCGATAATCGCTTTTTACATCCTTGGATTCAATGAGATAGCCCTTCTTTTTGCCGGCGCAGGGGTGGTATTGCTGCTCTATAGCGGACGCCGTCTTTTGAAACGGGGTCTTTCTATTTTATTGGTCTCGCCTATGGTGAAGTTGCCGCTGTCGATGCTCTCAATAGGCG
>JAJYLC010000039.1 GCA_021787935.1 Chloroflexota bacterium | reverse complement strand
CTTCTGCCAGGCCCAGATATGACGGTCGAAGTGTCCGCCGTTGGGTCTCATGAACCACGTATCGCGCGGCATGATATAGCCCACAGACATGCATACCCATCCCGCCCCACCCTTTGCTTTCTCGATCTCGTAGTGAATGAATTCCTCGGTTGGTAGACCTAACTCGTTCATCAGAGGGCCGTGGGGGGATACCATTATCCTGTTCTTTATTGTGAATGGCCCGATTTTGATGGGTGTGAATAAATACTTGAACTGCTGGGCGCTCATTGGACCTCCTTTTTTGATATTTTAAGAGGAATAAAGAGAGTTGCAGATAGTTCGTAACTATAGCATCTTGCTAAAAATTTTGTCAAGTTTAATATAAGAGTATCGAAATAACAGGCATTAAAACTACAGTCTGCTGCCGCTGCCCCGTATTTCATATTCATGTCGGGCCGCATTTGTCCCCTTAGCGCGTCCATCAATAAAGAAATCGACCTTCCGTCCGTCTTCCATGACCAGGATGAAAGGTCCCGCTAGGCCAGCGGCGTCGGCAGCAAGCATTATGTTCCCATTCAAAACAGATAACTTGCCCGAAACGGCCTTGTGTTTCAAGCGGGTTTCCTGTGGTATCCCGAATGACTTTGCTCCCGTCTCTAGCATTTCAACAAGTAAGGCATAGCTGACTTTTGCTACCTCTTTGCCCTCTCTCAGGACATGACCGGTTCCCTCAGGGGCCTCAATGACTTTGCGGTCTCTTTTATGGAGTGTCATTTAGTATCTTTAAGTCCTAGTGCTCTGGTTATTTACCGCCCTGAACCAAAGAGAGGAATTCGGAGCGAGTGACCGGGTTCTTCTGGAATAGGCCCCTCATGGCGGATGTGACTATATTGCTTCCGGGTTTTTTAACGCCACGCATGGTCATGCATAGATGCTCGGCCTGGATAACTACGGCAACGCCTTTTGGTTGCAGTGCGGAGACTATGGTATTAGCGATTTGGCTGGTCAATCGCTCCTGGAGCTGTGGCCGTCTGGCCAAAATCTCGACTACTCTGCCTATCTTGCTCGCGCCTACGACACGGCCGTTGGGGATGTAGCCTACATGTGCCAGGCCGTGGAAAGGGAGAAAGTGATGTTCACACATGGAATAGAACGGTATATCTTTGAGAATTACCATCTCCTGGTGGCCCTCTTCGAAGCCAACGCGCAGCTCTTCTCCTGGGTCCTCGTCAATGCCGCCGAAAACCTCGGCGTACATCTCAGCAATCCGCTTCGGAGTGCCGATTAAGCCTTCGCGCTTGGGGTTCTCCCCTATGGCTTCGATAATGACAGCCACTGCCTTCTCAATCTTGGCTTTATTTATCATAAGGCTTCTCCTCCAGGAGGGTTAAGCATGTCTTGCCAAGAGCACTTAACCTTTGACTATCACCTTTTCAATACTCTCTAGGTCTGCTGGGATTTCCGGGAGAGTGTGGGCACTTTGCAGTGCCGTGTCCGGGTCTTTGAGCCCCGTACCTGTGATTACGCAGACCACCTTTTTCCCTGAAAAATCAATGTCACTTTTAGCTTTCTTGAGGAGGCCGGCTACTGAGGCAGCAGATGCAGGCTCGCCGAAAATTCCTTCTTTAACAGCGAGCAATTTGTATGCGCTCATGATTTCTTCGTCGGTAACATAGTCGATAGCACCCCCAGACTCGTCTCTGGCGGCAACTGCCTTTTCCCAACTAGCAGGATTTCCGATTCGTATTGCCGAGGCTATTGTTTTGGGATGGGGGATGACTTTACCGCGCACGATAGCTGCTGACCCCTCTGCTTCGAACCCCATCATCTTGGGTGTGCTCTTCGCTTTGCCTGCTTGTTTATAATGCACAAACCCTCTCCAGTAGGCGGTAATGTTTCCGGCATTCCCTAGAGGGATGAAGAGATAATCTGGAGCATCCCCGAGGGCATCGACGATTTCAAAGGCTGCGGTTTTCTGTCCCTCGATTCGGTTTGGGTTTAAAGAATTGACCAGCGCAATGGGGTGCTTTTGAGTCAGGGCCCTCACCAGCTGCAGGGCTTTGTCGAAGTTGTCATTTATGGCGATAACCTTGGCTCCATAAATGATGGCTTGGGCAAGCTTACCCAGAGCGATGTTACCTTTAGGGACGACCACGAACACAGTGAGGCCGCAGACTGCGCCGTATGCTGCGGCCGATGCGCTGGTGTTGCCGGTAGAGGCGCAGATGATGGCGGAGTTCCCGGCCTCTACTGCCTTGGCCACAGCAACCACCATCCCGCGATCTTTGAATGATCCTGTCGGATTGCATCCCTCCAGTTTGAAATAAAGCTCGCCACAGCCTATTTCTCGCTCTAACCTTTGCGACCTGACCAGTGGCGTATCGGCTTCCCCGATAGTTATAATGGGCGTCTGAGGAGTTACGGGCAGAAAATCCCTGTATTTAACCAGAAGACACTGCTTCTTGCTCATCAGTCCTCAACCCTGATGAAATTGCCGATTTCCTTCACTACTGCTAACCTGAGGGTCTTTTGCAGGGCCTTTTGAAATGCTGATTCCTTGGCAGGATGGGTCATGATTACTATCTCGGCAGTTCCAGCCTCTTCATCGGCTTCTTTCTGGATTACTGAAGCTATGCTGATCATGTTGTCGCCCAGTATCTTGGAGATTTTCGCAAGGACGCCGGGACTGTCAGCTACGGTCACCCGCATATAGTAACGCGTTTTGATCTCTGACATAGGCGTTAGTTTCTTTGCTTTGTATAGTTTAAGCTGGGGTCTTGGTCGGATCCCGAGATAGATGTTTTGCGCCAGTTGGATGACATCGGCGACGATAGCGCTGGCGGTAGGGGAAGAACCCGCCCCTCTTCCATAGAAGATCACCCTTCCAACCAGGTCGCCTTCCACCTGAATTGCATTGAACACGCCATCCACATTGGCCAGCAGAAGGTCTTCGGGGACGAATGAGGGGTGAACCCTGACTTGGATAGCCTGTTTCTCTTTCTTAGCTATGGCGAGCAGTTTTATAGCGTATCCCAGCTCTTTGGCGTAACGAAAGTCGCGGGCAGTGAGGCGTGAGATGCCTTCGTAATAGATATCGTCAGGATGGATCTCAGTGCGGAAAGCAAGGGTAGCGAGGATGGCAAGCTTATAAGCGGCATCTACTCCGTCGATATCATTTGCAGGGTTGGCCTCAGCGTATCCCAGTTTCTGGGCTTGCCTCAAGGCGGTGGCAAAATCCAGACCGTCTTTGGTCATTCTAGTGACGATATAGTTAGTAGTGCCGTTTATAATAGCGTGGATAGCTGATATGTTGTTTGCCAGAAGGTCGCGCTGGAACGGGGCGACTAAAGGGATACCCCCGCCGACACTTGCCTCATAACGAATGTCGACTTTGTTTTTGCTGGCTAAGGCAAATAGTTCAAGGCTGTGTTTGGAGATAACCTCTTTATTGGCAGTAACGATGTGTTTTCTTTTGGAGATAGACTCTTTTATATACTCGAACGCCTCAATTTCGCCGCCGATGACTTCGATTACGATATCTATCTCAGGGTCGGTGAAAATCTGCTCTGGGTTTATGGTGAGAAGGCCGTGGGGTACATCGAAGCCCCGCTTTTTGGCGAGGTCTCTTACCAGAATTCTTCTTATTTTTAGGGGGCAACCTACTTGTTGAGCTATAGCATCCGATTTCTCGGATAGAGCCTTAGCAACCCCACTGCCCACAACACCCAACCCCATGAGGCCGATGCTGATGCTTTCTCTCTTGCCCACTGTTATCTCACGATGTTGCTATGTAATGTGATTCATTGCCCAGGTTGCCTTGGCCTGGTTCAAGTACTCTATGATTTTGACGATTTGCCTTTGATTTGAGAACCAATTGTTGAATTTGGTGGAAGCAAGCATTTGCCGGTACTGTGCATCTATCGGTTTGTTGTTATCTATACCGGTCACCTTAATTATATAATACCCGTTTGTTGTCACTATCGGCTCGCTCACATTGCCCTGAGCGAGGCTGAAAGCAGCTTGGTCAAGCTCAGGAAGCAGGATGCCTTGCGGCAACCAGCCGAGATCGCCTCCGCTCTGTTTCGTTGTCGTATCTGTGGAGTACTGCGTGGCAACCGTAGCGAAGTCCTCGCCATTTTTAAGCAAATTTTCTACCGCGGTCGCATTTCCTTCATTGTCGACTTTAATGGCCCAGACATGGACCTGTTTGCCTTCGGTGGGTATGCTCTGCGTAATTTGGTCATCTAATTTTTGAGTAAGCAGGGTGTACTCGACGACCTGCCTGTATTCGCTATCGGAGAGGTGTACATAGTTGAGCCACTGCTGATACAGTTTACCCAGTTGGGTAAGTGGAAGCGTTATACTCCCTGTTACATTCCCGGTTGCATTTCCTCCGCCTCCGGCCGACGCACTCAGATCACTATTGATTTTTGCTGTAACTTCATCTTGAGTAACCGTGATGCCCAGTGCCGGAGCTGCCTGTCTCACCAGTTCGTCATTCTCTAACTGCTGCAATATCTGGTAGGGGAATGAACTCGAGGTATTTCCCTGTGAGGTCAACGAGTATAACCGGAGCATTTTGACAAAGTAGCGCATATCCAGTACAGTCACATTCCCTTTTATCACATTGCCCGTTGCCGGATCTTTAATTGTCTCATTACCTATCTTTGCTATGGGTTGATTCCAAACGCCCACGTATGTATCGTAGCCCCAATAGCCTACAAGGCCTAACGCCGCCAATATTATTAGAGGAATGACTAACCAGACGAAGATTGTCAAATTCCTCTCTTGCTGCCATCTTGGAGGTGGGCGCCTGGCGGCCGAGAGCTTGGGTTCTGGTTTCAGTTTCTTGCTCAAGACACAGTCTCCACTACGAAGTAAAACTATCTAACTGTGGTTAACCAGGTATGGCTAATTGGAGTGCTCTCTGGGGCTGGTTCCCACGCTCTGGCGTATGTGCTCTGATGTATAGGGCAATAGAGCAATATGCCGTGCTCGTTTCAGTGCGACGCTCAGAGTACGCTGATGTTTGGCGCATACACCTGTTCTGCGTCTGGGCTCTATCCTTCCCCGGTCTGAGATGTAGCGGCGCAGTGAAGGCACATCCTTGTAGTTGATAGTTTCTACTCTGCCGGCGCAGAAAGGGCAGACCTTTCTTTTGGGAATGTATCTTCCCTTACCCTTACTACTTCGTTCCCGATCCTTTGTCGTTGTGCTTCTAGGTTTTGGCATTCAAAACTCTCTTATCTATGTATTTATATAAATCACGCTAATTTAGAAGGGGATATCACTTGGTTCCAACTCTTCATCCGCCCCGCCCTCGGCTGCCCCCTCAGGCAGGGTACCTGCCGGGCGTCTATCAAGAAAGAGCACTCTGTTGGCAATTATCTCGATACGCGAGTGTCTTTGGCCGTCTTGTCCTTCCCAGGAACGGGTTCGCAGCCTCCCCTCGACATAGGCACGCTGTCCTTTGGTCAGAAACTGGTTGCAATTCTCGGCTAGCCTGTTCCATGTGACTACGTCGAACCATTCCGTCTCCTGCTTCCTTTCACCATCAGGTGTTGTATATGTCCGACTGGTAGCGATGCGGAACGAGGTTACAGGGTTTCCGTTAGGGGTGAAGCGCATCTCAGGATCAGTCCCCACATTACCAATAATTATCACTTTGTTCAACCCCACCATGTTAGCCTCCTTTACCCACTGGCTTATTCGCCCAATCTTATCAGCAAATGGCGCAAAATCCTTTCTGAGATTCGCAAACTAGCTTCCAGTTCAGCGGTTGTGCCGGGTTCCAACTTGAACCGGGTTAGCACATAATTCCCCTCTCTGAAATGATTTATAGGGTAGGCTAACTTCCTTTTCCCCCAACGTTCGACATCAGTTACAGAGCCGCCTTTGTTGGTAATGAACTCGCTTATCTTGTCCAGGTGGGTGGGGAGTTCCTCCTCGGGAACATCAGGGCTGACGATCACAATAAGCTCATAATCGCGCAAATGCATACTCCTTAATTAATCAAACCTATTTTAAGCCAAGATTTTAATCTTGCTAATTATACCACGCAGAGTATTCGACAGCAAGTTATAGCACTGAAGGCGGGCATGAACGTTTTTTCAACTCTGCACCCACCTAGGTGCTACTTGGTAATTCCCGGCACCGGGAATTTATTACAAATCTCTTTGACCTGTTGCCGGACCTCATTATTTATGTTCTCGTTGCTTGGGTTGGAGAGCACTCTGACAATGAGGCTAGCAACTAGTTTTATCTCGTTATCCTCGAACCCACGGCTGGTAACCGCCGGTGTGCCTAACCTGATACCGCTGGTAATTTGCGGGGGCTGGGTGTCGAAGGGAATGACGTTCTTATTCACGGTTATTCCCACGGCGTCAAGTGCTTTCTCGGCTGCCCTGCCTGTTATACCGATAGGCGAGAGATCTACCAGAAGGAGATGGGTGTCTGTCCCCCCTGAAACTAATCGGAGCCCCAAGCGCCCCAATTCACCGGCCATAACCTTGGCATTTCGAAGCACTGCCTTTTGGTAGGAAACAAACTCAGACTGCATTGCCTCATGGAAGGCAACTGCCTTTGCGGCTATGACATGCATGAGAGGGCCGCCCTGGACTCCAGGGAATAAGTTGCTATCTATGGCTGGGGCAAATTTAGCCTGGCAGAGGATAAACCCGCCTCTAGGACCGCGCAATGTCTTGTGGGTGGTGGAAGTGACCACCTCGGCATACGGTATAGGTGAAGGATGCAGACCGGCAGCAATCAGTCCTGCTGGGTGGGCCATGTCTACAACGAGTTTGGCGCTTATCTTGTCAGCTATCTGCCGGAACCTTTTGAAATCTATTATTCTGGGATAGGCACTGGCACCTGCTACGATCACTTTGGGCTTATGTTCCAAAGCAAGTTTCTCTACCTGGTCGTAGTCTATCGTTTCCGTGTCTTTATCAACGCCGTAGGTGACGAATTTGTAAAACCTGCCGGAGAAGTTAATCTTGCTGCCATGGGTGAGGTGTCCGCCGTTAGGCAGGCTCATTGCCAGGACAGTGTCGCCGTATTCCAGCAAGGAAAAATAAGCCGCCATGTTTGCCTGTGTCCCGCTGTGTGGCTGGACATTGGCATGTTCGGCATTAAAGAGCTTCTTTGCCCGTTCTATAGCCAGCCTCTCGGCCAGGTCTACATTCTGGCAGCCGCCATAATACCGCTTGCCCGGGTAACCCTCGGCGTACTTATTAGTGAGCACGGAGCCTTGTGCTTCGAGCACTGCGCGTGAGGCGTAGTTTTCCGAGGCAATGAGGTTGATGGTAAACCGCTGTCGCTGCTCATCCTGTTCGATAGCATCAGCGATTTCCGGGTCTATATCTCTTAACAACCTTATGTCTCCTTATTGATTGTGCAGAAATGTAAACCAAAAATGAAGAGCCACGCTGTTGCTAACGTGGCCCTGCTTTCTCGGTACTCTTGCCCACCAGCGCGTCCATTCCTGCAATAATTAGCTCAGTTTACATCAGAGGCTTATACCTGTCAAACCTCAAATGCCATGAGCATCTACCAGGAATGGGTGATGGCTCCGCTCGGACAAGCCTTCTGGCACCTGACATCTCTGGGACCGCTCACCGGCTTGCATTGAGCGCAGACATATTTAATGTTCTTGTGATGTTCCTTCCTTATTGCGACTACCTTGTCGTCATAGTCATCGACAATGATTTCCAGGACATTTTTGGGGCATGCCTCCACACATTTGCCACATCCATCGCACTTGTCGCTGTCAACAACGATGTACCAATCTCCCGAGCCATCGGTGTAGCCATAGTTGGCAATGTATCCGGGCATTACCCATAGCTTTCTCAGAAGCCAGTTGAACATCTCACTCCGATCAGGCTGCCTTTCGCGACTTCAACAGAAGGTCTCTGGCAAAGAGGGCAGCGCCTAGTCCGCCAGCGATCTGAGGGTCGGGGCTCAATGGCATTGCCTTGATTTTCAGTTCTTTCTCTATCCTGCTGACAACGCCGATATTCTTAGCTATGCCGCCGGTGATAACGAATTCCTTCTCTATTCCTATGCGTTCGAGTAGGCCGACTACTCTGTGGGCCATAGCAGAACAATAAGCGGCTAGCACCTGGTTCTTGGTCCAGCCGCTGCGCAGCAAGCCGATGGCCTCGGATTTGGCGAAGATTACGCAGGTGCTGCTAACAGGTTCAGGTTCCTCTTTAACGTCCAGGGACATTTTACCTACATCTACTATGGGAACTTGTAATAGCTCAGCCATCACTTCCATGCCTCGGCCTGTGCCCGCAGCACACTTATCGTTCATCAAGAATTGAGTGACCTTGCCCCTTTCGTCGCAGTGTATGCCTTTCAGGTCCTGGCCGCCCATGTCCAGTATTGTCTTTACTCTAGGTCCGCCCATGTAGTTCGCTCCCCGGGCATGACAGGCAATCTCAGTGATAGCTTTGCCGGCCATAGGTATGTTGACTCTACCATATCCCGTTCCCACGATATATTGTATATCCTCTTGTTTCATCCCCGTGTCATTCAGTGATATGCTCAGTGCTTTCTTGGCACTGTCGGGGCTGTTGGATCCGGTACGTGTGTTGCAGAAGGCGTATATTTTATCATCGACCATAATTACTGCCTGAGAACTCACCGAGCCGACATCTATCCCGCAGGTGACGGTCTGCGCTTTATGCCAGTCTATGTCAGGTGAATGCCAGCTGTTCTCCGTCCATCTATAGAACTCAGTCGTCATTTCGCTCTTTTCCTTTCTCAGCTAAGCTGCCGCCAAAAGGGCGGCTCCCAGAGCGCTCACGTACTCGGGTTTCTCCGGAACCTTTATCTCGACACCGAGATGTTTCTTCATAGCTTCGACAATGGCGGTATTGTTAGCCACTCCGCCGATTAGAGCCACATCCTTCTCTATAGGTATCCTGCGCACCATGGAGGACACCCTGGAGGCAATGGCATCGTGGACAGCGTGGGCGATATCGGCCTTCTCAATCTTTGAGTGGATTAACGACACCACCTCGGATTCGGCGAAAACAGCGCAAGTCGCATTTATCGGTGCTTCCTTAGTTGATTTGTGCGATATCTCAATCAGCAGTGGTACGGTTACTTCCAGGGCCCTGGACATGCTCTCCACAAAGGCGCCGGCACCGGCAGCGCATTTGTCATTCTTGGAAAAATCCAGCACCTTGCCGCTGGCATCACTACTTATTCCGCGGGCCTCCTCTGCGCCGATATCCACAATCGTTCTCACCGAGGGAAAAAGATAGCTTGTGCCTTTGGCATCTGCAGTGACCTCGGTAACATTATTGTCTGCAAAAGGGATGGCCTTTCGCCCGGCGCCGGTAGTGAATATCTTATTGACGTCCTTGCGGGTTATGCCGGCCTGTTTGATAGCTTCCCCAAGAGTTTTTTCGGCTGTTTCCACTGGCTCGAAGCCCGTGGGGTTTATGCTGCGGGCCACAATTTTATTATCCTTAACAATAACTACCTTTATCATCTTGGCCCCTACATCTATGCCTGCTGTTATCATTTCGCTCTCACCTCGTTGCTATGTTTACTTCTCGATGATAGCTACTCAGTATCATATTTCCTGTATTTTTTGTATCCCTTGTCCTTCGAGGAAGGTCTCCAGGCGGTCCAGCACTCCTGTCTCATCGATATCCCTGCAATCGGCGAAGTTACCTTCGAACATGGCTGTTGGAATGCCCTGTTTGTTGAGGTCACGCTGGAAGTCGTACATGCTGGTGGTCATGGGCACACAGCCGCGATTTATCAGCAGCAGATATGCATTTGCCTTCCAGTGCTTGAACATGATTACGTATTCTTTCTTTCTCGTATCCAGGTGAGACTGGAACGGGTGCTCAGCCCGCCAGCGTGCCACTGTTCGGCAGAGGTCCTCTCTGTTCTTCATGGTTTTCCAGCCAGGTCGCTTTTCAGGGGGTGTGGCAGGTACCACCTTGCCTTCATCATAAAGGAACTTAACTTCACCTGAGTTGATCAGATATACATAGGTGCCGACAAAGACGACGCCGAAGTTCTCCAGGTAGCGGAACACCTTCAGAAAGCTCCAGGGCGGCGGTGTCAGCATGCACATTCTGTATCTTTCGTTTGGAACGGCGGCGATATTACTTCCGATGCGGTCTTTCAATTCGTCCCTGAGCTCTGTCAGAAACTCGATGGCAACCTTTTCATGTCTTCTGAGCATAGATATGGGCATCAGAGCGAACATACTCTTGATGTCTATGGGTGCGGGGATAGCGCCATTGAGCAGGTTTATTTCTCCCCATAGCGCTTCGTTGATAAAATAGTTGCGCATCGCCTCGATGCCTTTTTCATCATCGTATTTTCTCTTGGTGATCTTCTCCATCCATTCGATGCTGTCCAGGTACTGGCCTGCCACATATTCTATCCTAGCCTCCTGGTCACCATCTATAGCCAGCATCGTTTCGTCATCGATATAGTTCATGGGAATGCCCTGGTATTCGGACACAATCTGATGCCACTTGGGATGGCCGGCCGGGCAGTGGCGAACACTCCAGGCGAAGTCGAATTTAGGGAACGGGCCTCCTGTAAAGTAGTACTTGTCCTGGAACATGGTGCCCAGGAAGTTACGCATATAGCCGCACATATCGCGGGCATACCCCTTTGCTTCGTAAGTTTCCATCGCAGGAATGGAGACAGGCGGGTCGGCTGCCACGCTGGCTCCGTACGGTTCTCCAGCCAAGAATACGAAGTCTCCCAGTCCTGCAAGCATACCATAGGGAGTTGCTGCACAACCCAGGACCAGAAGTTTTCCTTGTTCGTGTCCTGTGGCCAGGTCCCTGTAAGCTTCGAGCCTGAGTTCCTTGCCTTTTTGCCAGCATTTCAAAGGCGCGGTCTTGTACTTTGTCCCGGTTGTCATTATTGTTCGCCTCCGTTCAGTTTAACGTAAGGGGATTATCTATTACACAAGCTCAAGTTCGAGCATTTCCAGGAAGGCCTCTATCCTGGTGCGGAATTGGCCGAAGGGGATGGTGACATCGAACTCGAGCACAAGGGTTGGGATATTGTTTTCTTTGAACATTTTGATAAGGTGGGGGATGTCGAATTCATGGGGGTCGCAGAACTTCTGCTGGTAGACAAGAGCGCCCTGAACTTTCCAGTTCTTGGCATGCTCTAGGACGCGATCGAACCTCGGTTTAAATTCAGCGCTTACAGCCGGGCACACCCAGCGGTTAACATAGCGGGCTGCGATGTCTGTCAGAGGGTCTTTCTCGAGCTTGACCTCGTCCCAGAAGTAACGGCTTCCAGTGCAGTGCTCATCTATGACAACGGTGCAGCCCAGTTCTTCCATCATCCTGACGAACACGATATCATCCATCTCGCTGCCTATCATCATCAGCCTCAGGCCATGATTGCGGTCAAGCTTCCTGTTGGGCAACTCTTTGAGCAGCTCTTCCAGCAGCTTGTTGTGCTCCGCTAAATCCATCAACTGGCTGGCTACCACCATTTCCATACACTCAGCTCCGGTGATGGGCGGGACTTCCTGCTTTCTGAACTCATAGACCTGCTTCATCAGCCTGCGGTTTTTATTGTATAACTCTATAGCTTTGTTAAGGGCTTCATCTGTTATTTTCTTACCGGTGAATTTCTCCAGTGCAGCTATAAACCCTTTATATTCCCGCACCATCAGAGGAATTGCCCTCGGGCTTTGCACATGGTTGGGCTGCCATATGTAATATTTGAAGGGTGTGGGGACATAGTTCTTCCAGTTATCGTATGTGCCCTGGACGTGGGAGCACGTGCGTGCCATAGTTATGCCGTCAAGATAGTTATATCGTCCTTTTAAGCCTTGAGCCAAGGCATCGCGGGAAAACGGGCAGACTGTGGGGAAAAGATAACGGTCGGTGACGTCCTGCACTTCATGGCTGCCCAGGATTCTCACGGGCAGCATGCCCGAGGCATACATGATCTCAACGGGGGAGTAGCTGCAAAGCCAGCCGATAACCTTTCCGTTATGCTTCTTCTTCCAGTCCTGAGCATACTGGTGCCTGGTAGCCAGCACCTCCTGGAATTTTTCTATTGCACCCACTTCTTATTGCTCCTTCCTCAATTAGTTACCAAGAATAGAGGCTATGTCGGAAAGCTCACTGAGAACCGACACGCCTCTACTTATCAACCGAACAGTTTCCAGCGTCATCGCTGACACAAAACACCTACTCTCTTAGTTTAGCAAGTGCCGAAGCTTGTGTCAAGCTCACACCATAGGGAAACCCCGAGCTTATCAAGTAGTCGCCGAACGTAGATGGCTCTTGAATCCATCGTAAGAGATATATACGAAAGTCTTAGAGAACCCAGAAAATTGTTGACAAAATGATTATCAACTCTGCCTTTGCTATTCACCTTGACGTAGTTCGGTGATTGCCCTAAAATATTAGCTTGTTAAATTTTGCTCTAAGCTAAGTAAGGTGCAGCTAATTTCAGAACTCTCCAGCTTTACCCCTGAACGCGAAACCCTGCTTACTATAGGGGTTTTCGATGGAGTCCATCTGGGACATCGGCATCTCATCGGTAAGCTCACTCAGAGAGCGGCAGAGGGTGATTTCCTTAGCGGCGTGGTAACGTTCAAAAGTAATCCTAAAGCCGTGTTATCTCCCAAGGCAAAGCTGGCCCGCTTGACCACCCTGGAAGAGAGGGTGACTCTTCTCAAAAATCTGGGAGTCGACCTGGTTGTCCCTCTTACCTTTACTAAGGAAGTTGCTGCACTCAGTGCCCGGGAGTTCGTTCTCTATCTCAAGCGCTATCTTAAGATGCGCGGTCTGGTAATCGGCCCCAATTTCGCTCTAGGTCGGGGGAGGGAGGGTAACGTCGCTGCCCTCCAGGTCCTGGGCAAGGAGCTTGGCTTCACAGTAGAGGTAGTAAGACCCCTTACGGTTGAAAGTACTCTGGTGAGCAGCACCGCGGTCAGAGCAGCTCTGGCTCATGGCGACATGAAGACTGCAACGAAGCTGCTCGGCAGGTATTTCACCCTCAGCGGGCCTGTGGCAGGGGGATTCGAGCGGGGCCATATTTTAGGTTTTCCTACAGCGAATCTACAGTTAGAACCGGAGCAGGCCATTCCTGAAGATGGCGTCTATGCTACGTTAGTCCATATGGATGATGAAGTCTATCAATCGGTGACCAATATCGGGGTCAGGCCGACCTTTGGCAAAGGCGAGCGCACCGTGGAAGTACATATCCTTGATTTTGCAGCAGACCTGTATGGCCGGAAGCTCACCGTCGAGCTTGTGGAACGGTTGCGCGCTGAAATGAAGTTCGCTGACCCGGAGAAGCTGGCAGCGCAGATCAAGCAGGATGTGGAGCAAGCCAGGTCGGTACTCGAAAAGCCTCTGGCGGGAGCAAAGAATGTCGGGTAAATTCCCTGTATCTATACTGAAGCGCGGTGTTGCCGAGATTATAGTCGAAGAAGAGATAGTACGCTTGCTTGAATCGGGCAAAAAGCTGCGGCTGAAGATGGGTTTCGACCCCAGCCGCCCCGATATTCACCTGGGGCATGTGGTAGGGATGAGGAAGCTGCGACAGCTCCAGGATTTAGGACATCAGGTTGTGGTTATCGTGGGCGACTGGACAGCGCAGATTGGCGACCCCAGCGGGATGTCTCAGACACGCCCCATGCTGTCTGCTGAGGAGGTTCGTGCTAATGCCGAGACCTACATGCAACAGTTCTTCAAGGTGGTGGACAAGGAGAAGACCGAGGTCCGCTGGCAGAGCGAATGGTTCGGCAAGTTCAGCCTGGCGGATGTCATCAGGCTTACCAGCAAGTTCACCGTAGCTCAGCTTCTGGCGCGGGAGGACTTCAGTAAGCGGTATGCCGGCGGGCGTCCCATAGCCGTAACGGAGCTATTGTATCCCTTGCTTCAGGCATATGACTCGATAGCTATTCAAGCAGATGTCGAGTTCGGCGGTATCGACCAGAAGTTCAACTGCCTCATGGGCAGGGAGCTTCAGCAGATGATAGGACAGCCAAGACAGCAGGTCTTCCTGGTGCCCCTATTGGTGGGCACTGACGGCCAGCAGAAGATGAGCAAAAGCCTGGGTAACTACATCGGTGTCGAAGACCCGCCCAACGACATGTATGGCAAAGTCATGTCTATCCCCGACAGCCTGCTTATAGAATATTTTGAACTGCTCACCGATGTGTCCGACAAAGAGCTTGCCGGGTTCAAGCAGCAGCTTGCAGCGCAATCAGTCAACCCCATGATACTCAAAAAACGCCTCGCCAAGGAGATAGTCACTCAGTTTCGCGGTGGAGAGGCTGCCAAAGAGGCGGAGGCTGACTTCGAAGCAGTGTTCCAGAAGAGGGGGCTTCCAGAGGAGGCAGAGGAATATGAGGTCAAAGGCGACTACTTAGGCGATGGTATTTACCGTTTGGATATTACCATAGCATTACTAGAAAAAGGATTAGTCAAAAGCCGTGGCGAGGTGAAGCGCCTCCTGGCTCAGGGTGCAATTGAGGTAAATGGTGAGAAAATCGAGACCGCTATTGTGAAAATACCTGATGTGGCTATGGTCCAGGTGGGCAAGCGCCGCTTCCTCAGAATCACCATCAAGAAAACCTAGATTCTCCATTTTCTGCAGATAGGGTCTATCATGTCACTCCTGAGGAAGCAGGAGTCTAGGTGCTGGATTCCCGCTTTCGAGGGAATGACATATTGGGGGTGAATTTGGGAGGACGAGACACTCATTTTCTGGCGTGCGTTACCTCAAACGAGCCGCCCAGCAAGGAAACAGTCGCAGGATCCTTGAACCCGAGTTCCAGTAAGAGTCTGTGCTTTGCAGTCGTCGGCAGTATTTCACTGCCACGAGTCAATTCATTGAACTGGTCCAGAATACCCGCCGAATATTGCGGCTTTCTCAGGTCCTGTAGCTTTTCTGGATATGCAAAGTCAAGAATTACAATCTCACCGGAATGCTTTAGAGCCACGTAGCTTTTCGCCATTGAGGAACGCCTCTTGTCGCGTCCTATCTCGTGAAGTACTAACGATAGATTCACGAGGTCGAATTCTCTGTCATAATCCATGCCGTCTGCGTCAATATAAAAGGCTGCCACTCTGCCTTGCACACCGCTATCTCTAATATGCTTTCGTGCATCTTCAACTGCGAATCTGTCGACTTCGACACCAACGAACTCGCATTTGGGAAAGGCTTTAGCAAGTTGTACCATGAGAATCCCTGAACCACATCCCACATCAAGGATTCTGATGCCGGCATCCAGCCTCTCCCTCAGACCTTCTACAGATGGAATCAACATGAACATGTAGCCCGCAGGTATTGCTTGATCCGACATAGCCTTCTGTGCCTTCGAGAAATCATCGCTGTAGACCTCGGGAGTAAGGGTGCCTCCGCTCTTAAAACATTGCGGGAACATCCTGAGATGCTCTGCGGAGTGACGAACCCTCATATTTATTGTTGGTCCGAAGTAATAGAAACTCTCATTGTCTGCCAGCAAAGTATCCATGTGTGGTGCAAGTTTAAATTTGCCTTTTTCATCATAATCTAGAATCTCAAGATGATACGCGGTCTTACACCAGAATGTTACGTAGGGTTCATGAAGACCAAGTTCACTAGAGAGGGCTCTCGAGCTCATGCCCTTATTCGAAGAATTGAGCTTCTTAAATATGCCCAGGTCGATCCCTATCTTCATCAAATGGATGGCAAAGAATCCCTTTTCATAACCCTGCAGCTTTGCCCTCTGTTTTTCTAAGGTAATCTCCGGCATGGCTTCCTCCTTTCATTGAATCAACTTGGCAGAAGGAAAGCTAGTGCTGTTAGACTATGGTATGGCATTTGAGTAAGTGAACCCGCTCAAGGCCAGTTATATATAAGCAGCCAACCCTTGTCAATACCATGACAGATGTTTACAAGAGAATTCCGCTATTCCTAAGTACTCGCTGTTTCCAGAAATCGAGAAATTCGCCTGGCTGGAAGCCAAAAGAAGTTTGTAGCAGCTAACCGAAGCTGAATCGAAGCCTAAGCCTTTTCCGCTTCTTTCTTCGATTCCGCGATTATCTTCTGGGTGATATGTGCCGGCACCTGTTCGTAGTGGCTGTACTCCATGGTATACGTGCCGCGTCCCTGGGTTATTGCTCTGAGGTCGGTAGCGTATTTGAGCATCTCTGCCAACGGCACCTGGGCATCTATGTGATTGATCCCGCCGCCGGGCGACATCCCCATTACCCTGGCCCGCTTGCTGTTGAGGTCGCTCATCACATCGCCGGTGAAGTTATCCGGGATGGTGATGTGCACGTTCATTATTGGCTCAAGGAGCACCGGCTGTCCTTGGGACACCCCTTTTTTCAGAGCAAAAGAGGCCGCTATCTTGAAGGATATTTCCGAGGAATCTACGGCGTGAAAGCTGCCATCGAATAGCGTTACCTTCATGTCGGTCAGAGGATACCCGGCTAACCCGCCTTCCTTCAATCCCTCGTTAACACCCTTTTCCACAGCGGGGATATAGTTCTTGGGCACCGAGCCGCCCACAACCTTTTGGGCAAACTCAGAACCGCTGCCTCGAGGCAGTGGTTCAAGCCTGAGCCAGACATGTCCATACTGGCCATGTCCACCGGTCTGCTTCTTGTGCTTATACTCTGCCTCTACCGGCATTGTGATTGTCTCTCTATAGGGTATCTTCGGGGTCTCGATTTTTACCTCGACGCCGAACTTGCGCTTCATCTTTTCCGCTGCCACTTCGAATTGGGCCTCACCCATGCCAGAGAGAACTGTTTCCGCGGTGTCCATATCTTTGCGAACGGCGAGCGTGGGGTCCTCTTCGGTCAGCCTAGCCAAAGAGCTTCCCAGTTTATCCAGGTCAGCCTTGGTCTTGGGCTGGACGGAGACGCTCAACGTGGGCTGAGGGAACTCAATGGGGGCGAGAGCCAGAGGATGGTCTTTACTGCAAAGAGTATCGCTGGTCCCGGTCTCTGCGAGTTTGGCTACTGCGCCGATATCTCCGGCAGTAATCTGAGGTATTGCCTCCTGTGACTTGCCCCGTATCATGTAAAGCTGACCGATGCGCTCGGCCCGCTTCTTGGTAGCGTTCCAGACACTGGAATCGCTATTGATGACCCCGCTGTATACCCTGAGATAGGTGAGTTTCCCTACATAAGGGTCTGCGGTAGTCTTGAACACCAGTGCGGCCAGCGGCGCTGACTCATCGGGCTCGATCTCCTCGTCTTGCTGAGTCTGAGGGTTTTGGGCTGTAATTTTCCCCTTGTCCTTGGGAGAAGGGAGGTAGTGTATTATAGACTCGATCAGTTCTACAATGCCCTTGCTCTGCAAAGCGGAGCCAGCCAGAATCGGCACCAACTTGCCCGTAATGGTAGCTGCCCGCAGCGCCCCGCGGATTTCGTCCTCGGTTAGCTCGGTGCCCTCAAGGTATTTTGTGATTAGGTTATCATCAGTCTCAGCTATCGATTCCACCAGTTTTTCTCTGAAGGAAGCTATCTTATCGGCGAGTGGCTGGGGCGCCTTGGCAGCCTTGCTGAGCAGGTCTACCACTCCTTCAAATTTGCTCTCGGCGCCTATGGGCAGTTGAACAGGCACGCATTTCCTGCCGAACATTGCGCTTAACTGCGCTACAGTCTTGAAGAAATCGGCATTCTCGCGGTCTATCTTATTGACAAATATGATGCGAGGAAGCTCCCTATCATCGGCGTATTTCCAGACCAGCTCGGTCCCCACCTCTACCCCGGAGGCTGCGGAAACTATAACCACTGCCCCGTCGGCGGCACGCAGTGACGCTTTGACTTCTCCTACAAAATCGGGATAACCTGGCGAATCAATCAGGTTGACCTTGGCTTTATTCCACTCAAAGGGGAGCAGGGAGAGGTTAATGCTTATTTTGCGTTTGGTCTCCTCGGGCTCGTAGTCCGATGTGGTGGTTCCGTCGTCCACTCTACCCAGTCTGTTGATTGCCTTCGCCTGAAACAGCATATTCTCGCAGAGCGAGGTCTTGCCTGCATTGCTGTGAGAGAGCAGCACAACATTGCGAATCTGCTCTGTCCGATATTTCTCCATAGGCCCTCCCCGGACGGTAATCTTTAGTATTTTACTTCATACAGTGAGATGGCGCAACCCGAGAGCGTGCAACTGAATGTGTTGATTGGGTCAGTTTTTTATAGTAAGATATTGCGGGTGGGGCTGTAGCTCATTTGGGAGAGCGCTTGAATGGCATTCAAGAGGTAGGGGGTTCGAGCCCCCCCAGCTCCACCAAACGTGACTTTTGCAAAACCAGATTGCTCTCCGTCTCCGCATTATTTATTTTAGCAAGATTTATCCGGCAAAGAATCTTTTGTGGCTTCAAGTCCTCTGAGGGTATTATCTTAATTCCGAGAGATTTTCAGGCGAACTGGACGAATGTTACTCGACAAAACGCTAGAAGTTGCAATACCGATCGTTCCGCATTCTTGACATTCTCACAGGTGATGGTTTATTCTCGATACCAACCTAGAGCGAGGCAGTGAGGAGATAAACTGGTGCAAGCATATTGTATGAAGTGTCGTGCCAAAAGGAAATGAAGGACGCTAAGAGGATAACCATGAAGAATGGTAAGCAGGCGACACAAGCGGCGCATACAATCTGATATCTGAAGGTAAAAGTGAAAGCAGGCCCGAAGAGTGAGGTCCTAGCCATAGTCTTTGGCATTCTTACAATTCTGATTACCT
This sequence comes from Chloroflexota bacterium, assembly GCA_021787935.1. Taxonomy (GTDB): domain Bacteria; phylum Chloroflexota; class Dehalococcoidia; order SZUA-161; family SZUA-161; genus JACWAE01. The sequence goes on along the minus strand of JAJYLC010000039.1, from coordinate 2,297 downwards.
TCGGAGACAATAGGGTCTACCCACTGGTTGGCAATCTGGATAACATATTTGGGCCATCTTTTTGGCGCTTCATGGACGTACTCTATCCACTTGCAGCGGTCATAATTTTCCTCCTTTATGGCAGAGTGAAGGGCAGCCTCCGCATTCACGCGTTAACTGTTTTGATATTCCTTGTTTTCTTGATGGTGCTGTCTATGATAATTATTGACGACATATTTATAGTTTTGCATCATTCAATCAAATTACCAGACAACTACTGGGGCGTTGCTAGTTGGGTTTATCCATTTGTGTCGGTAGGCTTATTCTTAGCTTTTGGATGGATGTGTGCAAGACTAAAAGGTGGACCTAATAATTCATAAAAATCAGAGATGAAGTTTCACCTGTAGTGCCTCATGCTGTCCCGAAAAGTTGGTCAGTTGCTTGTTTCCCTACCACTGGAGTTGTATCGGCTTGCCTGTCACTCCTTCAGGTGGTGCCCCCAGCCATTAGGTATAACTTATGGTGTGCTTTACCCCTAAGTCGGTCGGTGCCGATCCTGATAGAATAATAATGCAAGAGGTTAGCAAAATAATGTTCGTTTATACTGAAAAATTGTAGCTTTAAGTAAGTAAGATCAAGGAAAAGAGGGGTCATAATCATTGACAGAAGTACTATGACCAGAGTAGCATATGTTGGCTAGTATTCGCGGAGGGTAGGCGGAGGTTGGTGGGGATTATTCTGCTTTTGCCCCCTGTGTTTGGCTCTCAAAGAGAACGACATGGATCGGATATTTGGTTTCGCTACTACTGAGATGTTGAGATGGGAAATACGGGGTCGGGGTAGGTCCTGATGAAGCTATTTCGGATTATCCTGATTATCGTTGTGCTTCTGGCCTCGGTCCTAGTGGCCAGTTCAGCTATTGTCGAAGCTAGGAGCAATCCTCCCAACTTTGCGGCAGATCACATCCTGGTCAAATTCAAATCGGGGACAGGTGCAGCCACTGAAAAGACAATTCACGCCAGACATTCCGGCTTTGTAATCGCTGAAATACCCCAGCTGGGGGTTGAGGTAGTGCGAATTCCTAAAGGCAAAGTCCAGGAAGAAGTGAGCGCTTATCAGAGTGAGACGTCTGTTGCGTATGCTGAGCCTGACTATGATGTAACAACAGCCTTGGTGCCTAATGATCCTGCCTTCGGTAACGGTTCGCAGTATGGTCTGACCCAGGTCCAGGCGCCTCAGGCCTGGGATATAACCACAGGCAACTCGAGTATTCCAATCGCTATCCTGGACACCGGTATTGACCCGAACCACCCTGACCTAGCTGGTAAGATCGTTGCCAACGTGAACTTTACTACGAGCAACACAACTGATGACCTCTACGGCCATGGTACTGGGACTGCCGGCGTTGCTGCCGCCATGACCGATAATGGCATCGGTGTTGCCAGTATTGGCTGGAACTCAACCATTATGAATGTAAAGGTGGTTGGTGACAACGGTTCGGGTAACACTAGCTGGGTTGCTAGCGGTATTATCTGGGCTGCCGATAACGGGGCTAAGGTAATCAATATGAGCTTGATTGCTAGCGGACCTTCATCGACATTGCAGAATGCGGTGAACTATGCTTGGAGCAAGGGTGTGGTGCTGGTGGCTTCCGCCAACAATCAAAACTCCACCACGATGTACTACCCCGCTGCCTATCCCAACGTTATTTCCGTGGCGGCCACCAATGATACTGATGCTAAAGCCAGCTTCTCCAGCTACGGCAGTTGGGTGGATGTGGCCGCGCCTGGTGCTCATATATACATTTGCTTCCCTACTCACCCTTCAAATGACGGGCAAAATCATCTGAATTATGGCTACTGGGATGGCACCTCATTCTCAGCGCCCCTGGTGTCTGGGCTAGCTGCCTTGCTTTGGTCCACCCCGTACGGCACCAGCAATGTCAGTGTCGTCAACCGCATTGAAAGCACTGCAGATCAAATCGCTGGGACGATAATCTCCGGCAACGGAACCTACTGGCAATATGGCCGGATCAATGCCTACAAAGCAGTGGGCCCATTGCCAGCGGTGAACACTAATAACGCTAGCAAAGTCACTACAGGTAATGCAACCCTGAACGGCAACCTGACCAGCCTGGGCTTGGCCTCACCGGTCCAGGTATCATTCCAATGGGGTACCAGTCCAGGAACTTATTCCCATGAGACGGCCCCGCAGGCAGTGAGCAGCACCGGGGCGTTTAGTTCTGACCTGACCAGCTTGAGCCCAGCCACCACCTATTACTTCAGGGCTAAAGCAGTTGGCAATGGCACCATCTATGG
>JAJYLC010000038.1 GCA_021787935.1 Chloroflexota bacterium | reverse complement strand
TTGATGAAGGCGGGAGATTCTACGCCCAGATGACAGACCGCGACCCCGATAAGGTAGAATACGAAATGCCAGTAGAGCTTACCTTCAGATGGATGCACAGTGAACGAGGCATCCGCAACTACTACTGGAAATGCCGGCCTTTAAGGGGTGCCTAAGGACTCGTCCTGAAGACTCGTTCTGAAGGAAGGTGAAATATGGAAAGCATTAAAGATAAAGTCGCCATAGTCGGCATGGGCTGCAGTAAATTCGGCGAGCGCTGGGATTGCAGCGCCTGGGACCTCGTTGTCGAAGCGACCTCCGAGGCTTTCGAGGATGCCGGCGTAGGCCCAAAAGATATACAGGCAGCTTGGTCAGGAACTCTTGGCTTTGCTGGAGGGCAGAGCCTGGCTTATCCACTTAAACTGGACTACATACCTATTGTCAGGGTAGAGAACCTCTGCGGCACCGGTCTGGAAACTATCAGAGGTGCTACGTATGCACTTATCTCTAAAGCTTACGACCTCGTGCTCTGCGTAGGCTTCGAGAAGACCAAGGATAGAGGTGTGGGAGGTCTTGGTTCCGGAGAGCCGATGGGCGGCATACATCCTGTGTTCGGCATCCAGGCGACCCCGCCAGGACGCTACGCCCTGGCAGCTACCAGATATTTCGCCCAATATGGCGCTGAGAAAAAACACCTGGCTATGATTTCGGTGAAGAGCCATTATAACGGCGCCCGTAATCCCAAAGCACACCTGCGGCGCGAGATAACACTGGACCAAGCGTTGAATGCTCCTATTATCGCGTGGCCTCTGGGGCTCTACGATTGCTGTGGCGTTACCGACGGCGCAGCGGCCGCTATCCTCTGCCGTACAGAGGATGCCAAGAAGTTCAGGAAAGACTATATAACCGTCAAGGCTCTGGGTAATTCGGCAGGCCCCGGCTGCGGCAAGATGATGACAACCTACGATTGGGTGCACTGGGAAGAGACTTACAGGGCAACCCTTCAGACATATCAGCAGGCCGGAATCAAGAACCCCCGTAAGGAGATAGACATTGTGGAGTGCCATGACTGCTTCTCCATAGCCGAGCTCATGTGCTACGAGGCCATGGGCTTCTGCGAGCGGGGGAAAGCCAAGTACGATATCGAGGCAGGCACGTTCGCATTGGACGGTGAGGTTGCCTTCAACGCTGGCGGCGGGCTGAAGTCATTCGGCCACCCGGTGGGCGCCAGCGGCGTCAGGGAGGTATACGAGATATACAAGCAGATTCAGGGCAAGGCCCAAGAGCCATCCCGGCAGCTTAAGAATGTTCAACTTGGAATAGCTCATAACCAGGGGGGACACCCGGGTACTTTTATGTGCAGCATGGGCATCTTCGGTGTACCAGGCCGCTAAGATGGGTCGTACTAAGTCATTTAACAATGGGAAGTGCAGAGGGGCTTAGCCCCTTTGCTAGGGGTTTGGGGTATTCCCCAATCTCCAAAGTCCACCAAGAATGGGGGACTATAGGAGGTTGAAGAATATTCGCAAACGCTTTCAAAAGTGTGGGGCTTGAATATTCAGAAGTTTTGATTTAAACTATACTAACAATTGAATAAACGCTGAAGACAGCGGGTGCCGAAATGGCTTAATCTTACGCCTGCCGAAGCAACTTTGTTGAAGAGACGAGGAGTCCTTATGTTGCAGGCATAAGGACTCTCTTTTTATGGAGGGTAGGAAGCATGCCTACGGAAAAGAAAATCGAGGTTGTGGAGCAATTAGCCGAACTTTTCTCCCAGAATAAGTTCATAATCGCTACTGAATACCGGAGCCTGTCGGTATCAGATATGTCGCAGCTGCGGCGCCAGCTTCGTGAAGTGGACGCCGAATTTCATGTGGTCAAAAACACCCTGGCTAAATTCGCAGCGGAGAAGGCAGGCAAACCCGGGCTTGCCCAATTCCTTCAGGGTCCGATAGCGCTTGCCTTGTGTCGGGGTGATGCCACCCAACTGGCGAAGAACCTGTCCAGCTATGCCCGCGCTTCGAAGTCTGCTCTCACTATTAAGGGCGGCATACTTGAGGTACGGGTGCTCAGCTCCCAGGAAATATATAGTCTCGCTGCTATGCCTCCTCTAGATGTCATGAGGGCGAGATTTATCGGGGTGCTGCAGAGTCCTATCTATTCACTACACAATGTACTCAGCGCAAACTTACGTGCCTTGGGTGCACTATTAAATGCCAGAATTCAACAAATGGGAGGAGTAACAAATGCCTAGTGAGGAAGCCACCGAGAAAAATGTAGAAGCAAAGAAGGAAGAAGCCGGTGCAGTAGCAGCCGAGGAGGAAAAAGCACACAAGAAACGCACTCCTGCTGCCAAGAAGGAAACTACGAAAACGCTGACCAAGGACGAAGTCATTGCGGCGATAAAGGAAATGACCGTACTTGAGCTCTCGGAGCTGGTCAAAGCGCTAGAAGAGACCTTCGGAATCAGCGCCGCCGTACCCATGATGGCTGCTGCCCCTGCTGCCGCTGCTGGTGGTGCTGGTGCGGCCGCTGGTGCCCCTGCAGCCGCCCCTGTTGAGGAACAGACTGAATTCACCGTGACACTCAAAGAGGTCGGCGCCAACAAGATCAGCGTAATCAAGGCAGTGCGCGAGGTGACAACGCTGGGCTTGAAGGAAGCCAAGGAGTTGGTTGAAGCTGCTCCCAAGATTGTAAAAGAGGGCGTGAACAAGGCTGAAGCAGCTACCATTAAGGAAAAGCTTACCGCTGCAGGCGCTACTGTCGAGGTTAAGTAACTCCAGCAATAGCTAGCAGGACAAGTGATAAGGAGTATGGGCACGGCGCACCGTGCCCATACTTGGATGACTATTTCCGGGAAGGGGGCGATAGAAGTGGAGTATTACCCTCTTATCAGGGAGTTACCCGCCACAGAGCGCCCCCGGGAACGCCTCAAGCAATACGGTGCTGCCTCACTATCCAATAGCGAGCTTGTCGCAATCATATTGCGCACAGGTGCCGCTTCAGAGAGCGTGCTCAACCTCTCGGCGAGGTTGCTCACCAAGTTTCGAGGCCTGGCCGGGCTGTCCAGAGCTGGCTTCGGTGAACTCTGTCAGGAGCGGGGATTGGGAGAGGCAAAGGCATGCCAGCTCCAGGCTGCACTTGAATTAGGCCGCAGGCTGACATCCACTCAACCGGAGGAACGCCCGGTAGTCAAGTCACCTGCCGACATTGCCAACCTGCTGCAGGCGGAGATGAGCTTTTTGGAACAGGAAGAACTGCGGCTGGTGCTGCTGAACACGAAGAACCAGGTACTTGCCATCCCGCGCGTCTACAAAGGCAATGTCAATACCTCGCTGATAAAAGTGGGCGAGCTTTTCAAAGAAGCGGTGCGAGAGAACTGCCCAGCTTTAATAGTAGTGCACAATCACCCTTCGGGAGACCCTACGCCAAGCCCCGAGGATATCAAGGTCACCGAACAGATTGTGAAAGCGGGCAGACTTCTGGATATCGAAGTCCTTGACCACCTCATCATCGGCCAGCAGCGCTACATCAGTCTCAAGGAACGAGGGCTGGGGTTCCCCAAGTAGGGCGAACACAAAGTTCCCCTTTACCCAATCAAAATAATGTAATCATGTCAGAAGCGCTGTAGTTAAAACCTGATAGCCACTTCATTAAAAGGATCTGGACACCACAAATTTAGTGTGCAGTAATTCTATCTCGCCTTCGGCGTTCCGCTAATCTGTCATAATGTCGCAAACGATAGTTAAGCGAATAAGCAAAACCATCAGGTCCAGGGAAAAGACTTACTCTGCTAATGTTAGACCGATGTAGTTCATTGAGGGCGTTTAGCCATTCGTCCTTGTCTTTTATCTTCCAGAAGATTTTGCGTATTGAATTCTTAGACTCCCATCCATTCAGTTTCATCAATATTCTGACCAATGGTATAGATATGCTTCCAGGGCAAAGAAAAACCCCTTGTTGCACATTGAGTCTCGTGTGAAAATGGAATGGATTCACTGGGTAAACATAGTTAAGTCTATCTTTCATGAACAACTTCTCAAATAACTTGTTTTTTTTTTCTCTTATAGCAGGGGTGGGCTCCTTCTTCTCGTGAACCTTTCGATATTCCTCTAGATCTTTTCGCGACTTTGGATATGCTTCTACAAAACTATTAAAACACCATTCGTCACTCAAACACCAAACCACTACTACGGGCCTATTTATAGGATGCCACCTTTCCAGAGCAAAGTAAGCTGCGACAAACGGGGAATATGTCCAATCCAGTAGCCTTGTCGGTGCACCATAATGGCGCATTAGGGATAGACAAAATAGGGTATCATTCTCAACTTTTTGCTGGTCAACCCCGTCGTACTTGCGCCGAAAATCACGGATCATTTCAGACTCTACTTCGAGAGGATGATCCAATTTCAAATCGCAATCTATAAGCACTCGGTGCAGGCTGGTTCGAAGACTCATATTAAGGCTGTTTTTTTCTGGGAGTGACTCACCACGGAATAACCAATGCAAACCGAATTTTTCATCTCGGAGTATTTGAGACATATGATCCCAATCTTCGCACGGTTCTGGGTAGAAATCCTTCATAGCCTGCCCTCTCTTGAAAATATCTTAGAAGCTGACCCGTCGACCTATTCTAGCGTTATAGATTTGATGGTGCAAGAGGCCTGCATTTAAGAGTATTAGAGCTTATATGTTTGGCATTGTGCCCCCCTAAGGCAGACACATGGGTCTGCCCCTATGATTTACTCAGAGAAAATGGGCGAGGTAATTTCGCCACTACATTCAATAATTGGTAGGTCCTCAAGGTTGATAGCCTCGCTGGTAATAACAGACTAAATGGGATAATATGGTGTTGTTTTCAATCAACAGTTGATGCGAGGGCGAAACAGATGCTAAGCAAGCCCCAATTGCTATGCGTGTAAATAGTAGCCAGTTTACCAGGGGGTGAAGTATGGTAACTGTAAAAATATCTCCATTATTGCGCAGGTACACTGATGAAAAGGAGTCCGTGAAGGTAAAAGGAAAAACCCCTATCGAATGCCTCAATGTCCTGGAGGCGAAATACCCGGATTTGAAGCGGCTGTTATACGATAAGAACGGCGCATTATTGCCGCGGGTCATGTTCTTCGTCAATAACCAGAGAATTCACGCCGATGAATTGAATGGTACGCTGAAAAACGGGGACGAACTCCTCATATCTGTAGCCATCGGCGGGGCCTGATAACACTACAAATTGACACGGACTTCCCCACGACACTTTCCTCTTGACAGTTTAAGAACTGTTGTTCTATTATTGCACCATATTTATAAATATATTTGTAAATCGGGGGTTCTATGCCCGGAACGCCCGATTCAGAGCCAGCTTGAGGCTGATTGCCGGCTGACTCGGTAAAGTTTTGACTTTATTGATAAACTGAATAAGAGGGATTGCGTCGCGGGAATCGTTTTGGGGAAATCGCTCCTCAACATAAGGACGTTTTTTACCAGGGCACTCCCCAAGCGTTCAGATGAAGCTGAACGCAGCCTGCGTAATCCGGCGAGCCGGGGTCCCGAAAATTTTGAAATGCCAAAATCTGAGCCTCGGGCCGTGCCATATCCTAAAGGCAGTAAGGAATTGATACCATTCTGAATCAAAAACATGTAAATTTAACCTGCCTGAGTATTGCAAAATCGTTTCACCTGTGATACAATGCGCCCAAAATGCTGTTGCTCTTGTCAAATATGGTTTCAGATGTTAAACAGGAGGTGTGTAGTGGCAAAGGTGACGTTGAGCAATATAGGGCAACTGCTGAGGGATAGGAGGGGCAAAGGCGGCATCCGAGAAGTGGCTCGGGAGATAGGAATCAGTCCCGCAACGCTATCCAGGGTGGAAAACGGCAAACTCCCTGACCTGGATACCTTCTCCAAGGTCTGCAAGTGGCTAAAGATAGACCCGGGCGAGGTGCTGGGCTACAAGAGTTCGGTCCCCGGCTCGGGTTTGCCTAAAGATAGCATTATCTCCGCCCACTTACGTGCCGATAAGAATCAAAGCCCTGAAGCTGCTCAAGCACTGGCGGAAATGATACTGGCGGCACAGCGCATGATCTCAGAGAGTCACAGGAAATGATAGGAAGTTGAAATGTTGGAAAGAGGTTTCAAAACCTGGTGTGAAAATGTATCCCTCCAGTTACGCGCGGAACTCGGATTGCCAAGAACTGCTCCTCTACAACCCGAGACCTTAGCCAAGCACCTCAACGTTTTGCTCTGGAAACCCATTGACATCCGGGGACTTTCACCGCAGGCGCGCCTGGTGTTACTCAGAAAGGAAAAGGATTCCTGGTCAGCGGTCACCGTATCTTTTGCCGGAGTCGATGCAGTAATCTACAACTCGTCTCATTCCAGAGCCAGACAATCCAGCGACGTAATGCATGAGTTATCGCATATCCTTATCGGACATGAGCCAGGCAAGATATTCCTGTCACAAAACGGCCAGATCATGCTTAGAACCTATGACCAGACCCAGGAAGAAGAGGCATCGTGTCTTGCCAACGCTCTGTTACTGCCCAGGGAAGTGCTACTTTTCATCAGACGATCGAGGATGAGCGATAACAAAGCTTGCGAAATTTATGGGGTAAGCCGCGAACTGCTTAAATTCCGGTTGAATATCAGCGGAGTAAACCGCCAGGTAAGGCAGCCGATTGCTGCCAGTGTAAGATGAATTAATCGAAAGATGCTGCAATAAGAACTGGGAGACGTTTCAGGTAGATGGACTATTCAGACAGGCTGCAAACGCTGGTTGGTGCCGCGCAATTCGATGTCTGTAGCCACAGCGCAGGCAAGAGCTGCGGCCGCTCGAGCCCTTCTCCCCTGCGCTTTATATACAGGGCAACACTGCCCGGCGGCGGCACAACTCCCTTATTTAAAGTCCTGCTAACCAATGTCTGCGTTAACGACTGCGCTTATTGCGTCAATCAGAGCGGCAGGGATTGCCCCAGATTTGCCTTCCAGCCCGACGAGCTTGCCAGGCTGTTCATGGAACTCCATGCTAAAAGGTTAGTGAAAGGCCTGTTCCTTTCCTCCGGCATAGCAGGCAGCGCTTCCAGGACGCAGGAAAAAATGATTAACGTTGTGGAAATCCTGCGCCAACGTTACGAGTTCAAAGGATATATCCACCTCAAGATTCTGCCCGGTGCTCCCTTCGACTGCGTCGAGGCTGGCTGCAGGCTGGCAGACAGGGTATCGCTTAACGTGGAGGCCCCGACCGCTCACCATCTGGCCAGATTGAGCTCAAAGAAGAATCTACATCAGGACATCGTGGAACGTATGCGCTGGATAAAACAGGTTATGTCAAGTAATGAGGGTCTGGTGCGGTCCGGGCAGACAACCCAGTTTGTGGTTGGGGCCGCCGGTGAGACAGACCGTGATATCTTACGTACTACCAGTGCATTGTACAACGAGCTCGAGTTGAGAAGAGTCTATTTCAGCGCGTTCTCCCCGGTGTGGCGCTCCCCGCTGGAAGACCACAGCCCTACCTCACCACATCGCGAACACCGACTGTATCAGGTAGATTGGCTGCTCAGGGTCTACAAGTTCTCTCCCCAGGAGATTGACCTGGCTCTAGGAGAGAAGGGCTATCTCCCTATAACAAAAGACCCCAAGCTCCTTATCGCGCAGAGACAGCCCTGGCTTTTCCCGGTAGACGTCAACAAAGCCAGCTACGATGAGCTTCTCCGCGTCCCGGGCATCGGGCCAGTGTCTGCCACCCGAATAATCGAAACACGCAAAGACCACAGTATTAACTCACTAGAGCAACTGAAGAAGATGCAGGTGGTGACTAAACGAGCGACTCCCTTTATCTGGTTTCAGGGCATGCTTCCCTCGGAGAAACAGTCTACTTTCCTGCCCCAGTTCGATGAAGAGGTGCTTCCTCAAACTCCGGTGCTGGCAGGATGCCTTTCCTAAGTTAATAACACCCGCAGGGCAATATATGCTGGTGGCGGAGTTCAGGTGTTATCCGGCTAACTTCAAAGGATGGGCAACTATCCTGGGCTTTCTTTCCCACCTGAAATATCGAAGAGGAATACAAACGAGAGTACGCAGAGGATAGCAATAGCCAGAAATGCCGTCCATGACTTTGTTACCGCCAGGGCAGCCAGTATTCCAACCACTACCACCGCTATGACGGCAATTATGGCATACCGGGCAGGTGAACGCTTCATGGATGACATTTTAGATGTTCCGCTCTGTGACGTCAAGGCCATCAAGGTAGTGGCTGAGCTCTTCACCTAAAATGTGATAACTATTTAAGTTTTTAACCAACGATTTTATGACTTCTTAACTTAACGCTCTCTATAATATGGTAAGTTGGTTTTATTCTAAAGTGAGTTATAAATCTGGTGGTGGAAGGGGGATGCGCATGTCTAGGGTAACACATTTCGAGATACCGGCGGATGACCCGGAACGAGCTATAAAATTCTATTCGAAGGTTTTCGGGTGGAAAATTAAGAAGTGGGAAGGGCCGATGGATTATTGGCTGGTGACTACCGGAAGCGATAAAGAGCCGGGGATCAACGGCGCCATAATGAAGAAGTCAGATCCGGCAATGGGCGTGGTGAATTCGATAGATGTCACGTCCGTTGAATCTTTCCTCAAGAAGGTTGTTGCAGCAGGCGGCAAAACTATTATGCCTAAGACGCCTATTCCCGGCGTGGGCTATTTCGCTTACTGCCAGGATACCGAAGGAAATATGTTCGGTATGATGCAGTCTGATAAGTCAGTGAAGTAGCCATCGTATAAACGCTGAATACACGCCAGAAGAAAAACAAAGGTGCTCGTCCTTCCTCAGGAAGGACGAGCACCACTTATATTGCTGAGCCAGCTATCTTACTTCAACGAATAAGCGCCGTGCTTCTCAGGAGAGAAGTAATCGCCGGGTAGATAGGTCTTGCTCTGAGCGTACTTGGTCGGGCTGTACTCTTCGAGCTTGAGCGCCTTCCTCTTACCATCGATATGGGCTATGGCCTCCCTCACAGCCTTCTTGTAGTCAGGCTCGAAGTACCAGGCAGCTCCAAACTTCTTCTGGTATCCTTCTGTAATTAGCTTCACGACATCCGGGCTGCCGGCAACAGGCGAGCCAACGCCCATCCAGGTAGTCACGCCTGAAGCTACTACATAAGTGCCGATGGTCAGAGCTTTCTCAGACATCCATTCGGGAGCAAACCCTGCCACAGGCAGGTCGCTGATGTCCTCGCCCAGGCCGCCTTCACAGGCTGACTGCGTAAGTACAGTTAAAATACGTGTGTTATCCACACAGGAGCCCATATGCAGCACAGGCGGGATTCCAATTGTCTGACAGATTTCTTTCAACCCTGGGCCGCACTGCTCCATGACCTCAGGGGTGAGCAGGCCTGCTTTGGCGCAGGCTATGGCGTTGCATCCGGTGGTAACCACCAGTATATCGTTCTTAATCAACTCCTGCACAACGTAAAGGTGCGGGTCGTCCATAGTTACCCTGGGGTTATTACACCCGACCACGCCGGCAGCGCCGCGTATGCGCCCTGCCATGATAGCATCGTTCAGCGGGCGGAAGGACTCACGCAGTGTTCCGCCCAACATGTACGCAATATACTCATGGGAGAAGCCAGCGACCAGATGGTCCTGTATATCAGGGATATTGACTTTGCCTCTCCTGGGGTAATTGTCTATAGCCATGCGAAGAATCGTCTTGGCGATCTCCATTGCCTTATGCTCGTCGAACTCGATGTGAGTAGCACCCTCAATTTTCGCCTTAGGGGAGGTGCTGATTATCTTGGTATGATAGTTCTTGGCAACTTCAACTATGCCCTGCATGACGCACTGTACATCTACCACCATTGCGTCAACGGCACCGGTGAGTATGGCAAGCTCCTGAGCCAGGAAGTTGCCCAGCAGAGGCACGCCCTGTCTCATCAGGACTTCGTTAGCCGTGCAGCAGATTCCCGCCAGGTTTACGCCCTTAGCGCCCTTGGATTTAGCGTATTCGATGATTTCGGGATCGCTTGCCGCTGCTACAATCAACTCGGAAAGAGTGGGCTCATGACCGTGTATAACTACGTTTACCTCGTCCTCCCGGAGCACGCCGAAGTTGGACCCTGAAGCAATCGGTCCGGGGGTGCCGAAAAGTATGTCACTGATATCAGTGCTGAGCATGGAACCACCCCAGCCGTCAGCCAGAGCAGTCCGCACAGAATGATCCAAGATGTGCTCAGCATCCTGGTCGACACCTATGCTGGTGCGGTGTAATGTCTCAACGATTTCTCTATCAACTCCGCGGGGCACAACGCCCAATTTGCGCCAGATTGCCTGACGCTTGGCTGGAGCTCTGCTAATATAAATCAATTCGCCTGTTTGTTTGCCGAACTCGCCTAGTGCCTTCAGGGCGACATCTTTGGCAAGATCATTGGTGGTCTTTCCATCTGCGGGTACGCCCAGATATCCAGCCACCCTTCTCAGCTTCCTCTCGTCTTTCACACAATAATCAGGGGCTTCACCTGTAGCGGCCGCAAGCAGTGTCATCGCCATATCGCGGCCATGGTCGGAGTGAGCTGCGCAGCCAGAAGCAATAGATCGTGCTAGGTTCCTTGCCGCGACTGTAGACTTGGTAGCGCCGCAGATGCCTACCAGTGTCTTACCGGTCAGGCGGCAGGGTCCCATGAAGCAATTTTTGCAACAATTTCCCTCATGTCCAATAGGGCAGGGTTTAGTTTCATCAGCTCGCTTGAAGGCCGTGGAAACTCCCTCAGCTTCGGCCTTTTTTAGTATTTCAACTACCGCAGGATCAACGCTCTTTTTATCGGCCATTTTTACTCCTTTAGCACGAGGTATTAAGCCCGCACCTCACCAAATTACATTTTATCATATGGCGACGAGCATGTAAATCACTGTCCACAACATTTGGCTAGAAATAATTTTCAAATCAGCAGATTGTACGACAAATCGGCTCATCTTTATGGAACTTTTCCTGAGGTGCTCCACAATGTGGGCATCTCCATTCTTCGGGGAGGTCTTCGAAGGGAGTGCCTGGTTCTATGTCTCTGTCTTTGTCTCCTGCCGAAGGCACGTAGACATACCCACAAATACCGCATTTGAATTTAGCCATCATTTTGATCGCTCCTCCTATTTTTATTTGCCAACTCGAATATCAGCAACAAAATTTTGCATAGTCATAGGCTATATGAAAATAAACGTCGCGGTCTGTGACTTATGTCTCATTTCTCAAATCGCTTACTGTGGCCAGTCAGACCTCTCAACTATATCTCGTTGCCAAACGTAGGGTATTGAGCTATAATCTGAGCGCCGGGGCGTGGCGCAGTCTGGTTTAGCGCGCAGCGTTCGGGACGCTGAGGTCGGTGGTTCAAATCCACTCGCCCCGACTTTGTTTTACACATAATCCCCTTCTTGCCGACATTAAGCGATTCTCCGTCGGAAAGAGGGAATGCAACCACTGTAAAAGGCAAAGTACTTGCTTTACGGCTGTACTCGTATTAGAATAGCGCGAAGGCGCAGCCGTAACACACTAAAGGCAGAAATAATGGACAAACGAAAAAACAAAGATGAGAAACTAGGCCTGGGTGATGACCTCTTCGGTACGTGCTTCGGTGAATACCGTGATGCCTCGGTTCCACCGAAGGATGATAAAGCCCAGACAGCTACCAAGAGACAAGGTGGTGCCCCATGCCTTAATTTACCTGGCCCCTAAAATAGCAGACAGATGGCAGGATCATCCGCGAATGGCGGAGTCCCATCATACATCATTCGGGCTTGGCCAGGAGGACTCTCTTGATCAAGCCCTATTGTCAGGTATCCCACCGGGATTTGCTTTAGTTTCCTCGCTACTCTATTCTTCATTCCGTGGCTCCTCCTACTTTAGTTTTCGTCCTTCACATCGGACTATGCTATTGTAGCTGGAGCCATCAATACTTTTATTCCATATACTAATTCTCGGGAATGTTCAACTCGCTGCTAAGGTTAAACATAGGCCGCATTTTTCGGAGAGGTAGTGCTGGCTCCAAGACACGTCAAGAAATTAAAACATCAGTGTATAGGAATACACCATTGACAAGAAAGATACCTCTGCCTATTTTAGTGGCATAGCAGGGTAATCAATCGGGAGGAGGTGCTAAGAATATGTCGAATATATACGATGTTATAGTCATTGGGGCTGGGCCAGGAGGCATGGGTTGCGCTTCCCAGTTGGCTAAGTGGGGCATGAAGACCTTTGTAATAGACAAGAATACACAGGTCGGCGGGCTCATGCAGAGATATACCAGACAGAGCTATACCTTCGACTTCGGGGTCATGGCTGGCCTTCCAGCCTCTGAGGGACGATGGGAGGCTTTGTTCAAGAAATTGGATATACCAAATAGATACGAAACTGTGTTGCTTCCCATGGAGATGGCGTATCGCGACCCCAAGACTAGGAAGTGGCGGCGCTGGGTTAACGATTGGTCGGATGCTCTGAACCCTGAACCTATCTTTAACTTGCTGGGCTACACGCCTGACGAAAAGGAGCAGGCTTTAGTGGCTGCTACGAAGGGGAGATCAACCAAGACCCGAGCAAGCTTGCTGCGCTTGAAGAGGCCCCTTTACAGGAATTCGTGGAGGAGATGGGTTTCCCTTGGCCTGTTGCCTCTCAGATGTACATGTTTAGCAATGGGGGTCTGATCCACGCGAAGGAACTTGTCGCAGCTTCGGAAGCCATTCCGATTTATCTCAAGTTCAGGGAGGGCATAGCCTATCCTCTAGGAGGTTTTGGTCGGCTCTCTGAAACCCTTGGTGAGAGGTGCAAAGAGCTTGGGGTGGAGTTCCTGATGAAGACGAGGGTGGAGAAAATCAACATCAAGGGCACGGAGGTTACAGGCGTCTCGGTGAAGGGCGGTGGTGATTTCGAAGCCCCTATCGTCGTAAGCGATGCTGTGATTCAAGCCACCGTGCTGAAGCTTGCTGAGGAGAAGTACTTTGACAAGTCCTACGTTAGCTGGGTCAAGCAGCTCTTCCAAGCATGGGGTTTACGCGCTGCAATTATATACTCAGCAAGCCGGTGCTGAAACACGGCTTTTACCAGATATTCTCCGATGAGGCCTGGTGGGACGTCAAAAGATACAATGATGCCAGGGAAGGTATCATTCCAGGTGACGTGACTGTCAGCATCGTGGTCAACTCCAACTACGACCCGAGCCTGGCACCCCCAGGAAAGCAAATCATGCAAGTGGGCAGCAACGCGTCCTCTGACCCTAAAGACCCGCACGTCAAGCTCATTTGGGATAGGACTGATCAACTGGTGGCCGAGGTCTATCCTGAGATACTGCCGTACATAGAATCCAAAGAAGGGTACATCGGACCAGCCGAGGCATCGGCCCGCTCGCGCGACTCCGTTGTCCCCGGTCAGGGAGGAGAGATCTGTGGAACGGCTCAGGTGGTTGGTCAGGTCGGCAAGCATAAGCCCAAGGCGCAGTCACCGGTTGCAGGTCTGTTCTATGTGGGAGTTGACGCTGACGGCGGCCCTTATATGTGCTCCGAGCAAGCGGTGGATTCAGCTCTGAAGGTAGCCCCGAAGGTGTATCAGTATCATCTTAAGAGACAATCGGCGTTTTGGCCCAGATGAGTGGACCCCGCCGTTTGCCGGCCGCATTCCACCAATTGATGATTCTGGCGAGCCTTTCACCGCTCGAACCGTTGAACATTAACTCATTTCGTGACACATGGATTTCGGTACAATTCTTGCGTCGGTCCACATAAAGTGGTAAAGTCCCAGCAGGATCAAACAAAATGATTGGGGAGGTTTAACTATGGCGGGATACGTTGGACCAATTGAGAAACAGACTTTAAGCAACAATTATTTCAGACAAGTATTGTTTACCGGCAAGTATGCTCAGCTGGTAGTAATGTGCTTGCAACCCGGTGAAGAGATTGGCAATGAAGTGCATACGAATGTTGACCAGTTCTTTCGCATCGAGCAAGGTCAAGCAGCATTTATCTTCGGCGGAAATGAAAAGCATCTGGCAAAAGATGGGGATGCGGTTATAGTTCCAGCAGGCACACACCATAATGTAATAAATACTTCAAAGAGCGCAAAGCTGAAGTTGTATACCGTATACTCTCCTCCCAATCATCCTGATAAGACTGTGCATAAGACGAAGGCCGATGCAGAGAAGGCAGAGGCCGAAGAGCATCATTAGCCAGAGTGCCGGAGATAAAAGCTTGAAATCTTCAGCAAATGTCGTCAGCGTATCCACAAGGCTTTCTTGCCATTCTGACTATGATAGTTTATTCTCCGTACCAACCTAGGGGAACGAGAAAGGATGTAGATCCGTGCAAGGATATTTTATAAGATGTCGTGCCAAAAAAGGAAATGAAGGAGGCCAAGGGCAAACCAGGAAGAATGGCAGGCCGACGGAGCCCTATTTGGAGCAAGGAATAAGCTGGAGGGAAATGTGAGTGATATATCCCACGATTGAGTTCTATCACAAAGTACTATATTCCTTACTCATAGTTTTATACTGTAGGTACAAGAAGTGGGTGCTGTACACTTATCGTTGGCGGGTTAGAGCCGATTTCGAGATGGAAAAGCATTGCAGGGATTGTGACTATTATATACAGGCGAGCGACCTCGAAATAGAAAAGACATCAGGGGGGATTTACCATAAGCTTTTTCTAAATCTCCACGACTTCAAAATATTGAGCAGGAGGTTAAATTAACAAATGGTCGGAATAACATCATATTCAGCTTATATTCCCTGGTATCGTATGAGCAGAGCGAAATTTGGCGAGGCAACCCAATTTCTGATGGTTTTCCCGCCGCCCGGTGAAAGAGCAGTACAAAATCAGAATGAAGACAGTATTACCATGGGCGCAGCCGCAGCCATTTACTGTCTGGACGGAGAAGACAGGAGCAAGATAGAAGGTTTCTATTTTGCAACCAGCACTCCGGTATATTTAGTGAGACAACAGGCCAGTATAATATCAAATGCGATTGACCTTAAGGATGACATCCGAGTAGCTGATTTCGCCTCCGGCGGTAAGGCTGGAACCACTGCTTTAATGAATGCTATAGATGCCGTCAAAGCTGGCTCTTTAAACAATGTAATGGTCTCCGCTGCTGACTGCAGGGTAATTAAGCCGGGCAACCCGCAGGAAAGCGTTTTCGGTGCCGGTGCCGCCGCCTTTATCGTAGGTAAGGACGACGTTGTAGCGGAACTCGAAGCAACATATTCAACTTCAATCGATTTTGTTGACCGGTGGCGTGCTGTTTACGAACCATTCGACCACGCCTGGGAAGACAGGTGGATCCGCGATGAAGGTTATGAAAAACTGATCCCGCAGGCTGTGAACGGGATGCTCAAACAGCAGAACCTGAGCATAAATGACATAGATAAAATTGCCTTCTGTTATCCAAACACCAGGGGTTACAATAAATTGGCCAAAAAGTTGGAAATCGATCCAGCTAAGCTGCAGGATTGTCTGATGGATAACGTAGGCGATACGTGTGCAGCTCATTCCCTGATGATGCTTATAGGGGCGCTGGAAGAAGCCAAAGCCGGCGACAGAATCTTGATTGCCAGCTGGGGCCAGGGAGTGGATGTGCTGTTGTTCAGAGCTACCGACAAAATAGGTAAGATTAAAGATAAATGGGGAATTAAAAAGAACCTGGCTCGCAGGAAGGACCTGGACAGCTGGGAGAAATTCGCATCCATAACCGGTGCAGTCAATTTCTACAAGAGCCCCCGTGAAGGAGAGTACGCTTTCACTTCCTACTCGCTGGCATGGAGAGAGAGGAAAGAGGTAACCAAACTCTATGGCCACAAGTGCAGGAAATGCGGCACTATCCAGTTCCCGCCCAGACACATCTGCGTAAATCCCGAGTGTAAAGCAATAGATCAGATGGAAGATATCCGGCTCTCGGATAAAAAGGGTAAGGTCTTTTCTCTCACAAATGATTACATGGTATCCGCTGGCGTTGCCATGCCCCCCGCATCTTCAGGTTATGTGAATCTCGACAGCGGCGGCAGGATCTTCATACAGATGTGCGACGTTGATCCCGCGGAGCTCACAATTGGCATGCCCGTTGAGATGACTGTTCGACGCAAACTGGTAGATGCCCCGCGTGGAGTTAGCATCTACCAATGGGTCGCCGTTCCTGCCCGTGAGTAGGAAGATCACCGAACGAATAAGGAGGAAATGCCAAAATGGCACAAGGAATAAAAGATAAAGTTGCAGTCATCGGTGTAGGATGCAGCAAATTTGGGGAAAGATGGGATTGCTCGGCAGAGGACCTTTTAATTGAAGCATATAAGGAAGCTATTACGGATGCTGGTGTCGATCCAAATGATATAGAAGGGGGCTTCGCCGGTACTGCTTTCCCCACCGTACATCTGGGGAAGGCTGCTACCCCCATTGCCCAGATCCTGAGATTAGACTATGTTCCATTCAGCAGGAACGAGAACTACTGTGGTACCGGAGCCGATGCTTTCAGGTTCGCCTCCTATGCAGTCGCCTCAGGCGCTATTGACCTGGCCCTGGTTGTAGGTGTGGAGAAACTGAAAGATGTCGGCACACCGGGACTTCCGGTAGGCGGTGTGGATACCCCACCCAAGGGCAATTTCCTAGCTCCTTTACTAAGCGGCGGCCCCGGCGTCTTCGCTTTGTTGGCAACAGCATACTTCGCCAAGTACAATATTGACTACACCGCAGGCAAGGAGATGCTGGCACGTATCTCAGCCAAGAGCCACTATAACGGCTCTCTGAATCCCAGAGCACATATGCGCAGAGCAGTAACCATAGAAACGATCATTTCCGCCCCTATCATCGCATGGCCGTTAGGCCTGTTTGACTGCTGCGGTGTCACCGATGGAGCGGCATGCGCTGTACTATGTCGGTCGGAGGATGCCAAGAAGTACAGGGATGACCCGATATACGTTAAAGCCTTGCAAATCAGCTGCACTTCCGGAGCACCGGAAGAATGGGCTGCCGGGTCTTGGGATGGAACCTATATTGAGACTACCAGGCAGGCTGCTGCCAGGGCTTACAAGGAAGCAGGGGTGAAGAATCCTCGTGAGGAAATCAGCTTCGCTGAAATACACGATTGTTTCTCGATCACCGAAGCTATCATCATGGAAGACCTGGGATTCAGCGCGCAGGGGCATGTGAAAGACGACGTCTTTGACGGTCGTTTCCATCACGATGGAGCACAGCCTATGAATATAAGCGGCGGATTAAAGTCATTCGGCCATCCTATCGGGGCTACCGGCATCAGGATGGTTTACGAGTTGGTTACACAAATGCAGGGCAGAGCGGAAACGCCTGCGCGCCAGTTGAGGAATGTAAAGCTGGGGCTTACACACAACCTGGGCGATGCCCCGTCGAGGTCAGTTGTTGCCATTACTATTCTAGGTAAAGAACTGGGATAAAAACCATCCCCCTTTTCGAGCGAAGCATTTTTGTACTTAGGTATAACCTTCCTGAACACGCCGAATTCTAGCTTGCACTTACCTTTTCCTCAGTTGACAATAATCGTACCCAATCCGATAATGGTTAATAGACAACGCTTAAACTTGTTTAATATATCAAATAAATATAGAAATGGTAACTGGACTATTAGGCAAAGCCTCTAAATTAAAACATTCTCAGTTCTTAAGAAAGAAGGAGGTAATCGTGAAGCTAATCAGAGTAGCCCAGGTAGCCAAAGAGCCATGGGTAGACAAACTATTCACTGGTCCGGTCACCAAGCAGTCGATTATTGGAACAGACCTGAGTAAAAACTTCTTAATACAGCAGGTAAACTTCAGCAAAGGGATTAGAAACAAATTTCACAGTCACTCTATCGAACAAATACTCATTGTCACCGAAGGCAAAGGCATTGTCGCCACGGATAAAGAGGAGATAACTGTCAGGCCTGGGGACGTCATATTCATTGCGGCAGGGGAGAAACACTGGCATGGTGCCGCTAAAGGCAGCACTTTCTCACATATATATGTCATGTCGCCTGATCAGAAAATAACGCAGCTTGAGGATTAAGATATTCTTCCTAGCCTCTTGCAATATACTTACCAATGTCTCATTTATTGTCAACAGTCAAACATTCGTCAAATATGTAAAAAGCCATCCTATTCATATAAAACAGCATTCTATGTTCATATATGATAGAATAAATTTTGAGGTTCAAAACCGGAGGCGAGAATGAGAAACCAGTTGCTGAAAAAAATTATCGCAATGATAAAGAAGAAAATCATCTCCGGTGAAATTACCGCACCCGAAGAGTAATAGGAGATAAACGACGTTCAAGCAAAAGCTTTTCATATATATAGACGGAGGTAGCTATGGAAATAGTTTCCGATAGAACAGATAACATCCTGACGATCTCGGTATCGGGCAGGCTTGATGCATTTGAAGCGTCACAATTGGATGAGGCGATAAAGAAACTTGTTGCAGATGATGATTTCTTCGTAGTCATTGATATGGGGAATGTCCCATACTTAAGCAGTGGTGGTATCAGAACACTTTTGGCTACTGAAAAGATGCTCAAGAGGAGAGACGGCGGCGTTCACCTCTGCAACGTGAATGAATACCCGCGCAAGGTGTTGGAGATGGCGGGATTCGATCAACTCTTTCCTATTCATTCTACGAAAGAGCAGGCGTTCAAAAGATGTGTCGCTTTAGAAGCGATGAGACAAGCTGAGAAAGATTGGCCTCACCTACCTACATATCAAAATCGCGGAGCTCAGTTCACGATCTTCGAATCACCCTCCAGAGAAGCCATGCTTAAGGTAGTGGGCAATATTTCTAATACGCTCTTTGCTCAATTGGAGGAAGGAGACATATTCTCGAGAAGATTCTCCGAGACTGAGTATTCCATCGGTCTTGGTGCAATGGGCAGGGATGTGAAAGACTGCATCCACATCCTTGGCGAGATGATCACAATAGGTGGCACAATGGTCTGTCTGCCAACTAATGGCAGTGATACGCCGGATTTTCTAATCCCTAGAAGAGACACTGGTGAAGTGATGTTTTACACTGGATTCAATGTGGCATTAAGCGGAGAGTTCAATGACATCATCGCGGTGGAGAGTGAAGGGGATGCAGGGCTCACTATGAATGACCTCTACACATGTATCTTCGAGATTGCGAGGGGGAAGAAAGCAGGTTTCAGGGGAGTGGTGAGCCTTGCTATGATAGCTGACACAGGAGGAGTCTATAGTTCAGGCGTGAAGATTTCACCAATCAAGGAGTTCGCTCCAGAGAATGGCAAGTCGATCATGCACGAGGATAACTCTGATAGATGGCTCGACTTAAATGTTGTGCCAAAATATCAAGGTAAGACAATGGTGAGCTTTGGGATGGGGATTGATTTAACGACCGATTTATCTTCATTCGTTAAAGATGCACTGGATGCTCTCTTCTACTTGCCTCAGGTCAATATTGCAAATGCAAATACTCTTTTGCACAATCACGGAGTGATCTTTGAGCATGTACCATGGAAGAGGCAACTCAACCTGGATGAAGAGATCAAAAAGATTGTCACAGATGGGGCATTTGTCGATATGCGTCATCTTTTGGGCAGGACGGCAATTACCCGTGCCACCATCGGTGTCTCGTATATTTCAGATATTGTATTTGAAGAAGCAAAGAACGTCTCTAGGCAATAGCTAGTTTCATTCAACCACTTGGTTAGGGGCTCGCGACGCTAAGATACAGCTCGAAGCGAAAAGGTAGTGGTTTTAATACATTGATTTTACATAGCTATCGGAGATTATACTAGCTATCCCGTCTAAAGAGCGGTCTTAAATCTGACGCAGACACCAAAGGGATAGCTAAAGATTAGCTATTTCAGGAGAAACAGGTCCTTGGTTGTTTCCAGGGCTTAATTTTATGTTCAAAATATGGTGGGCGGTGGAGGTCTCGAACCTCTGCCCTTCTGTGTGTGAAACAGACGCTCTTTGAAATCAAGTCTTTACATAGTATAGTTATTCTTAAGAGAGAGCCATCCTACTACAAGTATTCCTAACTGTTGCAAATTGTCAAAGGAGAGCATATTCTCACCTGCCTCATAAGAGTAGTCCTATCATGGGATGGTCAAAACTGAGCTAGAAAGTGGCCTGTTTGTCCAGAGGTGAGGGAGGAACACGTATGAGACGTTCTAGCCTCAAAAAGGTTGTCTGGCATTCATTTGCCATAATACTTGTGGTGGTTCTGGTGGGTGTATGCGCTCTTGGACCAACAACTCTTGCATGTCGTTCCCTGCAAAAGGTTTCGATACAACTGCAATGGTTTACTCAGGCACAGTTCGCCGGATACTATGTAGCGTTGGATAAGGGATGGTACCGGGATGAAGGCATTGACCTTACCATAAAACCCGGAGGCCCCGCTCTGTCACCTGTTGATCTGGTCGCCAGTGGAAAGAGTCAATTTGGTACCGGTCTACTGGCAGACCTCTGTGTTGCTATCCAAAAAGGTAAGGAGGTCATAAGCATTGGCCAGATTCAACAGAAGAACGGATTACTTCTGATTGCCAAGAAAGCTTCGGGTATTGAGCAGCCTAAAGACTTCGTTGGTAAGCGGGTTGGCGTCTGGCTTGGAAGCTGGGAAGCCCAATTCGATGTGCTTATGGCCAACGAAGGTATCTCGTTAGATGATGTAGAGGTTATATCTCAGGGAGGGAGCATAGGACCATTTCTTGAAGGGAACCTCGACGTAGCCTCGGCGATGATTTATAACGAATACCAGACTGTCCTGGAGAGCGGATTGAAAGCAGAGGACCTGAATGTCATTGACTACGCTGATTACGGTCTAGGCTTTCCCGGCGATACGCTTTTCACTAGCCGCAAGGTGGCCGAGCAGCAACCCGACTTATGTGTCCGCATGCTGCGCGCCAGTCTGAAGGGCTGGCAGTATGCCATAGACAACCCGGAGGAAGCTGTGGATATTGTACTTAAATATGATGAAAGTGGTGTGCTAAACCGGCAGCATCAGATCTCGATGATGAAGGAGATCTCAAAGCTTGTTCAGATATCAGGGCGTGACATCGGATACACAGACCGGACAACCGTAAGACAGACCATATACATCTTGCGTCAAGGCATACTCGGCGGTATGTTGCAACCCGAGGATGTATATACTAATGACTTCTGGAATCAAGCTAATGAAAAGTAGGAGGAAAGACCGTCCATCATAGTCATTCCCTAGTCTCGCAGCATTTAACCTTTCTCCTTTGATGAAGCAGAGAAGGAATGACTCTAAGGTGGAGGTGTAGACTCAAGGGGGCTACTAGGATGAACAAA
>JAJYLC010000157.1 GCA_021787935.1 Chloroflexota bacterium | reverse complement strand
TACCGCCGGAAGGCCGGAGTTCACCGCTCGCTTCAATGCTGGTTTGATCTGGGTTGGTTTGGTCACTCGCTCGCCGTAGCAGCCCAGGGACTCAGCCAGTTTGTCGTAACGGACGTCGCTGAAGTCTACGCCGCAGTAGCGCTCCTGGTAAACCAGCTTCTGTCCGCCCTTGATCATACCCCATGCCCTATCGTTGGCAATGATGACAATAATGGGCAGCTTTTCACGCGCTGCCGTCTCCATCTCCATGGCATTGAAGCCGAAGGAACCGTCGCCGGTGATGCAGTAAACAGGGGTCTTGGGTCTGG
Organism: Chloroflexota bacterium; assembly: GCA_021787935.1. Classification (GTDB taxonomy): domain Bacteria; phylum Chloroflexota; class Dehalococcoidia; order SZUA-161; family SZUA-161; genus JACWAE01. The sequence goes on along the minus strand of JAJYLC010000157.1, from coordinate 4,024 downwards.
CGAGCTTGGCCCCTATGGCATAGGGCAGGCCAGTGCCCAGATGTCCTGAGTCGGCAGGCCAGAGGAAGGAACGCGGCTCATAAATCCGGTTCTGGTAGAAAGCCCAGACAGCCGTGTTGCCACCGTCCACCGCGCAGATAGCTTCCCGTGGGAAGAACTCGCGCACCTCGCGCATAAGGCGGAGAGGATGGATGGGCACATTGCCAGAATGGGCCCCTTCTTTCCATCCATCCAACCAGGCTTTTTGTGCCTGCCGGGCCTCTTTAAGCTGAGGTGTTTCCTTCCTGGCTTTGGTCTGCTTCTTTACTGCCTTGAGCAAGGCACGCAGGGTTGCCCTGGCATCTCCGACCAGGGCGAGGTCTACCGGGCGATTGAGGCCGATGTTCTGAGGCTCTATGTCGATTTGAATGAAGCACTGTTTGCCTGTCTCACCCCAGAACGGCGGACGTCCCCAGAAATCTATATCGCCGAGTCTGCTGCCCACCAGGAGTACCACGTCAGCTGTTGTCTGCGCTACTATCGCACCAAGCCCTGAGGGAATCAGGCACAGAGGGTGGTCCTCAGGAATGACGCCACGTGCTGAAAGGCTGGAAGTAACTGGGGCTGAGAGGTACTCCGCCAGTTCTATGAGTTCGTCCCACGCGCCTGAACGCAGCACCCCGCCGCCGGGGTGAATCAGCGGCAGTTTCGCCTTCGCCAGCATCTCCGCTGCCTTTTGAATCAGGCGTTCGTCGGCTATAGGAGGGGTGGTCGCTCTGTAGCTCTCCGGAGGCAGCACAGGATATGAATCACCATCCAGCTTGTCACAGAGGACATCGGAGGGCAGGTCGAGATAAACAGGGCCAGGGCGTCCCGAGACGGCAGCGCGAATCGCCATTTGTGTTAGGTGAGGCATTCTCCTCACATCGTTCACCAGAGCCTGCCACTTCGTAATGGGCGCCATCAGGGGCACCTGGTCGAGAGCCTGCATGGAACCATGCTCGGGGTAGGAACGCCAGGTCTGATTCTGCGCCCCCAGCACAACTAAGGGGATAGAGTCAGCCCAGGCTGCATATACCCCTGGCACAAGGTCGGCAACTCCGGGGCCCACTGTTCCCAGACAGACACCGGGTTCCCCAGTCACCCTGGCCCAGGCATCTGCCATATGGGCTGCTGCTTGTTCGTGGCGGGCTGTGATAAACTTAAGTCCTTTTTTTCGCCCCAGCCGATATATAGCGTCGGTGATAGGATTACATTGGTCGCCGGGTACACCAAATACATATTTTACCCGTTCTTCGATGAGACAACGCACCAGAGCTTCTGCACCACTTATTGTAGCCATTATCTAGACTCCCCTCCCTTTCTTTGATTATTAGGGCACTGCTGGGATTGCAGTGTACTTTAGTTCTCCTACAAATTGTGCCGTATAGAGGTTTGACTTTTCGATACGTATAATAACACAGCAAGTCCATAGGTCAATAATTATGACAGCCTAATTGCACTTTGAACTCATCGGCCCGGTTGGAAGGCAAATATTGCAGAAAAAGCGCTTATTAGTTATAATATGACCATCGAAAGCCTTAATGGTGGATATTTAGTTGCTTTCGTGACTCGATGCAATCCTTAAATCTCGATTTTATGCTCAGGATATCATTATCGTTACAAGAAATCTCCATATAGAAGCTTCGGAAAGACGGGCATGGCTCGGTTCCGGGAAAGAGTCTAGAGAATAGGAGGTTTGCAAAATGGTCAACGCATTAGTTCTGAAGGGTTTTCAACTATTCAAAGGTCTGGACGATAGTGAACTGGCAAAAATAGCGGAGCTTTGCAGCGAACGCACCATGAGTCCGGGTGATGTCGTTATCACAGAAGGAAAAAGAGCAGGCAATCTGCGACTTTGCCGTAGCGGCAAAGTCGATATTTTAATGTGGGTTCGTGAGCCGTGGAATAAGCATGTCATGGTGCACAGGGCAGAAGCGGGAGAAATCTTTGGATGGTCTGCTTTGGTAGCTCCGTATACCTATACTGCATCCGCTGAATGTGTGGAGGCAGGCGAGGAAATCCGTATAAATGGCTCGGCGTTGCTGGATTTATTCGAGCAGAATCCCCATATTGGATTCGTTGTCATGAGCAATCTTAGCAGCGAAATCAGTACGAGGCTGCATCAAATCAGGCAAAAGTTCAGCGTTGAATGGCTGTCCGCCGGCATACCGGAGGCCTCAGGCTCCAGCCAATGGGGTGAACCCAAGAGAAGGTAAACGAAGCCATTATCCCATAGCAAATAAGCTGATACCTATATGGATATATAGGTATCAGCTTTGTATTCTCCGAAAGTCTTCCTCAGGACACCACAAACTTCTCCCAAAGTCGCGTAGCAGCGCACAGCATCCAGAATAAAAGGCATAAGGTTTTGTTTTTTCCTGGCAGCTTCACCAAGATGCTTAAGCCTTTCGGAGACAGCCACGTTATCTCTCTCACGGCGTACTCTATTAAGTCGCTCCAGGTGTCTTCTTTCTCCATTGGAATCCATCTTCAGCAGTGAAATGTTCAATGGTTCCTCAGATACATAGTCATTCACTCCAACTAAGATAGACTCTTTAGTCTCAATCTCTTTCTGATAACGGTAAGCTGCGGTTGCGATCTCCTTGCTGAAAAAACCTTTCTCAATCGCCGGTATAACCCCACCTAAAGTATCTATTTTGCGAAAATATTCGTAGACATTCTTCTCCATTTGATTTGTAAGAGCTTCAACGAAATAGCTTCCCCCCAGAGGGTCAATGGTGCTGGTTACTCCTGTTTCATGTGCAATGATTTGCTGCGTCAACAAAGCTATTGTAGCTGCCTCCTGGGAAGGAATTGCATAAGCTTCATCCATTGAGTTAGTATGCAGGGACTGTGTGCCCCCGAGGACAGCGGCCAGGGCCTGCATAGCCACCCTGGCTATATTAAGAAGCGGCCTTTGCGCCGTAAGAGTGCATCCTGCGGTTTGCGTGTGGAAGCGCATCCACAAAGTTCGCTCGTTATTCGCGCCAAAACGTTCTTTCATTTCCTTGGCCCAGATGCGGCGGGCGGCTCGAAACTTTGCAATTTCCTCAAAGAAATCATTGTGGACGTTGAAGAAGAAGCTGAGCCTCGGCACAAAATCATCGACCTGCAAACCTCTTTCCAGACCCGCCTTTACATAGGTCAACCCATTTGCCAGAGTAAAAGCCAATTCCTGAACGGCAGTGGAGCCTGCTTCTCGAATATGATAACCGCTTATGCTAATTGTATTCCATAACGGTACATTCTTAGTACCGAACTCAAAAGTATCTACTATGAGCCTGAGCGAGGGCGCAGGCGGGAAAATGTAAGAATTCTGAGCTTGGTATTCCTTTAGAATGTCATTCTGGATAGTACCTCCGAGTTTACTCATGGGAATGCCGCGTTTTTCAGCAGCCGCAATATACATCGCCCAAATCACAGCAGCCGGTCCATTTATGGTCATAGATGTCGTTATTTCATTTACAGGGATTCCCTCGAACAAAATCTCCATATCAGCCATAGATGAGACGGCCACGCCGCACTTTCCGAATTCTCCCAGTGCCTGGGGCATATCCGTGTCGTAGCCCATTAAAGTAGCGTAATCAAAGGCGACACTCAGCCCAGTCTCACCGTGGCTTAATAAATACTTAAATCTCTCATTGGATTCCTCGGCGGTACCTAGTCCTGAAAACATTCGCATTGTCCATAATTTTCCCCTGTATCCCGTATTATGAACCCCTCTAACGTATGGATACTCTCCGGGGAAACCCAGATCGCGTAAATAATCAAAACTATCCAGGTCACCGGGCGTATAAACTGGCTCAACTTTAATACCTGAAAGAGTCTTGAAACTCGGTTGCCTTTGTGGGACTTCTAATGCTTTTTTTAACCATTCAGCCTTTTTGTGTTTGATCAGTTCTGATGCCTCTCTGTCAACCATAGCCTACCTCCTGGGCTGAGAAAACTTCTATACTCTTGACATTATATAACAACCCAGCCTTTTTCTGTTTATCCAGAGTTT
>JAJYLC010000156.1 GCA_021787935.1 Chloroflexota bacterium | reverse complement strand
ATCCCCAACGGCATCCCCAGAAGATTGCTCCAGCCTGTGGAGGAGGACAAGGTCCAACAGCTAAGGCAGTGTCTCTCTATCGACGGCGGCACCGTCCTGGCCAAGGTGGCCCGCTGGGACCCCGACAAACGCTGGCACATGGCTGTGGAGTCGGTTGCCAGACTCAAACAGCGAGGCATCAGGGCTCTGCTCCTGGCCAGGGGCGGCCTCGAACCCCACGGTATGGAGGTGCTGGACAGGGCCAGGGCGATGGGTCTGACTGTATCCGAGGCCATATCCAGCAGTAACACTTCGGATTCCTTTTTCCAGGCCCTGCGCAATAGCTGTCAGGCCGACATTATCGACATCAGGTTCCACCTGCCCCAGGACTTCCTGCGCATCATCTACCGGGCCTCCGACGCAGTCCTGGCTAACAGCGGCCATGAGCCCTTCGGCATTGTCGGGCTGGAGACCATGGCAGCCGGAGGCATCGCCTTCACCGGCAGCACCGGCGAGGACTACGCCATCCCGTACCGCAACGCCTTCGTCCTGGAGACCTCAGACCCCAGGGAAATAGAGGGCTATCTCCTGTATCTCAAAGAATGCCCCGACGAGGGCACCAGGATAAGAAACGAGGCCCGCCGCACCGCCGCCTATTTCACCTGGGAAGCGGCTGCGGAGAACCTCATCAGCAAGCTGGAGAGCCAGGCACGTATCCGGAAGGCTCTGGTAAAGCGACCTCCTGCAGCACATTTTGAGATTAGACAAGCCGCTGAAATGAAATTGCTTCAGACCGCAGGAAGCCGCAACTAAGTCCGTTAACCGTTCTCCCGAACCCCCAGTACCAAGCTTTCAGTTGACCGCACCTAGTTTGCACTGTTTGTGTTTCTTTTGGGCATAGCACAGCCCTGGTTTTATGTCGCATGAATTATTCAATTTTCAGGTCGCCGGACGCCGTGATTTCGCAGGCCGCGGCCAGCTTCGGCTGAACGCAGCGGGGACCGCTCGGGTAAAAAACGCTCCTATGTCGAGGAGTAATTTCCCCAAAAGTCCCACAAACGAAATCCTACATATTCAGTTTTCCAGGGCTTGCCAAGAGCCTGGTGCAACCAGCAATAAGCTTTAAGCTATCAGCCCACAAATGTGAGGCTCAGTAGATGCCGGCTGCGGCTCTTGAATTGAATCGGACTGTGTACATTCAGTCACGATGTTATGGCGCAATAATAGAACATTAGTTCTTACTATGTCAAGAGGGAAATGTCGCGGGCAGTGTATCATTTTGACATTGATTTTCGCAGGGTGTTGTTAGCAGTTGGGCGAGGGGTAGGGGGTGGTGGCCGTGATTATCCACCCAAAAACGGCATCAGTTTTGACTTTTGGGGCAAAAAGGTTAGTTGCTCCAAAACTAGCCTAAAAGTGAGACTTATGGAGCAAAGCTCTCTAGGGGAGAGATGATTACTTATCCCTCACGCCCTCTCCCTGAACGAGTCGGGGACAAGTTTAAAAGGGGAATTGTAATCGGTACTGGTACTAATGTAGCTTCAAAACGGCGAGACGAAAGTAAGTCAAAAATAGGAATTGATTGCGATTGCCAGCCTCCTGTATCCGGTCGATAATGTTTATGAACAGCAGGAGGCAAATAGATGGGGCCGGAGCAGACAGCAATAAAAAGCTGTGATGGATGCCTGCATAGGGCAGTTTGTATTCTCTGTCACGGGTATAGCCAACTGGAGTTGCAGTTCGGCAGTCCCAGCCCCGTGGATTCTGAAGAGTTTATGCACAGACTCAGTGAGACGCTCGCTTCAAAGTGCGGGTTTTACCTGGCTTCAAACGCTGCGAAGCAAGAGGACTGATGGATATAGCTTACCAGAACTCGATATTTTGTGTGAAAACAGTGTGAGTGTCCTTGAGCTTTGTCTGAATAAGCTGTTTGGCGGCCTCGTCCGTAATAGGCTCTACCTCTGATACCGAGCGGCCCAATTTGTCCGTTTTGCTTTTCCATTTCACGATGTAGCCCGGCACCAGAGCGTATCTGAAACTGCGGTTGCCGCAGCAGGAACTGTCGATGTTGCAAGCGCCGATTATGCAGAGTATTTCTTTCCCGTCAAGCTTGATCCTGAGCTCATCGGTAACAGTGTAGTACCCGGCCAGAGCCTGGATCTCTTCGCCTATCTTCTGGTGAATATAGTCAACGGCCATCTGGATGCTCCCTCTTCCATCAGCGTCCCGAGAGCTTGCAGTTGGGATTCAGGCATACGCCCTGATTAGTGCATTTGTCCCAGAAAAGGGTCATTTCTCCGCAAGCAGGACATTTTTGAAGCTGTGAGAGACCTCCCTTCTTCTGTCCCGAGCTGGAACCTTTTTTCGCAGGCATTGGTAATTCCGCCATCTAAATTTATTGTAGACCCCGGCACTCTGATGGTCAATCTTGTAGCTGTTTTTTATCAGCGGTTTTTATATGCAGGCTTGCGCTTTTCTTTGAAGGCTCTCATACCCTCTTTAGCGTCCTCTGTGAAGAAGATGGGCCCCCCGATCTCATCTTGCCTTTGGAGCGCCTGCGCCTCCGGCACCGACTCGTCAAGCTCGCGGAGCGTGCGAGTGATGGCCCTCAGTGAAATAGGTGCATTCTCACATATCTGGTGTGCGATCTTCAATGCCTCGTCCAGGGCTTTCCCCTTGGGAACTACCCGGTTTATAAGCCCCCAGTCCAGCGCTTCCTGAGCGCTGATTCGGCGTCCCAGTAGAAGAATCTCTGCCGCCCGGCAGTAAGAGATTTGTCGGCGCAATCGGATAGCGGAGGCTGCCATAGGATATAGGCCACGGATTACCTCAGTGACCCCGAACACGGCATCCTCTGCACCAATACGTATATCAGTGCCCTGCAAAATCTCGGTGCCTCCAGCCAGGGCATAACCCTCGACTGCCAGTATGAGCGGTTTATTAGGACGATTCTCCCGTAACAGCGCCTGCCAGTGTAAGTTGGGCACATCTACCATCAACCGCTGGATTTCCCCCGCGTCTTCTCCTCCCTCCAGGCCTGCTTTCAGGTCCATGCCGGAGCAGAAGGTATCCCCTTTGCCAGTCAGCACGCAACAATACAGGTCGTCATCCCTATCCAGGAGCCGCCAGGCCTTATACATGCCAACCAGCATGGACGGGCTAAGCGCGTTCTTGGCTTCAGGCCGATTGAGAGTGACGATCAAAATGTGTCCCTCTCTTTCGACGGTGCAGTTCTTGGTGCTGATATCCAGTTGCTCAGCCATGCAGTCCTCCTGTTTCAAATCTTGCCGGAGATATACCTGATCCTCAACCCTGTCCAGAAGATGATAACTGCCTGTCCCCGAAGCTGTCAAGCGCCTGGAGGCCCTGTAAAACGATATCAATTGAAGGCTCTCGAAACAATGGAGCTACCCGCCGGTAGCCTTGTCAGGTAACTCGTCAGTGGATTCAGCTTACATCATAGTTACCAAACTGGCCTCAGCAAAATTACTCTAAAGGGTATTGCTACCCCAATATTGGCCTGACCTGTACTGGTTATTGAAGAGGGAAGCAGGGTCTCATAAACGCGTTAAAGTAGGACATAAGTACTTGTGAATAGGTACGCAAGTGGGATTGTCACCTCTCTTTCCCCAGGAGTATAAGGAGATATGAGGATGTGGGGACGCGGTGTGATAAATTTTTAACTTTTTCTGGCTGCATTTTATGACTATTTGATATGGCTGACTTAGTATAAAGCGAGTGGAACGTTTTAAGACGGTACAACGTCCTTATTATTAGAAAGGAGGTCGATACTAAATGTTGTAGCCGACTGGAAAGGAGTGGGAAATGAAAAGGCCAGATGTGTGTAAAGTCAACGTAGAGATTTGTGAGAATTGCCGGAACTGGGAGCCCATCCCCTTCCATCATAATGGCGGAGAATGCATACCGCCTCTGGAAGTGCCGGTGGTCAGGTTAGCTCCCCTGGCAATAGAGAGCGAAACTGTAAAAGTTCCCGTAGCTGCATGAAGGATTTATTCGAGCTATTTTTCTATCTTCTTCTGAGCGTCTCAGTATAGATGCAGTAGTTGTATGTCTAATTCAGTGAGGGGCGTCCTTCTTGGAAGGACGCCCCTCACTTTATTCTCTGCCCTCACCATCATCTAATTGCATCAGCTTTCGTACGGGTACTAAAGTACCTCCTGAATCAAGTACCCAAGTAGGATTGTTGTTTGCTTGGTTAAGGGCACAATATAAGGCAAGGAGAAGCGAATGCCTGTTGTATTGTTAGACACATCCCTTTCCGTATCGGCGGGCGCTCTTTTTCTGGTGCTTGTATTGGTTGGGGACTATCTCTACCAGCGAAGTCAGAAAAGGCAGCGAGACTAGCCGCTATTCTATTCGAGCAATTTAATATGGGATTTCGTGGGGACGTCCCTCGGACGTCCCCCTTTTCATTGTGATTTCCTCGTAGGGC
>JAJYLC010000155.1 GCA_021787935.1 Chloroflexota bacterium | reverse complement strand
GGGATGCCCCAGTAGCTACCTTCCATAGCCAGAACCATCTGCTCGAGGTACGAAGCTTCCTGCCCGCCATATTTCTTGGGCCAGGCCATCACAAGCCAGCCTTTACGGGCAAGTTTCTTAGAGATAGACATAGTAAAAGCCCAATCTTCATCAAGACCTTCTTCGTCAAGAAAATTGTGAATAAAATCCGGAGGTATTTCTGCTCTGGCAAATTGGCGTATCTCTTCTCGCAGTGAATCTTCTTTTTCACTTAGCTTAAAGTCCATATTGCGCCTCCAGGGGTTGTTGTGCGACTAGTTTACCACTTTTCAACTGATGTTTCTTGCCTTCTTGTTTCGGGCAGACGGATGAGTCTACCCCTACGACGGAGATGCGACGCAGTAGGGGCGTTCAATTGAACGCCCCTACGGATGGCGGGTTTCGCTATGCTGCACTCACCCTACGAATTTAAATATTTGCGAAAGGGGCTCCCCCTCTCTCTAACTCCAGGGGCGAGAGAATGGTACAGGGCACCTGGATTCCTGGTCAAGCCAGGAATGACATTTGGAGGCCATTCTAAGAATTCAGAGCCTACTTTTACAAATGAATGTTTTGTAATACGGATGTTGCTACCTTATAATCATGGAGATACGGTTTGAGGGAAGAGATGTCTGAGCAAGCCAGATTGTATATCGGTACCTCAGGCTGGTCTTATCCCCAAGGTGAAGGCACCTGGAACGGATATTTCTATCCCAGGGGTAAGATAAACGAGCTTGAGCATTACAGCCAGTTCTTCAATACGGTTGAGATAAACAGCTCATTCTACAGGCCGCCAAGTGCGGGCAACGTTTATAACTGGGTTAGAAGGGTGCCGAAAGACTTTGTTTTCACGGTGAAGCTATGGCAGAAATTCACTCATCCCGGGATGTACAGGGAGGCTACCGGTGAGGATGGCGTAGTATTACAGGAAGATGTTGATTTGTTTGAGCGCAGCATAAAACCTCTGGTCGAGTATGGCAAAATGGGTGCCCTGTTGGCACAATTCCCGCCCAGTTTCAAAAATAACGGATACGGACAACATATATTGAACGGAGTAATTAAAAAGTTCGGAAAATATAGGCTTGCTGTTGAACTGAGACACAAAAGCTGGAGCGATGACGCCAACATCGCCAGAGTACTCAAGGAAACCAATGTGTGCTGGGTGAAAATCGATGAGCCTAAGTTCGACTTTTCGGTGGCGGAGGATGTACCTGTAACCTCCGATATGGCTTATTTCAGATTTCATGGCAGGAATGCTGAAATGTGGTGGAAAGGAAATTCCGAGACCAGGTACAACTACCTGTATTCACCTGGGGAGATAAAGGAGCTGGCTGAGAAGGTCAAGCTAGCGGCGGAGCAGACCCGGCTAGTCTTCGTATTCTTCAACAATCACTGGCAGGGACATGCCCAGCGGAATGCAGTTGATATGACGAGAGATTTACAGATGCCTTTCAGAGGATTACCCATACAGGTGCCGCTGGTGGACAAAGAATGATCTTACGAGGCAGACTCTATGCTTTGGCTTTAGCGTAGGGGATGACACGAATGCCCAGGTAGGGCTCGACATCGAAGGATACGATGTTGCCTGTGGTCAGCTTAGCGCCACGCACCTTGGCTACCTCCAGTATCTTTAGCATCCTGCTCCCCATGGTCTCGATGCGCAGCCTCAGGTGGGCATCGCACATGGACCCCAACCTGACCATGGCCTCTTCTGTGAAGGCGTAGGAGTGCGCCACGCAGACAATGCTCATCCCCTTGCCGGTAAGTATTTTGCACTCCTCGAAGAAGGAAAGCACCTCCTCGATAGTGGCGTGGGTTAGATAGTAGGTGAGGGAGTCTATCACCGCTACGTCGACGCCCTTCCGAGCACAGCCGGTAAGCAAAGGCACAATGCCTGCGCTCAGGCTTTGTCTGGTTTTTTTGATGTCTATGGGATATATCGACAACCGGGATAGAAGCAGGTAATCCGTGATATCCAGGTTCAGGCTTTGCATTTGAGTGACCAGACTCTTGGCTGTGTTCTCGGTGGTAATGATGACAGCGGTACATCCATTGTTCAGCGAGCCCCAGAGCATCTGCTGCGTGAGCACGGATTTGCCGGAGTCGGATTGCCCTTCGACAAGGGTAAGGGTTCTCAGAGGTATCCCGCCGCCTATCTTCTTGTCGAGCTCATCGTTACCCGTTGAGATGAATTTGAGCTCTTTCTCCTGCGCCGTTCTCATCGCATCCCTCAGCCCCTGAAAATTGTGTTTGAGGTGACCAGGTTAGAAAAGATTGTGTTCCTGGTATCTTCCTACAAGAAGATATCACCTGAAGGCGGTTACTACAATGGGCACGCTGTACTGAAAGGGATAAGTAAATAGTAATGACTGGAAGTACTAGCTAAAGCAAGAAAGCAAAGAAGAAAATAGGATTTTGTGGCGGGTTGCGTTTTACTCACCTGCCCCGCAACAATATGGCTGGCCCTCCATCGGAAGAGCCAGCCACCGTTACCGACTAGTATTTAGCTAATTGGCTTTAGAGCCTCTTGCGTACCAGATAAGAGGCAAGGAACTTTCTATCTACGTTGGGCGTGCGGTACAACTGGAAGATCATGGAATCGCGGTACATCAACTCCAAAGGCCAGCCTTCCTCTCTCTCGATGCCACGAGCGCCCATAAGCTCCATTGCTTTGAGGCAGGCCTCGAGGGCTGCAGGGGCAGCCATGCGGAAGGCAAGAATTGACCATTTGCCGTGCAGTGCGTTAACCTCACCCTCGTCCCAGAGCTTGTTGGCCTTGGCAGCAAGGGCGCGTGAGGCTTCCGCATTGACCCACATATCAGCTATGGGGAAGTGGACTCCCTGGTATTCGATAAGAGGACGGTCCCACCTGATAGTGGATGAGGTGTAATCGATGACGATTTTCATAGCTGCTTCCTGAGTGCCCACAGCCTGGAACGCCTGGTTGCCCATGTGTTTGTTCATAGCATCGACCAGTGAGTATAAGCCTTTGCCCTCGGGGGCTGCCAGGCGGCTCTTGTGCACCTTCAGGTCCTTCAAGAGCAACTCGTAGCGGGCGCAGCCCCATCTGGCCCCCATGAGGTCTCCCTCACGGCCGCGGATGATGCCGGGCTCTTCATCGTTGACAATAAACATGGTAAGACCGCTGGTGCGCTTGGTGGTGTCTGTCTTCAACAGCACTAGGTGCCACTGAAGTCCGACTGGGCCAGGGCTGCACATCGCCATCCACCATTTGGGGCCGTTAAGGTAGTAGTAGTCCCCTTTCTTTACCGCAGTGCCACGCATAGCACCCATGTCGACACCTGACTCGGGGTCGGTGGCCCATAAGGTGCAGAACCCTCCGTCCAGAGTTCTCTTGAGGTACTCTCGCTTAGTCTTCTCATCTGGGGTCCATTTAAGCAACATGTGGCACCAGGGCTCACCGTAGGCAAAGGCGTCGTCCATCCTGGGAGTGAAGGCCATCTTAGTAATTTCGGCAGAGAGCAGGCCGCACTCCATAGCCGACCAACCCGGTCCGCCGTATTCCTTGGGTATCACTCGACCATAGAAACCGTCGTTTATTATTTGTTTGTGCATGCCATAGTAGACGTCTGACATTTCTGTCATGGCCATAACGCCACCCAGGCGGTCTAGTTGTCTGCGGTTGGGCAGCCACCACTCCTCGATTATGTCCCTGGCCCGCTCCAGTTTCTTGTACATCTCTGGAGTCCACTCCTCGGGATGCTGGTAGGGATCATAAATATCGACTGCCATCTTCATCTCATCAGCCACGTTGTTCTACCCCCTTAAAATTTAATTTATGGGATGTTTTCTGCTATTAAAACGACAGGCATTAGTTTAATCGTTTTTTATCGTTTGGTCAAGTGAAAGTGAGATAAGGCGTTAAAACAATAATCTTCAAACCTCTAGATGCTCCAATCTGGTAGATTTTGAGACTGAGATAGCCAATAGTACGATGTACTTGTGAGAGCTTGCCCGAAGCTAGTTATTGTGTTATAATCAAGGTGGGTAAAAATACCTTTCTAAACGTAGCCGATGCGTAAGGGGGACTGAGTTAAAAAGTGAGACAAAAGTCACATACATATCGGCACCAATCGTTAGAATATGGGCATTCAAGCTGGGAATAAAGAAGGAGGTCTGGCCATGGCTGTTGTAGAGGAGAAGAGGCTGTCACAGATAATAGCAGATCAGGTGCGATTTCGAACGATGATGGGCAAGCGCACAGGCCGGGTCGAGGAGCAGGAGAAGCTGGGCAAGATAAGCAATATCCGGCCCACCCTGAAGCTAGACATAGAGCGAGCCCGTTTTGTCACTCAGGCGTATAAGGCGACGGAGGGCGAACCTATCGCTATCCGCAGGGCCAAAGCTATGGCCAACTATCTGGACAATATGACCATCTATATAAATGACTACGACCGTATTGCTGGCAATTCCTCCAAGTCCCCCGACCATGTAATCAGCTATCCAGAGCTCTA
>JAJYLC010000154.1 GCA_021787935.1 Chloroflexota bacterium | reverse complement strand
ATCTTAAGCCTCACCGCTGGTGGGCCTGAGTAGGCCGCAGAGTATCTTAATAGCGGTGGTCTTGCCTGCGCCGTTGGGACCCAGCAGCCCGAGTATGGCGCCGTCCTCGATTTTCAGATTTAATTCGCTCAGCGCCGTGAACGCGCCGAACATCTTCGTCAGATTCCTTGTCTCTATAGCGTAAGTTTTATTCAAATTAGCCTCCCTCGCCTTTCATAAATAATATGGGGGCAGGCTGGAGCAGCGCTCCAGCCTGCCCCCAAAGTATCAAACCTTCCTGGCCTGTAAACCCTCCAGAACCAAGTCTGCCAGCTCGGCAGCCAATTCAGGCAATGGCATCCCCTCTGCCGGGCTTTTCTCGCCTTCTAGCTTGCGCAGAACGATGAAGCCGATGACCATACCGACCATGGCGCGAACAATCAAGCGATGGTTCACGCGGCGAAAATCGCCCGAGGCGATTTTCGCCTTGAAAAACTTCTCCGGGAATTGAAGCACAGATGCCAGAACTTGCTCGGAGAACTGCTGTCTTAGCTCGGGGTCCCGGAGTATCTCAGTGAAGACGAAAAGGATCCTTTCTACATTCTCGAAGCCCCAATTCAGACGGTTTTCCATAACTGAACGGATAAAGGTCCTCTCATCCACCTTGCCTGCCTTCTCCAGAAGTTCCCTGAAGGGTTGAGTCACCACATATGTGTTCGCAATCGAGACCAGCAGATCGCGTTTGCTGGGGAAATAAAGATAGATAGTGCCTACGGCAACGCCTGCCTCTTTGGCAATATCAGGCATAGTCGCCTCACCATAGCCCTTTTGAGAGAAAACATCCAGCGCTGCCTCCAGAATCTGCTTCCGGCGGTACTCCGTGATTTGCTCCTTCCTCTCCAGCCTCCTTACCATCATCCTCTCCTGTCATAGATGAATGAATATTCAGTCATTAATTTAGCATGACGATTATCCTTTGTCAATAGGGCGATATGTCGTCGTTTCACACACAGGTCTGGCGAAATCGTCTTTGCAGGTGTAGGGGCGGGTTTGAAACCCGCCCCTACGGAAGTATCTGGCCTGAGCCTGTTTATGACCAGCCTGAGAGCCAAATCGAATGTGTAGGGGCGACCCATTGGGTCGCCCCTAACGAAAAAAAACGGGGCGCGGCAACCGCGCCCCTACGTCGCCTTACTTGTGCAGGTTGTTGTATCCGCTCCAACCAAGCTGGTTATCCACCAAAATACTTCTCGCAACTCCCTCACGGAAGCGGGCTCTGCCCGCTCGCGGAACCCAGTTCGGGCAACACTGCTGGAGCCCCCGGTACATTAGCGCCACTCTGGAGGCTGGTGAGGCTGCTGTTAACCTTGCTCAGATATGTGCTCATATCACCGCGCGAATTATTCAGCATAGTGATAGCCTTGGAGAATCGCCCTTCAAGTTCCTCCTGCAATTTCTTGATGTTTTCCTGGGCAGTCTTTGTGTAGTCAGCGAGCTTTTCCAGGTCAATGTTCTGTGACGTCTTAAGCACCATCTGAAAAACCAGCAGTAGATAGGGGACAAACATACTGTAGCTGACAAGCACAACATTCATTTGAAAAACATCAGCCTGAATGCCACAGCATGCATCATAGACTGCATCAGGGACAGCCGCGATACCAAAATTAACTGTCAGGCTGGGGTCTATATATTTCTTGACCTCCTTAGCCTTGCTCAGGACAGCGGACTCGATTTGTGCCTTGAGTTTTTGCTGCTCGTCGGGATTATCGCAATTAACAAGTTGCTCTATCAGGTTAGTCGCCGCCCACTTGCTGTCAATCGGCAGAATCAGATTGTTGGGCAAGCGGAGTCCGAACTCGACAGCCTTGTTGCCCACTCTAAAATTTCGCACCTGCCACTCAGCCGGGAGCTTAGCGAACACAAACTCAAGGATATTCTCTCCCGCAGTGCCTTTGGTTTGAGTGCCCGCAATAATCATCTCCAGCCTCTTTATGGATTCGGCAGTACGCTGTTCCATCTCCTGACGGGCTTTCGCAAATGTTTGCAGCTCAGTCAAGCCGTCCTTTGCCCGTGAGAGCTCATTTCGCATGGCTGCCGTCGCTTCGATAAGACTGCTGGTGGCGGTACTGGCCTGGGCTAACCCTGTTCCCAGCGCCTGGATGTTTTGCCCTACCGCATTCTGATTCTGTTCTACCTGGGCAACACGCTCGGATAGGCCCTTCAGTTCAAGCTGGACTCCGCCCACAATCTGCGTTACAGGCTCCAAATGTGAGATTTTTTCTGCCAGTACTGCGGTTTGGGTCTGTCCGGATTGGACAACCTGAGTCAGGTTCTGAAGCGGTGTCGAAATATCGCCAACATTCTGAGGTTTGCGCAGCTTCAGATACAACGCCACCGCTGCCCCTAAAAGCGCTATCACGAAGAAGATAAGGATACCGAGTAACAACGTGTCCGTAGTTCTACTCCTTATCGGGTAGATTAGAGAACCGCTCCAAAGTATGGCAGCATCAAGTCACAAATTTATTCCAATCACATATATCGGAACCTGTATCGCACTCTTGAAGTGTGGAAGGTATTTAATGACCTTTTCATAAGATAAACTTCCTTCCCAATTCTGCTTAAACTTTTCTTTCATAGTTCTTTGGAATTCTCTCGTTGTAACAATATACACACCTACATCAATTTTATCTAACCCCGAATAGGATGCTACTTGGAATTTAAGAAGATCAATGCCAAGAAAAGAAGAATGGCCAAATTCGACTTCAATCCCGACTCTTTCCTTCATGAAATCCATTCTAGCAGCGGGATCCCCTACTTCATCGAAAACAGCTGGCTGGTTCCGCCAGTTTTTAGAGACAAAATCGCCTTCAAGAACCTTATTAAAATTTGGACGTGATAAATTAGCAAGTTCAATTTTAGAATTCATAAGCGCATCCTCTATCTCTTGCTTAATGGCTAGCTTGCTATTCAATACTTGTTCAGCAAAACGATATGAGAATTTTTGTATAGTTAATCTCATCTATTTCTCCCAATATAATGTATCAAATTAATTCAGCGTTTTTTATTAAAACGTGCCTATCCTCCCCCCAGCAAACACTTCTGAATCCTGAGGTGGGGGCTGCCGTTGGAGACGGGCAGGGGCATCTGGCCGCCTTTGCCGCAGCCTCCCCCCTGATTCATGTCCAGATCGTTGCCGACAGCGTCAATGTTCTGCAGCGTGGTGAACAGGTTGCCGCTGAGCTGCACCGGACGCAGCAGCTCAGCTACTTTTCCGTTGCGTATCATGTAGGCCTCGCCGGCGGAGAAGGTGAACATCTCCATGCTGGTCATCCCGCCGTACCAGTTCTTAGCGTAAACGCCCTCCTTGATCTCCGAGATAAGCTCCTCGAAGGATGTCTTTCCCGGCTCAATGAAGGTGTTGGTCATGCGCACAATGGGCTGGAAGGTGTAGTTCAGCGCCCTGGCATTGCCTGTAACGCTCTCGCCCATCTTCGCCGCCGTCTCCCGGGAATGCAGCCTGCCCACCAGCACGCCCTCTTTGATTAGATACGTCCTGGTCGAGCGCACGCCCTCATCGTCGTACTTGTAGCTGCCCCGCAGCCCCGGCACCGCCGCACCGTCCACAATGTTCAGGTGCTTGCCGCCGAACTTGCGGCCCAGCACCATTATCTCGCGCATGCGCTCGTTTTCGTAGACAAAGTCCGATTCAGAGAGATGCCCGAAGGCTTCATGAGCAAAGACGCCGGCCAGTATCTGGTCGCAGATAACGGTGTACTCGCCTCCTTTGAGCTGCGGCGCCTTCAGCAACTCAATAGCGCGGTGCGCCATCTGCTCTACATCTTTACGCAGATTCTCCATGAAGGTGTAGTCTCCGTTGCTGCCCAGGCTCAGACCTGACTGCTGTACGTTTGAGCCGTCGCGCGCCACCGCGTTGAACCGCGCAGTGATATCCACCTTGGTCTGCTCTATGTAAGTGCCCTCGGAGTTGCCCAAAATAACCTTCTTGCGCCCGTCACCGTAACCGATGGTTGAGGTCTGAATATGGGGCACACTCCAGATGACCTCGTTGTATTGGTCGAGCAGTTCTTTCTTCTTGGCAAGGGGTATTGAGGAAGGGTCTTTCTTAACATGGGGCGGCACTATATCCACCACAGGCTCGACTGGGGCGAGCTTGCTCTCCTCCCTCCCCACCAGCCTCGCCTGCTTCACCGCAATCCTCACCTTCTCCCTTAAGCCGGAGATATTATTGAACGAGATAAACCCCCAGCCTCCTTTGACTAAAGCCCTCACATTGCCTCCCAGGCTGGTGGTCCTGCCGATATCCTCCAGCTCGCGGCCGCGGTATTGTATGCGGGTGGCGTCGCCTTCTTCGATTCGAATCTCGATGTAATCAGCTTCGTGCCCTTTTAACGCTTTCTCGATTTCATCACGCATCGGATTTCCCCTTAGATTAAAGTTACGGACTTCAAGGTGAAGTCAATTATAAGTTGCTGAAGAGGAAAAATCTACTTTATCAATATGGGTAGGGCTGGA
>JAJYLC010000153.1 GCA_021787935.1 Chloroflexota bacterium | reverse complement strand
GAGCGAATTAAATCTGAAAATCGAGGACGGCGCCATACTCGGGCTGCTGGGTCCCAACGGCGCAGGCAAGACCACCGCTATTAAGATACTCTGCGGCCTACTCAGGCCCACCAGCGGTGAGGCTTACATCTTCGGCAAGAAAGTGCCTGACAGGAGCATCCTGCCTCGAATCGGGTACATGCCCCAGGAGACTGCACTTTATCTGGAGCTGAGCGTGCACCACAATCTGGCACACTACGGCGAGATATACGACATGTCCCGAAACAGAATCGCCCAGAGGGAGAAAGAGCTGCTACAGTTTATCGCGCTGGAGAAGTGGAGAAACGAGCCGGTGTCGAACCTGAGCGGAGGCATGAAGCACAGGGTATCGCTGGCATGCAGTATGATTCATGAGCCGAAGCTGCTGTTTCTGGACGAGCCTACGGTTGGCGTTGACCCGGAGCTGAGGGCTTCGTTCTGGCAATACTTCAATGAGCTGAAGCTGAAGGGCATAACTATTGTGCTGACCACACACTACATGGACGAGGCGCAGCACTGCGACAGGATAGGACTGCTCAGGTTGGGCAAGCTCATCGCAGAGGGAGCTCCGGGCGAGATCACACGGCGGACTAACACCACCAACCTAGAGGATGCATTCCTGGCGCTGTCGAGAGAGGAAGTGAAGGCATGAACATTCGCAGGGCTTTGAGCGTCACCAAACGGATTTTCCTCGGCTTGAGGAATGAGAAGCGTACCCTGGCGTTGATATTTGTAGCGCCGATCATCGCTATGTTTGTGTTCGGCCTGGCGTTCAGCGGCGATGTGAAAGATGTGCATGTGGTGGTGGTGAACAATGACGCCGGACTCCAGACACCGACTTCTCCCGTGCCTGTATCTATTTCCCAGAAGATTATTTCTAACTTCGACACGGATGTGCTGAAGGTGGACTATGCGAACAGCGAAGAGGAAGGCGTCAAACTTGTACAGCAAGGCGCGGCATACGGTTTGATCGTTTTCCCGGGGAACTTCACCAGGGATATATATAGCAAGATTCAAAGTTCATCTCTGCCCATCAGCACTACGATACAAGTGAGGCTGGACAAGAGCAATGTTAACGTAGCTACTGCCATAACGACGGCTGTAAGCAACGCTGTACTAAAGACGATGAACAATATGGGGCTGCAAGCTCCAGTAAACGTGGATGCCAGCAACGCCATCTACGCCAAGAACGCCAAGTTTATGGACTTCTTCGTGCCGGGCATCATGGCGTTTGTGGTGTTCCTGCTCACCACGCTGCTTACTCTGATAACATTTGTGGGCGAACGGACTTCAGGTAATCTGGAGAGGCTGCAGGCTACACCGCTTAGAGAAAGCGAGATTGTAGTGGGGTATGCCATAGCCTTCAGCATAATAGGCATGTTGCAGGATGCAATACTCATCGCCATCGGCGTGGGGTACTTCCATATTTTGATTGTGGGCAACATATTTCTGGCCTTCCTCGTCGTGGCATTGCTGGCGGTGGGCAGCCTGAGCCTGGGCATCTTGCTGTCGAGTCTGGCGAAGAGGGAGTCGCAGGCAATACAGTTTTTCCCCTTTATAACGCTGCCCACGTTCTTGCTGGCTGGTATTTTCTGGCCTGTGGAGGCGATACCGTCGTGGCTGAGGCCGTTATCGTACGCTATTCCCCCCTACTATGCAGTGGAAGCGACGCGGTCGGTGATACTCAGAGGGTGGGGAGCAGGGGGCATCTGGATAGATATCGTAGCTTTGTTAGCCTTTGCTATCGGCTTCCTGGTGCTGGCTGTGTGGTCATTGCAAAGAGGCAGAGGCTGAAACAGCAAATTGCAGAATGGGAAGTATAGAATGTAAGAATAAAATGTAGGAACTTGTGAAAAGTATCTGTAGACATCTTCTGGTACAATAGTGAGGTGAGGTGGTTGCTATGAAAGTATTAAGCTATCGAGTCCTGCTTCGCAAAGAGCCTGAGGGAGGCTATACAGTGATGGTCCCCTCTCTTCCAGGATGTGTTACCTACGGGAGCACCATTGAAGAAGCCATAAAGATGGCAAAAGAAGCCATAGGCTTATATATAGATAGCTTGAAAAAGCATGGCGAAGATATACCATCAGAGGAAGCGACTTTGGAATATACTCTGACGGTGAAGGCTCATGGCTAAGCTTTCCCCTCTCACGCCTCAGAAAGTCATCAAAATACTTGAGAAAAAGGGATTCGTTCTAGATAGGGTTTCAGGAAGCCATCATATCTATTACCATTCCGAGACAAAAAGGAGAGCGGTTGTTCCTGTTCATAAAAAAGATTTACCCAAAGGCACTCTGCTTGAGATCCTTAAACAGGCTGGCATAAGCAAGTCAGAATTAAAAAAATTATGAGATCGAGTTAATCTGAGCGGAATTATGGCAGAGCAGAGGATAATCAGAAGCCCTGATATTGAGAGGACAAATAGGGTACCTCCAGGCCAGAGAGTGACCGAGAAATTTCCAGTTCTTCACCACGGCAGCACGCCCAAGATAGATGTGTCCAAGTGGACGTTCAGGATTTGGGGACTGGTGGAAAAAGAGCGGAAGCTTAGCTATGACGAGTTTCTGGCGCTGCCCGAGGTGACAGTGTTATCAGATGTCCACTGCGTGACCGGATGGTCCAAGCTGGATAATACCTGGGAAGGGGTGAGCACTCAGGTAATAAAGGAGTTGATCAAGATACTATCCGAAGCTAAGTTTGTCATTGTACACGCAGCGGGTGGTTTTACCACCAACCTCAACATAAGCGATTTCCTTGAGCCGGATGTTCTGTTCGCCATCAAGCACGATGGAGAGACATTGACGACGCAGCACGGCCATCCGCTGAGACTGGTGGTGCCCAGGCTGTATTTCTGGAAGAGCGCCAAATGGGTGGAGGGTGTGGAGTTCACGGCCAGGGATAGAAAAGGCTTCTGGGAGTCGCGCGGCTATCACAATCGCGGCGACCCCTGGAAAGAGGAAAGGTACGGCTAGGTCAAATTCTAAATCCTAAACACGAAATCCTGAACCCTGGCCTGAGCCTGTGTCGAAGGCAAATTCAAAATACAACTTGAAAAATGGATAAGCCTGGGAGCCATCAAATGAAAATAGGCGTCTGTGGAATTGCCTGTGAAAAATGTCCCCTGATGGTAAAAGGAAAATGCCCTAACGGGGCAAAAGGGTGTACTCCCAAGGAGAACAAGTTTTGTGCTATAGCTACCTGTGCTTTCAAGAAGAGCGTTAGGTTGTGTTTCGAGTGCGCTGAATTCCCCTGTGAGACGACCAGGAAGGGGCCCATCAGCTATGATTACTGCAAGTTTATAGCTGGTGAAGGGTTTTAAAAACTTCCACATAATTATGTAAATAGGTTTCGGGAAATTGAGGTAAGCGAGTCTTCGTGTTATTATTTGATTGGGTGGGTTTATGGAAGATTTATTGAAGCAGGCAAAGAAGGTTGCTGAGGAGGCGGAGGTTTTTTCGGTCTCGCTGCGCGAGACCGATGCTGTCTTTGAAACAAACCGTCTGAAACACGTGGTGACCCGCGAAACTTCGGGCAGGGCTCTCCGTCTGATTAAACGGGGCAGGATAGGATTCTCCGCCAGCAACAAGCTAGATGCTACGAAGGAGCTGGTGCAGATGGCTCTGGAGATGGCGCCCTTCGGCGCAGAGGCGAAATTCCAGTTCCCTTCTTCCGAGCACTATTCGAGGATAGAGGTCTTTGACCCAGCGGTTGAGAAAGTCACAGGGGAACAGATGGTCGAGCTAGGGCAGTCGCTCATCGACAAGGTGAGGGCACAAACACCGGAACTGGTCTGCCAAGGTGGAGTGTCCAAGAACACTATCTCCGTCCAGATAGCGAATTCCCGTGGTGGGCAGGCGACCTACAAGAAGAGTGTGTTCACCATAAGCGTCGAGGGGGTCTTGATCAGGGGCACCGATATGCTCTTTGTCGGGGACAGCGAAAGCTCATGCCTCCCCATTTCCGACCACAAAACGGTGTCCCATAATACCATAGAGCAGTTGGAGCGTGCCAAGGAGACAGCACCTTCTGTTGAGGGGAAGCTGCCCGTGATTTTCACGCCCATAGGAGTCGTCAGCACTCTGCTGATGCCCCTAGCGATGGCGGTCAACGGCAAGACCGTGCTGCAGGGGGCTTCGCCGCTGGGGCACAGGAAGGACGAGCAGGCCTTCGATAAAAGGCTCTCTATCACGGATGACCCCATGATAGAATTCCGTCCGGGAAGCAGGTTCTGCGACGATGAGGGCGTGCCCAGTCAACGCACTCCGCTTATCTCCCAGGGGGTTGTGGCGAATTTTCTCTATGACCTGCAGACCGCTGCCCTGGCGGGAACCAAGAGCACAGGCAGTGCTTCGAGGGGCTTGGCCAGCCTGCCCAGCCCATCGCTGAGCGCTATTGTTATCGATGAAGGTGATACCAGCTTCGAGGAGATGCTGGCCGATATTAAAGATGGGTTGGTGGTTGAAGAGCTTATGGGTGCCTCCATGGGGAATGTGCTGGGAGGGGATTTCAGCGGCAACGTGCTTCTTGGCTACAGGGTACAGAAC
>JAJYLC010000037.1 GCA_021787935.1 Chloroflexota bacterium | reverse complement strand
AACCCCTTCTCCCTCCAACTTCTTGCGACATTCTACTGCGAAAAGTATACTAGTGCAAGATAAGTTGGTGGGAGTCAAGTATTAGCGATATGCTTACTTTTGCAAGTGCACATGCCGCTTCGGCAAGCTGTCTATAGGAGGAAACCCACATATGACAAGCTATCTAATTCCCTATCTAGATCCACGGAAAATTGAAGGCCATGAAGACCCCGTATTCCAAGAATACACCTATGGAGAAAGCGGCAAATTAAGAGGAAGGATGCTTCTGAATAGGGTCAGGAGCGAAGACTATCTATTCTTCCATACGAACGTTAAGGGGCAACACTTTATCACAGGCTACTTCTATGTTGAGACAAGCATGCTAACCAGAGACGCCAAGCAAGATAAGCGCATAAAAATGAAATACCGCAATCCTCACCTGAGTTTTCACAATCCTGGTAAATATGACACGGTAGTCTTTGGAAACCCAATATACTCAAAAGCGTTAAGTCACCCAGTTTGCTTGACGCCCGAAATAATAAAGAGGCTATCAAGAAAGCCTAAGTCGATTTCCAGACCATGGCTGAAACTCGGAGATCGAGACGTGAAGTTGCTACTGAGTGAGATTAAGGCAAGCGAGGAGAAAGGGTTTTTGAAGGACACCTATTTGTCCAGTAGCGAAGTCCAGCAGTTACTCGAGAATGACATAGAAACGTTCGTACAGAGTAATCCCAAAGTGCTGAGTAGAACGCTAACCGCTTTTAAGCGTCAGCATATATTGAACTCAGGAAAGAGGGTTGACTTAATTCTGAAGGATGGAAACCGCCTGGTGGTTGTAGAGATAAAAAGTGGGGCTATTGGTAGAGACGCGTTTCGACAGGTCAGTGGGTACGTAAAGGAAGTAAAGAAGGAATTCGGCCGTGAAACGAAAGGCGTGATTGTGTGTGGAGATGTGCTGCCCGCTTTCGAAGAACCCCTCCGTGAAATAATCCAGAAGGGTAAAGTTACAGTTTATGTGTATTCATGGAAATTCAATCTGCGGCCATTCTGAGACATACTGTTCCTTAGTCAAATTTTTGCATTTTTGTCACAATTTCCGCTTTTAGGCCAAATCTTCATTTCGTATCTGATTTTCGAAGGAACGTGTTCCTTGCGCTTGATATCTCAAATTCAGTCCAATACGATTGAATCACCCTTTTCTCCACATACTCCGCGCCCTCTGTGACCAGCCAGTCCCGCGTCATTTTCCTCTTGACAATAGAAGAACTTATGTTCTATTATTACACCGTATTTATAAATATCCCTAGCGTAAACCGGGGGTTCTTGCCGGAACGCCCGGTTCAGAGCCAGCTTGAGGCTTATGGCCGGCTGACTCGGTAAAGTTTTGACTTTACTGATAAACTGAATAAGAGGGGTTGCGTCGCGGGAATCGTTTTGGGGAATTCGTTCCTTAACTTAAGGACGTTTTTTAACTGGGCAGTCCCCAAGCATTCAGCCGAAGCTGAATGCAGCGTGCGTGTTGCCGGCGAGCCGGGGCCTCGAAAATTTTGAAATGCCAAAATCCGAATCACGGGCCGTGCTATACCCTGACTAGCAGCTATCGCGAATCAGGAGGCAAAGAAGTCCGGCGAGAGAAAGCTTCCCTATTGCTTCGCCGGGGTTCGCTCCCAGAGGTCGCAGCGCCCGCCCCACTGCGCCAGCACCCTCCCGTTCTCGGAAAGCCGCGCTATCTCGCAGATGTTGGGGCATGACTTACATTCGAACGATGAGGTATGGTACTTTGCGTCGCTGACGCCAAACCCCTGGAACTTGGTCTTGAGGCTGCTCTTGACCACCTCTTCATGTACCAGCAGGGCAGCGCCTATGGCTCCCATGACCTCATGGTGAGGCGGGACAATTATCTCGGTGCTGAGCTCCTCTCGAAAGGCCCTGATAATGCCCTTGTTGAAGGCGACCCCGCCCTGGAAAGCTATGGGCGGTTTGATCTCCTTCCCCAGGCCGACGTTGTTGAGATAGTTGCGCACCAGCGCCTGGCACAGGCCGTAGATAATGTCCTCGATGCGGTATCCCATTTGCTGCTTGTGCACCATGTCCGATTCGGCGAATACCGTGCACCGTCCGGCAATGTGCACCGCGTTCTTGCTCTCCAGTGCTCTCTCGCTGAACTCGGAGATGCTCAAATTCAGGCGTATCGCCTGATGGTCGAGGAAGCTGCCCGTCCCCGCCGCGCAGACCGTGTTCATAGCGAAATCAGTTACCACTCCATCCCTGATGACGATAATCTTGCTGTCCTGTCCCCCGATTTCCACCACAGTCTGCACCTGGGGAATGCGGAATAGCGCCGCCACGGCATGAGTAGTGATCTCGTTTTTCACCAGGTCAGCGCCCAGTATCACACCGGCCAGGTAGCGGGCGCTGCCGGTGGTAGCTACTCCACGGATTTCAATGTCCCCGGGCAACTGTTGCTGAATTTGCTTCAGCCCCTGCTGCACCATTTCAATCGGCTTGCCCTGAGTTAATACGTAAAGGGTGGCGACTAACTGGTTATCCCTGTCCAGCACAGCGAACTTGGTTGTCACCGAACCAACGTCAACGCCCAAATAGGCTTCCATCCGCTCTCCTTAAACTTGTTACCTGCTGCTTCCCGTAATTGCTCCGCCGCCTGCGTTCCAGCAGGTCAACAAACGCCTCCAATCTGGTCAACACGCCAGTCTTGGTCGCCTGCTCGTCGCAGATCAGGGTTAAGACAGGTATCTTCTCCTTCGTTGACGGCATAATGTTTTGAGCTATTGTCTCAGGCATGCATGTGAAAGGCGTCAGATGGACCACCCCGTCGTATCCGTCGCGCGCCAAACGCACCTTCTCCGCCACCGATTCCAGCCCGTGGCCGCCCACATCGCGTTTAAGATAAGGGTAAGCATATTTTGCCATCCTTCTCTTCTCGCTGTTGAGCACGCCCATGTAAGACTTGATACTCGTCCACTCTGATAAATAGGTCGCCCTCGTCCGCATTACCTCGACCCCGAGCTTACCCAACTCTACCTCCAGATTCAGGTTACAGAAGGGCTCCAGCACTACATACATCTCGCCGACGATGCCCACCCTAAGCGGCACAATCGAAGGGTCTCTTGGCAGCTCATCCAGCTTCCGCAGATATGTATGCATCACCCTTCTTAATGATAAATGGCCCTCTGCCTGCTCAATGGCGTCGATAGCCTCCCGAAAAACAATCTCAGTGCGGCTCTTGTCCTGCGCCGCAGGGCGGACCTTTACTATCTTTCTCTCCAGGTCGTCCAGGGCCTTCAACTTCGCAGTAGCCAGACGGTAGGCAGCGACAACAGCGAGCCAGGGAGCATGATTAGTGCACCTTCTGATGGTCCTTAAAACACCCGCCAGGCCTTTATCAGAGCTGCGGTGCCGTAAAAACCTGAACTGATAGCCCAGGTCACGCAGGATTTCCTCGTGCACTTTAGAGTAATACCCCATGCGGCAGGCATTAGAGCTGGTGACCATGAACAGGGTGTCCGCTCCGGCCTGCAGGCACTCGATGAAGCAGCCGAGGATAACCTTGAAGGGCAGGCAAACGAACTCCGGAGAGTATCTTGTCCCCAGAGAAAGGGTGTTCTTGGTAACGGGCGGCACTATCAGGTTGAGGCCCACGAGCTTCGCGGATGTCTTAAGTGCAGGCGCAATGGTCCTCATATTGGGCAAGCCCAGGCCGCCGATCCAGTCCTGTTCCTCCGGCAGCGGGCGCGCCAGATGAACCGACTTTACGGCTGGCCGCCTTGTCCGGCGCACCATGTCGACATAAGCTTCCAGCCTGGTGACCAGGCCGCCCTCAGCAGTATGTTCGTCGAGTATCAGCTTAAGAAATGGCTTATTCGAGCGCCTGGCAGCGCGCTGCACCAGCTCCAGCATCACCGAGTCAGGGCCGCAGCCAAACGCCGCGACAGAGATTATGCCGTCGACATCGCTCAACAGATAATGCGCCCCGGCGCCAACGATTTCCTCTTCATATCCCCAGTAAGGCTTGTCCACCAGCTCCAGCATTGAAGCCCGGAGCTTATCTTCCCCGGCCATCTCGGCGTAAACAATCTTGACCCCAAGCTGGGTCAAACGCTGCACCAGTCGGTGGCTGACGTGTTCGTCATACAGCAGGTAGCGATGCCCTATTACCGCAACAGTAATGACAGAGGCAGAGCCATTCCCTCTGGTGTCCACTCGATACTCCGGGAACATCGCCTCTATTGACTGGACAGGAGTCATTCCATTGCGCTCCATGTGAGTACGGTAGGCTCGATTCGCCTCCAGAGCTTTATTCAATGCGCTCTCGATTTTCTGTCGGTCCTGTGTAAACATGGAGCCCAGCTTGTAGGAAACCTCATCAAGCTGCTTCCTGCCCTCGTTGGCATCAATGTCAGGGTCGAGAATAGAAGGACACTCTGGAACAGTCGCTCTAACTATATCGGGCAGGCCTATGAACTTGGGGCAGTTATAAACTCCGCGCCGCGGGCTGTGAATCGAGGGGATGAACACGTAGTTGCACTTGTCTGCCAGGGAAAGCGCATGGCCGCAGAACACCTTGACCGGAAGGCATATATCGCCTACAGCTCGGGAGCAACCCTGGTCAAGCATCTCCTGTGTGGTCTGGGGCGATATTACCACCTCCGCACCCAACGCTTCGAAGAACGTCTTCCACATCGGGAGGTACTGGTAGTAGAGCAGACCCCTGGGGATACCTATCCGCATCACTTCACACTAACCACAGTAAGTTTTCGATATTATAGCATAATCTGACAAATACAAGCCTTCTATGTTCTCAGGTATTCGCTGTACTGGACTAAGTGAGCCAGGGCTTTGGCCGCCCTTTCGGGTGTAGGAAAGGGCACTATGTATTTCTTCTCCAGCTTCTCGTAGACTTTGCCTTTTCTGGGAGTGGGAATACCCGTGTTCGCAAAAATTATGGGCTTATGATATTTTTTCATCAGCTCCAGCGATTTGCCCACATCGTTTAACTCGCTGGCTTCAGCCTCCTCCAGATATTGGTCGATTTGACCGCTCACCGAATCGGGAAGACTGACCCACTTAGCGTAGCTCGCATTTACTCCCCCGCCGCCTATTATGAAAGCAGCATCTATGTTTTCATCTTCCATTAACGCCCAGAGACACGGATAACTGAACGGGTCTCCACCGGTCTCGACAGGGTTCACGTGGGACCACCGTGGCGGCAGCAAGGAATTAAGTTTATCCATAGTGACCGGAGATAGCCGGGGCAATTCCAGATGCTGCTTCATCAGGACATCCGCAGTTATCACGGCTGCGCCGCCGCCTGACGATAGTACACCCACCCTCCTGCCCCGGGGCAGCGGCTGCCCCAGAAGAACCAGTGTCACATCGATTAATTCGTTAACCTCCTCCACTCTTATCACCCCGGCCTGCTTGAACGCCGCCTCGCAGACAACATCCGACCCGGCTAAAGATGCTGTGTGAGACCGCGCTGCCCTGGCTCCAGCCTCGGTACGCCCCGCTTTCATTATTACTATTGGTTTTTTGCGAGTAATCTCCCTGGCCAGCTTGAAAAAGCGCCTGCCTTCCTTGAGCCCTTCGATATAGCCCAGAATAATCTTGGTCTCATCATCCTGGGCCAGATATTCGAGAAAATCCTCAAAGTGCAAATCGGCCTCGTTGCCGCTGCTGACATATTTGCTGAACCCCAGCCCCAGTTCACAGGCTAAATAGACTATAGACTGGCTGGTGTTTCCACTTTGAGAGATGAGCGCTAAAGGCCCTTTGCTGACCGGAGGCAGATACGGTACGGTGAAAAAATCGGCAGATGTATCGAAATGACCCATGCAGTTGGGGCCAACAAAACGTATCCCGGCTTTCCTGGCGATTTCTGTCACTTCCCGCTGGATTCTGGCCCCGTCGCCGCCTGTTTCGGCAAAACCTCCCGAGATAACGACAGCAGCCTTTACCCCTTTCCTGGCGCAGTCCTCCATAGCGGCGGGCACATCGATAAAAGGCACGGTTATCACGGCAAGGTCTACAGTTCCGGGTACCAGGCTTACGTTCTGATAAGCTTTCAGACCCTGTATTTCGTCTCCATTCCTGTTTACGGGATAGACTTGCCGTCCACCTTTGGCGATGAGGAGGCTGAGGATATGAAAACCCCATTTAGCCAGGTTGCTGGAAGCCCCTATCAATGCTACCGAGCCGGGATTGAATAGATGATCTAACTGCTGTTCAAGCTTCATGGGCTCTCTCTGCACCCTAAATGATAATTGCCCCAAGAGCAATTATTATATCATTTCAGGCACGGAGAGGGCACCATGCTCGTGCGGCCTAAGGAATCCTGCCTGGCCAGGATAAGAAACTCAGGAAGACAACTAGAGGCGTTGATTTACATCAGGAAGTCCAATGCCTTACGTGCCATTTCCAAACGCGTTTCCTGGCTATAGCGGCAGCCAGGGGAGCGACCACCAGCCATAGGGCTATGGTAATCAGCATGGCCATGCTGTATCCTATGGTCTCCAGACCGAAATGAGGAGCGATAATTCCCCAGAAAATCATCAGGAGGAAGGAACTGAAGAAAAATCCTCCGGTAGCAGCAGGTATAGAGAAGTAAACCATCTTGGTGCCCTCCTTTACTTTATATAAATCTAAGGCTTATCCGGTTGTTCGAGAACAGCCTCGATGTCATCGTAGGTCTTGGAGATAATCTCTCTGATCTGCGCCCACTTCTTGCGATCCATGCGACGGGCCCTATGCCCGAGAAGACGACCTATGCGCCTCAGCTCATGCACTATCTCCTTTATTTCATCGGGTTTGTCCGCCCACCACCAGTCTCTCATATGCTCTCTTATCTTGTCTACGGTTTCCTCTCGCTCATCAAGGAATTTGAGGCCTTCATCTGTGATAGTGTATATCTTTTTCCCATCTTGCTCTGAGGATTTGACATAGCCCATATCCTCAAGCATCTGCAGCGTGGGATAGACCGTGCCGGCACTGGGAGTATAGAAACCGTAAAAACGGCCCTCCAGCGCACGGATGATCTCATAACCATGGCTCGGCTTTTGTTTAAGAATGTCCAAAATCACGTATTTGAAATCGCCTTTCTCGAACATACGCCCATGTTTCTCGAATTCAAAAGCATGCCTCCAAAACATAGCTAACCTCCTTTGAGTTGAATGGTGCTATAGTATCCAGTATAGCGCTTAACTCCTTTAGATATATTTCTATACATCGCGATATATCGTAACATATCTATTAACATTTGTCAAGAGGCTCAACTTACATAATTTCCTACAGGAATGGCAGACACAGGATTTGTGATGATTTTGCAACTAATCGAATTCAGATTTTATGACTTTTTGATTCCTGGAGTGTAGAATTCAGAAGTAATAGCCAGTCCATGGGCTTCTCTGAAAGGGCTGGAAAATTTCAAGCCGGGGGTGCTACATGGCAAGAGCATTCTGGAAAGGCGTCATTAGCTTCGGACTGGTTGCCATACCAGTCAAAATGCAAGTGGCTACAGAAACCAAAATGCTGAGTTTCCATCTTCTACATAAGAAATGCCTCACCCGACCCAAGCAGGTACTGCACTGCGAGACTGATAACGAATACTTCAGTATAAAGGAAACCGTCCGGGGCTATGAGATTGCCAAAGACACGTACGTAGTCCTGAATGACAGCGATTTCGACAAGGTGCCGGGCAAAACTTCCCACGCCATTGACATAGTTGGCTTCATCGATGCCGGGGAAATCGACCCGATGTATTACTATGGCACCCATTACCTGGTGCCGGAGGAACTGGGCGCAAAGCCCTTCCGGCTGCTCCGGGAATCGCTGGAGAAAACGGGGCGCGTGGGCCTGGCCAAGGTTACTTTTCAAAGGCGGGAACACCTGTGTTGTCTGAGGCCTTTTGAGGACATTCTTTTGCTGCACACGATGCATTACGATAGCGAGATCCTGCCCTGGAAAGAACTGATTCCACCTAAACCCGAGGTAGCCAAGGCCGAGCTGGATATGGCCGTCTCTCTGATTAAGGCAATGGGCACAAGCTTCGAACCGAAGGATTATAAAGACGAGTACCAGGAAGCACTGAAAAAGGTAATTGAAGCCAAGAGTGCCGGGGAGAAAATTGTGGCACCGGTAACACCCAAGGCTGAGATCGGCGACCTTATGGAAGCGCTGCGCGCCAGCATCGCTGCTGCTAAGAAGGAGCCTGCCCTTAAGTAATACCCAACAGCGCTTTCATTTGGATAGCGTTCCGCACAGGGAAGTCGGCATGCTTGTTCTTGAAGATGACATGCAGTTCCCGGGCCGATTTCGCCATCGCTAGAGTCCTGGGAGCCCATTCCCTTAGCTCGTCTTCATTGTAGAGATAGTTGAATTTTTCTGCTGCGTCGACTGCTCCGCGTTCCCAGTTCTCACTGTTCCGACCGTGAAACCGGACCATAGCGAATGATGCCGTAACTTCGGCCACGGGGGGCACGCTTGACTTGAGTCCCTGGGGCTCATCTACACAGACCAGGCTGATGCTGTGCTCACGCAAGAACTTCAGGGTCTTCTCACGGTGCTGATCCAGCCAACTGCCTATGCGGAACTCCACAGCTACCTGGAACTGCGAGAGCCTCTCTCGACAACGCGCGATGTAATCGAAGTTGCGAGGTTCAGGGTGAAACCACGGTGGGAACTGAAAGAGCAATGCTCCTAACTTCTTTCCCTTTTGAAAAGATTCAGCGGCCCCGATAAATATTCCCCAGAGCTCATCAACTGCTTCCTCAGGCAGATGATGCAGATAGACGTTGTCTTTGGCGGCAATCTGACCGCTATATTTTTCACGTATGGTTCTGGGAAGCGCGGTAAGTTTAGTGGGCTGCCCGGTAAAGAGGCTATAGGCCTTCACATCAAAAGCAAACCCCTTCGGCGTGTTTTCCAGCCACAAGCTCAAATTACGCTGAGTTGGAAAGAAGTGATAGGTGGAATCTATCTCAGCGATGGGAAAGCGAGAGGCGTAATACTTGAGCCTTGCCTCAGGCGTTTTCGCCTCGAAGGGGTAGAAATCGCTCTGCACCAGTCCCGGGTCTGCCCATGATGATATCCCCACCGTAATCCGCCCCATTTTGGACCTCCAGTCTTGACAGGAAGTGGAAATCATAGTATCAAACATGGTGTGGAACTGCAAGAATACCGGGAAAAGCGTGATTTCAGCCGTACCGGTGAGCCACCTCCCGAATCAAAAAGAAGGGAAGGGCCTCTGATTTTTGTTGTCCAGGAACACCGCGCCCGCCAGCTTCACTATGATTTCCGGCTCGAACTCGATGGCGTCCTGAAATCCTGGTCCGTCCCCAAGGGCCCCTCTCTCGACCCCGAAGCGAAGCACCTCGCCGTCATGGTTGAAGACCACCCTCTCGAATATGCCACTTTCGAGGGTATCATCCCCAAAGGGGAGTATGGTGCTGGAGAGGTCATTGTCTGGGATACCGGCACCTACTCTCCAGATGAAGGCAGGAGATTTTTGTTCAGCGACCGCGCGGAAGCTCAGGCTCAGCTACGAAATGGACTGGAGAAAGGTAAAATCTCCTTTACTCTCCGCGGTCGTAAACTTAAAGGGTCATGGACGCTGGTCAAAGTCAAAAGAAGGGAAAATGACTGGCTTCTGATGAAGCACCACGACGAGTATGCTCAGCCTGGCAGCGATATCCTGCAACAAGGGCTCTCCGTTCTGTCCGGCCGGTCGCTGGACGATGTGAAGGCAGGACGAGCACCTGTTCCCCCCATCCCCCTCCTCAATCACAGACAAATCCCCGGGGCTCATGCAGAACCTTTTCCGCATTCCATTGCCCCCATGCTGGCCCATCTCGCCCGCGCGCCCTTCTCCGATCCCGAATGGATCTTCGAGCCCAAACTGGATGGCTACCGCATAATCGCATATGTTAAAGACGTCGAGGTGAATCTGATTTCCCGCAATGGGGTTAACGTTACTGCCCAATATGCTTCTCTGGTCCCTGACCTGAGCAGACAGCCCGCATCAGAACTAATCCTGGACGGTGAAATAATCGCGATGGACGAGAAGGGGCGGCAATGTTTTCAATGTCTGCAGGACTATTTAAGGTCCAGTCACCAAACTGACGATGCCCGGAGCAGCTCTTACCCCTTGATTTATTATGTCTTCGATATCCTCTACCTAGATGGTTACGACCTTCGGAGTTCTCCTTTACGCTATCGGAAAGGTCTGCTACAGGGCATCTTGAGACCGGCCAATCAGGTGCGGCTTATATCCTATTTTGAGAAAGACGGCGAAGCTGTGTACAAGGCGGCAGTAGATAACGGCCTGGAGGGCGTCATTGCCAAGAATATCGAGAGCAGGTATGAATCAGGACGTTCTCGCAACTGGCTCAAGGTCAAGGCCATGCTCAGCGACGAGTTCGTCATCGGAGGATACAGCGTGGCTGAAAAAGGACGGGCGCAGACTTTCAGTTCCCTGCTGCTCGGCTATTTCGATGCTCAAGGCAAGCTGATATTTGCCGGTCATGTCGGCAGCGGCTTCGATGAACAGTCCTTGAGCGACTTGAAAAGCCGCCTTGATCCCATACGCATAGACGATTGCCCCTTCCCCGAAATGCCACCACTCAACGCACCCACCACCTGGGTTCGCCCCGAGCTCGTGGCTGAAGTGAAGTTCAGCGAATGGACACGTGACGGCAAGCTTCGAATCCCTGTCTTCATTCGACTTCGCGAAGACAAATCACCTGGCGAAGTACACCGGACGGAATCAGTCCAGGCACCCACTGCGAGCCGTCAGCTTGCTGATAAAGATATCGATGGTATTCTCGAGCAATTGCAAAATGCCAAAGAGATTTTAACTATCGAAGCCGAGGGCAACAAGATAAAGCTGAGCAATATGAACAAAGTCCTCTGGCCACCCACCGCCAACCACCCCCCGATAACCAAACGCCATTTACTCACATATCTCGTTAAAGTATCATCTTACTTCCTGCCCCACCTGAAAGACCGGCCGCTGACGCTGACCCGATACCCCAGCGGCATAGAAGGAAAGCACTTCTTTCAGAAGCACTGGGAACAGCCCATCCCCGACTTCGTACACAGGGTGAAAATTCGTGAGGAAGATAGCACTGAGCGCGAATACCTGGTCTGCAACAACCTCTCAACACTGCTCTGGCTGGGCCAGCTTGCCAACCTAGAATTTCACACCTGGTTCTCGAGAATAACCATTGAGCCTGATATGCAAGAAAAGCGGGCCAAGACCAATTATATCCTCGAATACCCCGACTTCATCATCTTCGACCTTGACCCTTACATCTATTCAGGGCAGGAGCCCCCCGGTGCCGAACCCGAGTTGAGCCGCGCCGGTTTTGCTAAGGCAACCGAGGTCGCATTGTGGCTTAAAGAGGTACTCGATGAGCTTTCCCTTAATGCTTTCATCAAGACGTCAGGCAAGACTGGTCTCCACGTCTATGTCCCCATCGTACGCAACCTCGACTATAAAGCCGTGCGGTCCGCAGCAGAGACAATAGGTAGATTCCTTCTCCAGCGCCATCCTGCGGAAATCACTATGGAATGGACGCAAAAAAAACGCGCTGGAAAGGTTTTCGTCGATCATGGTCAGAACGTAAGAGGGAAGACTCTTGCCTCTGCTTACTCGCCGCGCCCTGATCCCGAGGCTACGATATCGACTCCTTTGCGTTGGGAAGAGCTGGTAAAGGTCTATCCCACAGATTTCTCCCTTTTGACTCTCCCGGACCGGCTCAAGGAGACTGGCGATTTGTGGGCGAATATTCTATCCGCCAAGCGCAATCTGAAAGAGCTTCTGGATAAGGTGAAATCCGTCTAGATGCACATGCTATATACCCTGGATGATGTCGTCTGTATTTAGCCCAGAAGGAGTCCTGGCATGGTTCAGTGAATGTATAACCTCATGCCTTTGGGGAAAATTGCGTTTAGCTGGAGCGGTGCTTTTTATTTTAAATTGGCTAAGAACTCCTCTGATGTCACAACCTCCGCAATGATTCCCAGGATATTAGCAATTGAAAACTCGTGAGCCTCGGCCGACATGCCCGCACAGCAATCCTCCAATAGAATAAGCCGATAGTCTGCATCCGCAGCATAGCGGGCGGTGGCCTCTACTACCCAGTTAGTAGTGACACCCATGAGAACCAAAGTGTCCACTCCTTTGGAACGCAGGATGGTCTCCAGGTCAGTATTGTAGAAAGCATTAACTCGGGGCCTGCTGACTACGATATCGCCTTTTTTAGGGCCAAGTCCCTTAGCCAGTATGGCTTCATCGCTCCCGGCAAGGAAGAGCCCCAGTTGTTTCATGCCGCTAAACAACCTGTTACATGAATTGACCTCGGGGTGACCTTCACGAAAGTGCAGGCCAGTGTGGATTACAGTCACGCCGGCCCGACGTGCGCCATTAAGGACCTTCTGTGCTTTACGAACCACGTTTCGTTCCTGCGCTGTGACTATCGTTGATATGATACCCTGCTGAAAATCCATAGCCAACACGGCTGTCTTCGCCTGGTTCAATCCAAGGCCAGTCATGTTTCACTCTCCTTACACCTAAAGATTATTCTTTTACTCAATTACTTGCTTCTTCCTCAAGCGTTCAAGCTCCTTATCGCTTAAGCCAAGCATAGAACCCAGTATCTCTGCCGTATGCTCGGCATACAATGGTGGCCTAGTTCTGACCTGCGCCGGGGTTTCGGAGAGCTTATAGGGGGTGTTCAATACTTTTACTTTGCCCCGCTTGGGGTGGTCTATCTCAACCACCAGTTTACGATGTACTATTTGAGGATCAGAGAAGGTCTCTGCGAATGTGCATACCGGAGCTACACAGACATTAGCCTCATTCAGAAGCTTCACCCACTCATCTCTGTCCTTGGTGGCAAATACCTCAGAGAGTCCACTATACATCTCTCGTTGTCTCTCCGGCGGGCCGAACTGCGTGTCTGCAAAATCCTGTCTTCCTACCAGTCGGCATAGGTTAGCCCACAGCCAGGGCTCAAGGGTCGCCACAGTGAAATATTTGCCGTCTTTAGCTTTATAGATGTTCATCCAGGCATGGTCGCTACCTGTGGGCAATTCTGCACGCTCCAATTGAATGCCATCGATTAGATACATCATAGCGAGGGTCCATTGGTAAAAAACTACTCCATCGGTCATGGAGACATCGATGTATTGCCCTTTCCCTGTTTTATCCTGGGCAATGAGAGCAGCCAAGATGGCAATCGTTGCCTGCGAGGTCCCCCCGGCCAGATCAGCCATTTGAACGGGGAGGTACGTTGGCGGGCCCTCTTTCTGGCCAATCATATGAAGAACACCAGCCAGTCCGACATAGTTGAGATCATGCCCTGGCCTCTGGGAATAAGGGCCGTCCTGTCCGTAACCCGAGATGGAACAATAAACTACCCTGGGGTTATACTTTTTTACAGTTTCATAGTCAACTCCCAGTCGCTTGACCACACCGGGTCTAAAGGTTTCCAGAATAACATCGGCCTTCTCTGCCAGGCGATAGAAGATTTTCTTCCCCTCTTCATTTTTTAGGTTCAGGGCGATGCTTTTTTTATTACGGTTCTGCCCCAGGTATCTGGCACCCACATCGTCAGTTACCAAGCTCGGCAGCTCCGAGGCGAATCTGGGCGTCTCCACGGTGATCACCTCAGCCCCAAAATCAGCCAATATCATAGAACAGTACCTACCCGGGCCATACCTCGACAAGTCCAAAACAGTCTTTCCTTCCAGTGGTCCCATATTTTTGCCTCCCTGCTCCAGATTAAATTCGATATGCCCGTCTTAACACCTGTACGGGATGGATGACAGGAACCTTGGCGCAATGTGAAATTTGCAGTTTGCATCCAGGGCAATCAGTAACTACCTGACAATTTGCCGCTTGCTTGATTTTTTCGAATAGACCAGCGCCTATCTGCATCGAAAAGAGTCTATTACGTCTCAAAGCGCCAAAACTACCTGCGAACCCACAGCAACCGCTCTGTAACTGCATAATAGAAACTCCTGGTATTTCCTCAAGCAGTTTGATTCTGTGACCTACCAGCTCTCGACTCAATGCCTTAAGATGGCAAGGAGCATGATAAAGCAGCGAAGTGGAGATACTAGCGAAGTCGGTGTCAAGATGGCCTCCCATTCGTAGCATGTTCAGGTATTCAGCTATGTCATATGTACGATTGGCCACTTTCTCGGCCTCAGCCGTGCCCAGCAACTGAGGATAGTAGTGTTTCAATGCCAAGGTGCAAGTTGTACAGGTGCTGACTATGTCACTCTCCGTTTTGGCGAGGGAAGCTACGTTGAAGCGAGCACGCTTGAGCATAGCTTTAAAGTTGCCCTGCCTGAGTAGTGGCATGCCGCAGCACCTTTGCTCAGGATGTTCTACCGTAAAGCCATTTCTTTCAAGCACCAGTACAGTCGATTGGCCCACATCTGTATCGCTGTACCTGGCCGCACAGCCCGAGAAATAGAAAACGATCCCCTGCTTCATCCTGCACTCCCCATCACCTGCTTCGCTTTCTCCTTAGCCAGCGCTCAAGGGTATCCTTGCGGAATTTGGGCGCCGGGGCATCCTTGCTAATCCCCAGAACTCTATCAGCAAACCCCCTTGGTACGCGGTTCCCCAGCAGAGCATTAGCCGCGCCGGGCATTGTACTCCCCCACTTTGAAAGAAGCTCGAAATTGACCAGCAATGTGCTGGCCAGCGACCTTTTCTGAGGGCATTGTGAGCGGGCTTTGATTATCATGCCTGAAACATCGATATCAAGAGGGCACTCCACATGGCACATGCCACAATTGAGGCAGAAGTCCAGGGAACTGCTCCGGCCTTGAATGAAATAGTAGAGGTATTCCTTGGGATTTAGTCCACTATTGACGCCGAAAAACTGTTGCGTGGGACAACTGCGCATGCAGGCCCGGCACCCGATGCAGAGCAGTAGATCTCTATATGGCCCATCTTTTAGCCGTCTTCGCCCATTGTCCATTACTATAACCAGTACATTGGGATCTGCATTTGAGGATGCGGTGAAGGGGATATCCTGCAACTGGTTATCACCACCCTTATTGCCCAGGCCCAGCAGCCTGACTTCCCAGCCGAATATTCCCATAGCTAGCGTTTGGAGACGCGCCTCCTCGTTACCGGGCACAATCTTCTCCGGGGTTATCAACAGTATTAGCTTGCGTGCTTGCTGAAAGACCTTGGAGATATTACAAAAGTGCTCCATAAAAAAAACTGTCCCCTCTCGCGAGGAGATGGCGTTTACCCCGAGAAGCCCTACGAAGTCTTTAACACCGTTGCACTCAATACTGCTGGAGCGGAGATGAGCAAGGTTGGAAGCACTGAAATTTGGCAGTAACTGGCTCTCTGGCATTTCAGGTAACTGGCTGTAATTAACAAAGCGGTCTTCGAAATGTGAAAACTCTCCTGAATATGAATCGATGACCCGGAAACCATTCTGCCTCAGTCCTGAAGAAAGCTCGTGCTTTATGACAGAGGACTGGTTGATAGCTATAGTCTTAGTGGGGCCACAGGCCTGACTGATAGCTTTTAGCGCCTGCTGTTCATCGTTGGCCATAACCAGTTCAACATTTGGTAATCCGGATAGGGTTTCGCTTAATCGCATTACCAGCGAATCAAGGTTTGCAACAGCAGCGTTCCTGATAATCTTCAATTGGGCTTTGAAGTCGTCCAGCGAAGGAAATGGTGGCGTTTTGGGCGCAATCATCGCCCGGCTATAGGCTCTACGCTTGTCGCTGGAACTGGGCTGTAAGATGAATGTGGATAGCACGAGGTCATTCCTTCCCACTGAACATCATAAAGGCCTGACCAGTGCTGAACTTCAGTGCATCAGGTCTTTACTTTTCCCTCTCAGGCCGTTCCTGCTATCGAGTCCAGTATTTTTCTGGAACCAGCCATACGCTTGGCATACAGCGATTTGGTCAATGGAACGTACTTAATCGCCTGGTTCTGGCATACGTGTATACACAATGGATCGCCTTGGCAATGATCACATTTCATCACCTTGAGGCTGTGTGGGTTCACTATCATAGCTCCGAAAGGGCAGGCAATCACGCACATACGGCATCCAATACATCGGTTACTGTCGATCTCAATGACTTGCGAGTCGGAATCTCGAACTAAAGCGTTCACAGGACATACCTGAGCACAGGGGGCATCTTCACATTGACGGCAGACTATCGGGACATGAAGTCCCTCTATCTCCCATCTCGCCACTTGTATCCTGCCCAGCAGGGGATTGCTGATTTTTTCTCTTTTCAAGGAGCAGGCCACCGAGCATGATTGGCAACCTGTGCACTTCATATAGTCAATATCGAGCGTGTACACCATATCTTCACCTCTTACGTTTGTTCGGGTATCGCTGGGGCTTGGAAAGGGACATCCTGTAATTTGACGGGTACTTCGACCTTTGCAATATCATCAGCGACTTTTTCCAGGCCGATCCTGATCAAAGTCTCTCGAAGAGGCTTGCCGGTATCCGGTTCCCAGCCCATCACTTCATAGTAATCGCGAACCAGTCTCTTTAGATGAGGGGCTATGCTCAGGCCTTTGGCCACGCCGCTCTCCGGCGGATCAAGCCATCTGCCGCCGATATCCAGGTCGTGGGCAGGGGTGTGCCCAAATCTTACGCTAAAGGCCTGCATCAGGTTAATTATGCGCTCTCCAACCTGATGGGCTTCCTCGATGGAGAAATCCTTCCATCCTGTGGCTGCCACCAGCGCTCGACAAGTGATGTCAGCGATTCCATCCACACCCATAGTAGAGAACCAGCACACCCCCAAACTATCATCATACAATTTCTTGATCATTCTGACCCGTGTTCCCAGTGCTCTGCCCTCCGGCGTAAACATCGAGCCCAGTTGGGGAAAGGAATATTCCGGGCCCAGATCTGGGTCATAGGTGCCAATACCCTGGTGGCAAGGCCCGGCGGGAGAGACCATATAGGAGAAAAGGGTTTCAAAAATCGGCCTCCAGTCGTGAATATTAGGGCCCGAGCCTTTAATATGAACCGCGGCTTTTAACGCTTCCCCGCCAAAGTGCTCCGCTGTGGCCTTGGGCCCTTCAGCCAACACCTTGCCGATCCCTTCACGCTTAAGCATTTTATCAACGAGTACTGGTATCACTTCCGCGTTGCCCCATTTGAGTTCCAACCCGTCGGTATCCTTTTGGGAAATAAGTCCACGTTCGTATAATTCAAAAAGCAGCGAAATGGCCAGCCCCGGTGTGGCCGAATCCCAGCCCATACGGTCAAACTGCTCGGTGAGGTAGTAACAGGTACCGGGATCAGTAATCCCCATAACAAGGGCGGAGCCTTCTATGCTCTCTCCACCTCCCCCAGGTGTAGCTACAAAGCCTTTGTGCGATCCCTCGGCAATCTCCAGTCGATAGGCGCAGGCGACAGGACAACTGAACGAACCC
This sequence comes from Chloroflexota bacterium, assembly GCA_021787935.1. GTDB lineage: Bacteria > Chloroflexota > Dehalococcoidia > SZUA-161 > SZUA-161 > JACWAE01. The sequence goes on along the minus strand of JAJYLC010000037.1, from coordinate 5,310 downwards.
TGCGGCCGCAGTACACATTTCTTGTTGAATTCAGAAATAGCGTAGGCCATGGCAGTGCCCCCGTCCGGGTCCAGCAGATTTTTGAACGACGTAATGGAGGTGTTTCCCATCGTCTCATAGCCTCTGGTGGCAATGCCGCCGTTGAGCAGCATCTGTGCATTGGTATCTCCGGTGAACATCTTGCGGCGCCACTCCAACATGATTTCGATGAACCTATCCGGATCAGCCACACTCACTCCACCGGTGCCCCACGCCGCCACAGCCTTCAATTTCTTGGAACCCATCACAGCCCCGGCCCCTCCCTTGGCTGCCATATGATGGTAGTCAGTGCAAACTGATGCACCATTCATCAGGGCTTCGCCTGCCGGGCCAATACAAGCTACTGCCGCTTCAGGCTGGCCTATCTCTTCTCGAATCATTCCAAGGGTTTCGTGAGTATCTTTGCCCCATAGTCCCGAAGCATCTCTAATCTCAGCCTTACCATCCTGGATCCAAAGATATACTGGCTTTGATGCTGCGCCCTGAATGATAACGCCGTCGAAACCGGCGAATTTCAATGTGGAGCCAAAGAATCCGTGGAAATGGGCTACACCCATGGTATAGCCTGTTTCATGGCTGAGGCAGCAGACAGCACAATCGTTTGACGTCGGAGCTGGTGTCCCACCCAGCGGTCCGCTGAGGAAAATCAGCCTATTAGCAGGGTCAAGTGGCTTCGTGCCTAACGGCACTTCATCGTATAGAATCTTGGCAGCCAGACCCACTCCGCCAATGTATTGCCGCAAGACATTCTCCGGGGGCAGATATTCTGTGGTAATTGTCCCCGTCGTCAAGTCGGCCCGTAGTAGTTTGCCTATGTATCCTCCGCTCATCCGAACCTCCTAATATGCGCTATTATTTAAGAATGTTAGTATATTTATTATTTTTTAGATTTTGTATTAGGTAGGAATCCAAGGTAAATGCCGCTCAGCAGATAACCTCGGACTCTATTAAACTGGTTATTTCTTCAGGAGGGAGATTTAGCAACTCCCCGAAGACGTATCGATTATGCTGGCCCAGCGTTGGTCCTGCGGTTGAAATTTTAGCTGGTGTTAGAGAAAATTTAGCAGGCGGGCTGAATACCGTTTGCGCTCCCAGTGTCTGGTGGTCAACCACAACAAGGAGTCCTCTTTGATTAAGGTGTGAATCGCTGCACAACTCCTCCGCATTAAATGAAGGAACCGCTGCCACACCAGCTTTCTGCAACAGGTGCATAAGGTCATAATGTGTGTATTGTGCTGTCCATTTAGATATAAAATTATCCAGTATCTCCCGGTTTTTTAACCTGTTGAAAGAATCCGCGAAACGCTCTTCACTGGCCCAGGAGGGATTGCCCATAGCTTGACATAGACTAGCCCACTCCTCCTCAGTCTTAACGGCAATAGAAATCCACTTATCTTCTCCCTTGCACGGATAGCAATTGTGAGGTGCCATAATCTCATCGCAATTAGCATCACGGGATCGGCTGCGCCCATTCATTGTATAGTCCATGATGGACTCACCAATTAGACAGCTTGCAGCCTCCCGGGCCGACAAGTCTATATATTGTCCTTCTCCAGTCTGATTTCGGTGTATAAGGGCGGCGAGTATAGCGAAGGCGGCTGTGGTTCCTACCATCACATCTACCGGGAACCTTATCTCTGTCGCTGGTCCATCGGGATAACCGGTAAGGTGACCAACCCCTCCCAGTGCCGAGAATATCGGTGCATAGCCGGTATAGTGTGCCTCAGGTCCGGTACCTCCCGCCATCGAGATAGAGAGCATAATGAGATCGGGCTTAATTTTCTTCAAGGTTGAGTAGCCCAATCCTATCCTGTCCATTACACCTGGCCTGAAATTTTCTACGAGCACATCGCTTATTTCGACCAGACGTTTCGCGAGCCCGATTCCCTTTGGATCCCTTAGATTAAGTGTTACATCCAGTTTATTTAGATTCGTCTCATTAGTCATGAACGTATCTGTCGGCGCTGCTTCTATTAGGGCTGAGTGAGCTCCAGGGTGCTGCACTCTAGTAATGTCCATCCTCTTAGAGCTCTCTACTTTAATGACGCGTGCTCCCATGAGCGCCAGGTGTTTGGTGGTGATTGCGCCAGCCAACATTCCCCCGAACTCAAGGACATTCACACCGGATAGTGCCTGCATGTAGTTTAACCTTCCCTAGATAATACCTAGCCCTCTCATCGTAGCCAAGTCCTCTTTGGAGTAACCCAGGCATGCATGATAGATTGTCTCATTATGTTCGCCGAGTAACGGCGCACCCCGCTCTTTCCGCCATGGCGTCTTTGAGAATTTGTACGGAGCAGTGGGGCAGGTTATCCTGCCCAGCTCGCTGTGTTCAATCTCAGCAAAAAGACCCCTGGATTTCAGATGCGCCGAATTGAGCAGGTCCTTCGGCGTATAATAGGCGCCGATGGGCACCCGCAATTTTTGTCCCTGCTGGTATATTTCCTCCATGGTATGTTGCATCAGCCAGTCTGTTAATAACTGTTGTACTTCAGTACTGTGCTCCGCCCGCGAAGAAGTATCTTTATATTCTTCCTCTTCTGCCCATTCAGGCTCACCCATCAGCTTTACCAAGCCCCTCCAGTCTTGCTCTGAGTATAGGCATATCTCAACAAAGCCATCCTTGCAGGGCATGATGCCGCCGACCGTATAGCCCCTGGTTCCCCTTGTGGGAACCACACCCAGGTTTGGATAGAAGGACAGTTCTGCAGTGCTCATAGCTATCAGAGCTTCCTGCTTGGATATGTCAACATTTTGCCCAATGCCGGTTGCCCTTTGATAAAACAGAGCTCCCAGTGTAGCCAAGGCGGCATGAATTCCGACCTCATATTCTCCCAGATATTTGCCCTGTTTCAGGGGCGGACGTTCCGGGAACGGGTTCTGTGCCGGGGTTACGAAACCCTCCCCGCAGCTATGAAAAGAATTCAATGGATAGGCTTTGTAATCCGTGTATGGACCACTCTGCCCAAACGGGGTTATCGATGTCATGACCAGCCTCGGGTTGAGCTCACTCAGAATCCCATAGCCCAAGCCTTTGCTGTCAAGTGCTCCAGGCCCTCTATCTTCCACTAAAATGTCGGTCTCTTTTATAATCTCCTTAAAAATTTCTAAGCCCTTAGCACACCCTAGATTCAGGGTGACCCCCAGTTTATTGGTGTTTAGATAAAAGAAAAGGCCGCTCCGCTCGCTGTGGGGAACATCGTCGAGGAAAGGGCCCCGCCTTCTTGCCTCATCGCCTATGCCAGGCTGCTCAACTTTGATAACCTCGGCGCCCAGGTCAGCCAAGAGCTTGGTACAATACGGTCCAGCGACCATATCACATAGCTCTACAACCTTGACGCCACCTAAAGCTGTCTTAGCTATATTTCTCCTTCACCAGAGTTTGAGTGTTTATTCACTGCCCTTCGAAGGCTGGACAGGTATATAAATGTGATGCAGCTTTACTTAACTAAAGCACTGGCTGTGCCTATTCTGACTAGGCTTCCGTCTAACTTCTCCACCCTGGTATCCAGCACTATACGAACTCCACCATCCTCAGGCGACTTTTCCTTGATCCTGGCCTTGCCTACCAGGACATCGCCGACATATACCGGGCCGCAGGTCTTGTTGCGGGCTTTGCCGGTAGTAAAAAAGCTTTCCGGTCCGAAGAAGTTGACCAGGCTCTCCATCAAAGCAAATTCCCAGGCGATAGGGCCTTCGACCAGTCCGCCACGGTATCCGAGACCCTTGGCATAGGCATCCTCATGTATATTGTCCTTCCATTTTTCTCTGGACCATCCACCTTTAGCAAAGCCGCTAACCCTCATGGGACATGGTCCTTTAGTGATAGTCAACAACACGAAGCCCACGGGCAGGTCTGGGGATGCTTTTACCAAATCGCCTAAATCTTGCCACGTCTCCTCATCTTTCTCTCCCAGTCCGCGTTCTAGCTCGCCTTTGTGTTCCGCCAGAGTTATTCCCTCGTGAGTGGACCGGCAAAGCATCTCACCATTCTCATCTTTCAGTTCGGCAGCCCCGACTACGCAGTACCTGCCTCGTTTCTCATATTTGTCTACGGTGACTACCTCTCCGAACACTGGCTGCCCTACCTTAGCTGGCTTGAAAAATTCGTATTCATGGAATCCCTCGAGATCCTGGTTTTGACGGCCTCGATATCGGGAGACTACCCGGGCCCCACAGTCCATTTCCCAGGGGAACAGATTCCAGAATATTTCAAACCAGGGAAGATGAATACTTAGCAGGTCGCAGTGTTTCTGATGGGTAGATGGTTTGATTCTGTATTCCACGGGCCCAAGTCTCTCGCCCACCTCAACTTCGGCAAATCTTCTGCCGGGGGAATCCACAGGCATATCTTCAGGCCGTTCATATACTGGCTTCGGTTGAGCCATCTTCACCCTCCTCTCCCAAGTAATGAGGATATTTTGCCTTAAATTCGATTACCTGACAAATAGCTTTAGGTAGAATTATTATTGAGAGAAAGAGGCCCAAACTCGGGCACTCGTCAAAGAAGCAAGGCGGCGCAGCTCACATTCGCTGCGCAACCGATATCTTAATAGTAGCAGGATTGTAACACTGTTTGCAAACCCAGGCAATATCCTCCCTTTTTCTTGAACCTTTTTACGAAACTAAATGATGCTGGTTGACAGGGCACTACAACCAGATTAAGATACGGGCAACTGATGGCTTATGAGTCAGAATAACCTGCGGGCATTAAACTTGCGCCCTAATCTACTCAAAGTCATAATGCTTCTTTAATATCTCCGTTATCTCCAGGCTGGATTTTCAGAATCGTGCGGGATTAAAGAAGGAGGAATATTTAAGTCATGACATGGGAAGATGAATATAAAAACAAATTCATCTCAGCGGAGAAAGCGGCGAGCATGGTCAAATCGGGCGACTGGGTTGTTCTCCCCATGGGCAGGGCACCGTACGCCCTGGGTTCAGCCCTTGCTGTAAGGAAAGAAGAACTCAAGAATGTGCACGTTTTCGACCCTACCCCCAGCTATGACTTTGGCTGGTATGATCGCGGCTGGGAGGATTCCTTTATCATTTATGCCGGCCAGCCTATGCCTCTTACTGAACAGATGTTTGAAGATAAAAGATGCGAAATCCCGGTACCCGGTCTGAATATCTGGCAGGAAATCGATATGTTACCTCCGGAAGCCCAGTCACCGGACGTGGTATTTGTTGAAATTTCTCCGCCGGACAGACATGGCTTCTGCAGTTTTGGCGCCTCGCTGTGGAATAAGAAGAAGGTCTTACGAGATCGGA
>JAJYLC010000036.1 GCA_021787935.1 Chloroflexota bacterium | reverse complement strand
GCTTTTCCTTGTTAAACACGCAGTTTCTCCAGTATAATGCAAGTTGTAAAAGCTATTCCAGCATATAGGGGAAAGAGTAATGGCTAAAGACGAGCTAACAGGACTGGAAACCACACTTGTCGGTGCAAAAATGCGGGCCCCAGTTGGTGTCGGTTCGGTAGGGCAGCCCTTCATTGATTTGAGACGGCTGACCCCGGAAATGCACGCGGATGTGTTGTTAAAGCATGTCCAGGCCGGAGCCGGTTTCATCTGCTTACCCGGGACAACCCATATTCCTGATGAACTTCTGGCTGAGCTTTTGAAGAAAGCTAAGCCTTTTAATTATACTCGCGGGCTGCCCGGCGGCAGGCATATGAGGATAGAGACCCCCGGCTTTGGACTGGAGGGTTGGTTACTGGCAACTTCGCTTGCCTTTTCACCCAAGGGCTCGTCAAAGCAGTTCCTATGGCAGACGGCAAGCATAATAGAGATATTGAAGCAAGAGAAGCCTCGAGACGTACCCCTTATAGCTAACGTAGTTGGGTTGGGAGCATTCCCTGAGACATATGTTTCCACAGCAAAGGCCTGTGAAACAGCCGGTGTTGACCTAGTAGAAATAAATGTTGGTTGCGGGGCAGCAGCGGCTCTCGAGGGAGCCGAGGACAGCTATTCCGGAGAAGAGTTCCCCCTATACATCGGCGGGTCACTCATAGGGGATAGGCCAGAACTGGTAGAGAGGATAACCAGGGAGGTAGTCCGCGCAGTCGGCATCCCTGTTGGCGTCAAAGTCAGTGCTGAGACCGGTTTCCCCCGAATCGTGGAGCTGGCAAGACGAATTAAAGATGCCGGCGCTAAATTTATGAATTGCTGCCATGCCGCCACAACTATCGCCCCTCCTGATATCTATCACGGCGGCAAACCTAAATGGCCGTTTATGAATGGCAACCCCTTTGTTGCCGGAAGCGGGAACTGGCTCAGGATGATAAGCTACAAGCAGGTTACAGCCATTGCAAAGTTCGTGCCGGGAATTGAACTTGTGGCCTGCGGAGGGCTGGTAACGCCCGAGCATATGGTCGAGGCTATGATGCTGGGAGCCAGAGTAACCCAAACTGCCACCGGTATCATGTTTGAAGGCAGGAGCCTGTTGAGGAGAAGTGTTAGATTTCTGACCAATTACATGGAGCAGCAGGGTTATCGCTCAGTAGAAGACTTCATAGGTTCGGGGTTGGAATATGTGATGCCGGTCAATAAGATCGATTTCCAGGCCGGCAAGATATTCGCCTCCATTGATGCGGCCAAATGCACAGGATGCGGGCGCTGCACTCAACACTTCTGTCTGGCTACCTATTTAGACGATGGAATCGCCAAAGTAAAGGTCGACGACTGCATGGGCTGCGGGGCCTGCGTTGCTATCTGCCCTGAGGCTGCAGTAACCTTGAAGAACAGGACGTGAAGCTACAAATAAGAGATTAGTAGAAAAATAAAGTCTAATATACCGACAGTGAACACTCTGTACCTGATTGCCCGCATGGTTGTCCGATTATCGAGAGAGTTCTCTCAATATTGCTGCAGCTTCAAAAATTCTTCCTCTTAGGGCCGGCTCCCTAGCTATTTCCTTTGCGGCTTCGTCTACGTTTAGCTTCTCTATCTTTGTCAGCGCCTGTCTCAATTCCTGAAGCTGTGATTGAGATTTTCTTGCAGTCTGCTTCGCCTTCATTTGCCTCCTTCCAGTTTTTACAATCCCCCTCTTCAATTCATACCATGCCCTTCTTCTTGAAATAGAAGACGTATCCGCTCACAAACATAGATAAATCCGACTCAAGTACTCGGACTCCGAAATTCCCTAGAATATAGTCCCTCATTATTTGAATAATTTCTTCGAGAGCTTTCCCTTCTTTTAAAGCCTGGAGAACCATTTTGCCAAAGGTGAGAGTGTTTTCCGCTGCCATAGAAATCAGCCCGTCCGGCTCTTCCACCACACCCCCATGTGAATAGAAGAGTATACGAGGCTTCAAGTTTCTCAGCTTCTGCATAGTCTGGAGGTAGATGTCCTGGTCAAAGCCCGGAGGCGCAGTGTTAGGCAGCGGAAATGGATTCGCGCTTTGCGCCAGCAACCCGAGTGCATCACCACAGAAAATGCCTTTCACGCTCCGGTCGAAGATGACCATCTGGTGCGGCGCATGCCCCGGTGCGAATATGATTTGAAGCTCTCTGCCATTCACCGTGACTACCTCATTGTTTTCCGGCACTCTTATCTGGGCTTTGGAAACGGGAACTATAGGGCCTAAGTCAGACTCAAAATCAACTCCCCAGACTATTCTGGTGCTCTCGATAAGGCGAGAAGGATCGAGTGCGTGTTTTGCCCCTTGAGGGTGAACCAGCACTTTCGCCCCTGGGAAAAGATGGGCTAGCGTTCCTATACTTCCGGCATGGTCTACGTGCATATGGGTGGGGATGATGTAGGCTAAATCGCGCATCCCCAGTGCCTTCATGCCTTCCTGAATATAAGGAACGGCGATGGACGGCCCGGGCTCTATTAGAATCCCGTTTGACTCTTTGATGAGGTATACCCCGAAGACGCTGTTCATGATTGGGATGGGGATTTCCAAGCGATAAATCTTCTCAGCAACTTCTTTCATACGCGTCATAATCTCTGGCAAAGGCGGAACTCCGAGTACCCACGACAGCGTCTCCACGGGGCTTGTCTAACGAAGCGGCAGGTTCATTTTGCGGAACTCTATATTCATTTCACGAAGCATTGAATTTCTTAATGAACGCAGGCCCTTCTCCAATTGCTCAAGCTCCTCCTGGGTAACTCCCTCCATGAACCTGTTTATTGAAGCCATCAAAATCTGCATGCCTTGTTTGAACACTGCTACACCTTTATCAGTCACAATCACGCGCATAGGCCCTTGATTCTCAGACTCCGGTTTATCCCTTTTGACCAAACCTTCTGATTCCATACGGCTAAGCAGACCAGAGACTGTGTGGGGTTTTCGGAACAGCATCCTGCTTAGCTCGGCAACTGTGACAGGTTCCCTGGAATTTAAGCAAAGAAGTAGAGTATGAAATTTCTCCGGAGTGAGCGCCACTCTGCCAAGCTGTTTTTCAGATAGTTGACTTATTACATCCCTGGTTTGCATAACCAGTGTCAATACATTTGCCTCTCTTACGTTATACTCGTAATCGTACACGGTATCCTCCTCAATGCTAACTAAATCTAAGACTCCTTCCTTCCCACTGCGGACTACCGTGGCGATACAGATTCGCTCTCCTTTAATAGACACATGAGCTTACCTATCGAGGCACCTGTATCTGCCAGCCTTCCTAATTATATTCTCTTATCGGATTTCCACAACAGAGAACTGCAATTTTCGGGGTTGTTACGTCAATATTAACCTTTTCGGAATATCTCGCTCTATAATCTGAGTTGCTTCCTTAACCATATCGTCAATGACTTGCTTGGTAGTCCTTCGTCTATTCAGCAACCTGGTCGCCTGGCTGCACGGGGTCACCAGCATCTCATCGTATTTCTTCTGGTCCTTGCTATCATAGCAGTAATCTATGATGTCCTCCATCAGAATCAGGTGCAAAGGCCAGCCTAGAGGAGGCAACGGCCCCTGATCCCAGGTTCTGGTGATCTCTGTCCTGAGCTGTCGCATCGTCTTGCCGCTGAGCCCCTTGGTGATGACGGCATCCCGCTCGGTGGCAGCAATGACCCTGTCCTTCTGACCTTCGGTGAAGGTAGCCTCAGGAGTGAGCAGGAACATAGAGCCGCACCAAACTCCCTCCGCTCCCAGGGACAGGGCAGCGGCAAGCCCTCTGCCGTCCGCAACGCCGCCTGCCGCAGCTACCGGGATTGGTTTCACAGCATCGACTATCTGCGGCACAACCGCTAGAGTGCCGATATTGCCGGTGTGTCCTCCAGCCTCGTATCCCTGGGCTACTATCACATCAACTTTGTCTTCAACATGCTTCAATGCCATCTTAACGTTGGAACCGATGCCGATCGTCTTTATCCCTCGCTTCTTGCACTCCGGCATAACCCAGCCCAGCCTGCCCAAACCTGCCGCAATTACGGGCACCCTGTTGTCCAGGCAGACCTGCAGCATCTTCTTTGTCCCCTCCATGGTCCACATATCCACCTGCCTATGAGTGTGGTAGTCCAGGGGGACTCCGAATTTCTTTCTTAATTCCTTCTCATAAGCTTTGTACTCTTCGGGGATATATTCTCTCAGCTTCTCTTTGTCTACACCGGCCATATCCTCCAGGGAATCCGGAAGCAATATGTCGATGGCAAAGGGCTTCTTGGTGCCCTTTCTTATCTCTTTTATGGCCTCAATGAGGCCATCGGCGGTGTAGGTGGCCGCACCCAGGGTGCCCAATCCGCCAGCTTCTGAAACCCCGATAACCAGCGGCGGGTCCGCAAATCCGCCCATGCCTGCCTGGATTACGGGGTATTCGATGCCAAGCACATCACAAAGTCTGGTGTGGAACTTCTGCCTTTTCGCCATTTCTATCCTCCTTTTCAATCATCGCTAGATCGATTAATAAATGTTTTCAGTATATACACATCCCCCAATCGTTTGGCGATCGTATGCCAGATAGGATTGCCTCTCGTCGTAAGTTACTTGCCCTTGAACTTGGCTGGCCTTCCCTCCATGAACGACTTGATGCCCTCCTGGAAGTCCTCGGTATTGAACAGGACGCTCTCAACGTAAGCCTCATAGTCCATCTGCGCAGCTATGTCAGTCTCGTTGTAGCCTTTGTAGATGGCTGCCTTGGCAAAACCAAGCGCTATGGGTGAGTTCTGCGATATCTTAGCCGCCATCTCCTTCGCCGCCGCCATCAGCCGGTCGGCAGGCACTACCCTGTTCACCAGACCAATCCTGTCCGCCTCTTTGGCATCAATAGTATCTGCCATAAACACCAGCTCCAGGGCTCGAGCAGTCCCTATCAGTCGGGGCAGCGTCATGGTCGAGCCCGACTCGGGTATCACACCCCTCTTGGTGAATATCATGTTGAAGCGGGCTGCCTCCGAGGCTATCCTGATATCGCAGGCCAGACTTAGGGCCAGGCCTCCGCCTGCCGCCGTGCCGTTCACCGCAGCTATTACCGGCTTGGGCAGGTTCCTTATCTTGACTACTGTAGTCAGTATGTTGCCATCCCCACGCATCAGCTCCTCCATGGTTGTCTGATGGAGCTTATGCGTTTCACCCAGCGACATCAGATAGTTGATATCCGCGCCGGTGCAGAACGCCTTGCCCGCTCCGGTTATGATAAGAGCCCTGGCGTCTATGTCCTTAGCTACCCTGGTGAGCACATCGTCCATCTCCGCCTGCATGACGTCGTCAAAGGCGTTCTTGACCTCGGGCCGGTTCAGGGTCATCACCGCCACCCCACCCTCTTTTTCGTAAATTACAGTTTTATAGGCCAATTCTCACTCCTGAGACATCTTCGAATGCAACTATCTCGAGGACTTAGCGTATTCTTTTGCTCCTGCCTTCCAGGGACCCGTTCTGAGCTTGCGACCCTTGAATTCTTTTTCAATGAAATCGGGAGAGGCTGGCTCGTATTTCCCGGGCGACGCCCAATAGCTTTCCTTGTAAGGAGGTACAAACTCCAGACTGTCAGCAGGTATGCACCACTTCACCGGTTGCTTAATCGGCCTACCCGACTTTGTACAATTAGGTCTGAGAGTTTTCTCAAACACCCATTCCAATACCCTTCCCAACTGAAGGACTCTATCGATGTCAATACCTGTTTCAATGCCCATCTCATCGAGCATGACAAGTACATCTTCTGTTGAGCCGTTTCCCACAATATCGGAATTCGTATAAAGACTACCGGTTCCTATACCCGGAACACCGTCCACTATGAATGCCGGCTGACCCCCTAATTGTCCTAAAGAGGTCTCTACAATTCTGGCCCCGCCCAGGAGTGAGGCTACGTAATTAGCCAGTGACATCCCCCTGCTTTCGTGAAAATGGGCAACCCTGAAGGTCATCTCCTTGTCATACTTACCAAATCTATCGACCAGGGTAGACATATACTCAAACGCTGTCAAAGGATTACATTCACCGGTAGTATCGCAGGGGGTGAATTCTCTTATTCCTAAATCTAACCCCCGCTCTATGAGCTCAATCGTGTTCTCTATGGGCACCGGCCCGGCACACGGAGAACCGTATACGCAAGAAATGGCCATGTCAATCTCAAAACCATTCTCTTTAGAGATCCTTACAAGCTCCGGAATCTCCTCAAAATATTCCTCCCTGGTCCTACCTGAGTTCCTCATGCAATGGAGGTCTTCCGCAGAAATAGTGAAAGCAACACTATGAGGCGGGAATCCTTTATGGGCTGCTTCCGCCGCCCTCTCAAAAGCTTTCTTGTTCATACCGTAGCATTTTAGATGTACCTTACCCTGCTTCACAGATTCAAGCTGCCAGACTCTTCTTAGAAGCTCTTCGCAATCTTTGTGTTGTGGCATAATCCTTGGAGAAGCAAAATTGGTCACCTCAACGTTTTTAAATCCCGCTTTTACGAACTGGTCAATAAACCATAGTTTCGTTTCTGTGGGGATGAATCTGTCAGAGTGCTGTAATCCATCGCGGCATAACAACTCAAGCATGTCCACTTTCTTTGGCAGCATCTTTCGCATATTGAACTGCATCCTCTTCCTCCACAAGGTAATCTATTTCATTATGGTTTATAAGACTAGATTACTTCTTGAGATTTCAGCTCGGCGATTTCCTCCCAACTGTATCCACCAACCTCCAATAGAACCTCTTCAGTATGCTGGCCGAACTCCGGGGCCCCGATTCTCAATTTGCCCGGCGTTTTACTGAGCCTGACCGGAATCCCTACCAACTTAACAGGGCCTGCCGTCGGATGGTCAAAATCCACGATGTAACCGTTTGCCGTCATCTGGGTGTCGCTGGCAAGGTCTGCATAGTCATTTACAGGTGAGCAAGGCACGTCCACTTCCTCAAGCCGATCTATCCACTCAACTCTCGGCCTGGTGGCGAAGATCCTGTCCAGGATTCCAACCAATTCTACGGAATTCTCCCTCCTGGATTCGATAGAGTTGAACTTGGAGTCATTTTCCAGCTCACCGATACCCAAAGCTTTGCAGAGGGAGGGCCAGAACCGCTGCGACTGCAAGGCAGCAATAATAAGCCACTTGCCATCACCAGCCTTATAGGTATTCCAGAATGGATTCCCCACCGCTTTCCTTGATACCCTCCGCGGCGCCTTGCCGGAGAGCAGGTATCTTTGAAAACCGAGCTGTCCCAGGAAAGCCTGGCTCCCCAGGAGAGAGACCTCCACCTCCTGTCCCATCCCGTGTCGCTCCCTGTTGAATAGCGCTACCATAATTCCATAGGCCAGCAGCGATGCCCCGACCCAATCAGCAGCGCCATTTACCTGAATCAAGGGAGGAGGCTCATCAGGCTCACCGCTAACGCTCAACATGCCTCCTCTTCCCTGAGCCAGAACATCGAACGCAGGTTTTCTGGCATCCGGACCCTTGCTGCCCCATCCGGTGCCGGAGGCATATATGATTCTGGGGTTAATTTGTGAAATGGTCTTATAATCAAGTTTAAGTCTCTCCATAACGCCCGGGCGGAAGTTCTGCACGAAGACATCCGATTCCTCAACCAACCTGTAGATAACTTCTTTGCCCTTATCTTTAGTCAGGTCAATTGTGATACCCTTTTTATTACGGTTATGACACTCAAAATATGTATTGAGTACAGTTCGATCGCTATGCCACACCAGACCCCGGCCGGGGTCGCCTCCCGTTCGCTCTTCTATCTTAATGACTTCAGCGCCCATATCTGCCAGCATTTGCGTGGCGACTGGCCCTTGCTGCCATATTGTCATGTCCAGAACCCTTACCCCTTCAAGCGGTAAGTTCATTCTTCCCACCTGTATCAATCAAAATCAGAAGCCGTTTCCTGCGAATTCATTCGACGAGCAAAATCACCTTTTGTAGTTTCAGTCCTGTATACTTCAGGCTGATTAGTTGCGCTAGCTATCAACCATGCGCCGAGCGAACCAACAATCTGTGGCTCTGGCGGTACGAGGGGGTCAACATGTATTGCTTCCTTTATGCTTCTTACTAACCCGATATCTTTTGCCCCTCCTCCCGCTATAACAAGGTCTTTCTCGAGGCCAACTCTCTCCACCATGGCAACAATCTTGGCAGCGAGTGCCCTGTGGATACCTGCCAAAATGTCCTCCTTTTTTGCACCCTCAGCAATTCGTGATATCGTCTCTGATTCCGCGAAAACAGCACAGTTTGTGCTAAAAGTGACAGGTTGTCCTGCTTTGAGTGAAAGCTCTCCGATTTCACTCACATCTACCTGCAATACCCGTGCAATAAGCTGCAAGAATCGGCCGCTTCCTGCCGCGCACTTCTCACTTACCACAAAGCTGATTGGCCTGCCTTCTCTGTCTACTTTAATAACCCTGCTGGCCTGGTCGCCAATATCAATCACTGTTCCCGCAGAGGGGAAAAGGTATTTAGCTCCCCTTCCCACACAGGATATCTCGGATACTTGAGTGCTTGAAAAGCTAACACTTGCAGCACCAACCCCGGTTGCCACGATAGAAGCGATGTCTGCAAAGTTGATCCCAGCTTTTTTCAAGACCTCCTCTGTTACTTTTTTTGTAGCTGCTCTGAAATCGCCGCGTGAGGCAACTACGTGATAGAATATTTCGTCATTACCCTTTCTTACTATTACTGCTTTAGAATAAGCTGACCCGATATCAATTCCTAAAGCCCAAGGTGCCTTGTTAACGCGTCGTTTTGCTTTTACCATCGTCAAGACCGGTTCCCTCGACTTGCAGCTTCATCAAAGAACGTGACCTCTGACAAGCGGCGCTCTGCTCTGCGAACAGGGGTTCCTTTATCAATTGCCTGCCTTGCTATATCTTCACCGATTAAAGCAGCTCCAATGGCACCCGTAAGCAGAGGTTCGGGAGGTACCAGGACCGAATATCCTATTTTGCCTTCCAAAGCCTTGACCAGCCCCACATTCTTGGCACACCCTCCCGTGACAACTACCTCTTTCTCTATCTTCACTCTTTGCGCCATTCCGTGTACCCTGGTGGCAATTGCGTCATGAATTCCTGCCAGTATATCCTCCACTTTTGTCTCCATTGCCAGCCAAGATATTACTTCCTGCTCGGCAAAGACCGTACAGGTGTTGCTGATCTTCGGCACGCTCTTTGCTTTCAAGGACAGCTGACCCATTTCCTCCACCCTGACACCGAGCGCCTCTGCAATCACCTCCAGGAACCTTCCAGTTCCGGCGGCGCACTTATCATTCATAACAAAGTTAATCACTTTTCCTTTGTCTATTTTTATGCCCTTGGAATCCTGACCGCCGATGTCTATAGCTGTCCTCACATTTGGAAATATCGAGCTTACTCCTCTTGCATGGCAGGTAATTTCCGTCATTTGTTTATCGGCAAACGGTACATTCAACCTGCCATAGCCAGTGGCAACCACATAGGTTAAGTCTTCAAGTGATATCTTTGCTTTTTCCAATGCCTCAAGTATTACTTTGTAGGCTGTTCTTCGATGCTCCGGCCCGGTCGGACCTATCACGGCAGCGAGAATTGTGCCACTGTGCACAACTACTTTGGTCATAGTGGAGCCTATATCTACTCCAGCGACGTACACATCCACGTTAGCACCTTTCGCATTCCCAATTGTTTGGCGCTCAATCACGCGAGAACCCGGAATCCTCCATCCGCTCATATAACCCGCTGCCTGTGGCCCGGTAAACCGATGTGTCACCAGTCAGTAGAACGTTGACCAGAGCCGGCTTGCCCGCATCGAAGGCACGTTCCAGAGCCGGCCGAATTTGTTCCGGTGTCTCAACAAGCTCTCCGTGACAGCACATGCCCTGTGCTATGATATCGTAGCGTGTGCTCTGGCAAAGCTCGGCAGCGATTGCATGATCTTTCCACACCGGTATGTGCTTTTCCATACCCCAGGCGCCATCATTGCCTAAAATGGTCACCACGTTAATGCCGTAGCGGCTCATCGTTTCAAGCTCCATCCCATTGAAGCCAAAAGCCCCGTCACCGCTGAGAAGCACCACCCGGCTATCTGGATGCGCCAGCTTTGCTGCGATAGCAAATCCAGGGCCTACTCCCAAACATCCCATAGGTCCAGGATCCATCCAGTGGCCCGGTTTATAGGTCTTTATCACCCTGGCAGCAAAGTTAACGAAGAACCCACCGTCGCCGATGACGAAATCATCAGGACCCAGGAAATGCCTGAGTTCACCGATGACGCGGAGGTGGTGAATCGGAACCATATCTGACCGCAGCCATTTCTCGTCGCGAGCCGCTCCCTCTGTCTCAAGCTTACGCAGGTAATCAACCCATCCTGGGTCCTGTCGGCTCTTGCCTTTGGTCTCATCAATAAACTGGGTCAGCACCGCTTTAGGGTCGCCCACAATGCCAACGTATACATCCCGATTGCGCCCGATTTCACACTGGTCGATATCTATCTGAATAATCTTTGCCTCCCTGGCAAAGGCCGGCGGACGCCCATAATTTAGCCTGAAATCAAACGGTGCCCCGATAACTACGATAACATCGGCATCTTTTAGAGCGGCACGTCTGGCATATGAAAAATACATGGGATGCTCCGGAGACACACATCCCCGCCCCAAACCGTTGAGAAACACCGGCGTATTGAGAGTCCCGGCGAGGTTCTGCAACTCTTCTCCGGCGCCAGACCAATGGACGCCACTCCCAGCCATCACCACCGGTCTTTTTGAGTTTAAAATAAGCTGAGCGGCACGCCGAATGTAACCCGGGTCGCCATAGGCTTTAGCCTCAGTACGGTAATCGGCGGGAAAGTAAACTTCCGATTCTTCGAACTCCTTGAACAGCTCAATTCCCACAGTTTCAAGATAGACCGGCCCGGGCTTGCCTGCAAGCGCATTGCGGAAAGCCATTCCGAAATATTCAGGTATACGTCTGGCATCGTGGCAGACACGCGCCCACTTCGTAATGGGGCGCACCAACTCTATGTAATCCCTGTCAATCTCCATCAGCTCACCGAGGTCGTACTGAGCAGGCTCGTATCCCCCTCTGCCGATATATACGACAGGGCTCGGCGTCAGATTGGCGTTCATAATGCCTGTGTAGGCATTGCCGAAGCCAGGGCCAAAGTCGAAAATCGCCACTCCCGGCTTGCCGGTGACACGTGCCCATCCATCGGCAGCGGTAGCTGCACCCTGCTCGCTACGCATCCCCATCACCTTGATGCCTTCAGCCTCACAGCCCTCATAGTAAGGCGCCATGACCACCTCACAGACTGTAAACACATATCTAACGCCCTCAGCTTTGAGAGCCTTTGCGGCTAAGCGACCGCCGTTGACTTTGGCCATGCCCCCCCTCACTCTATAATCGATACTCTGGAACTGACATAAGTAAACTGGTCCTCCGGGAAACCTATCGACGGGCTGTGGCCTGGCGGCCTCCTTTTCTCTTGAAAGAGTCGACGGTCTCCATAAATGCGTCTACACGCCTTTTAGTGTCAGCCTCGTTATAATCGCGCACATCCACAATATCGCTTTCCATGAACATTAACGGTATATTCACGTACTTCTGTATTAAGTTATTAAAGTGAATCTGGCCGAGGCTTTGATACCGGCAAGACCTTGTCAGGTGCATCATGCACCCATCTATATCGTACTCTTCGATTCGGTTCAGGATACGCTGAACCCTTGAATGGCCGCAGCCTTTCTTAGCATCCTCCCAGTATTCTACCCTCTGACACCAGGTCCTCAAGGCTAAAATCTCCAGAGGATTGGTCATCCCTTTAGGTACATCGAAGAACGGCCAAGGACCGTAGTCTGACGCCTCCATTACGAAGACTGCTCCGAAAGTCTCGAAGTAGTTGATGATCGCCATAGTGTGCCACGGCGGCAACCCTCCGGCCCACAGCAGTCTGTACTTCTCTTGATCTAACACACCTTTATTGTGATCAACTTTGAACTGAAGCTCTCCATAAAGCTCGCGATAAAAAGCAAGCGTTTCGCGCGAAGCCAAATCGAACACCGCAGGCACAATGGCGCTGAAATGGTCTTCAGAAGGCATGGGGCTGGGATGATGTTTGCGCAGCAAATACGCACTGTACCAGGTCCATAGAGACTCATTCCCTCTCTTGACCAGGTATGCCAGCCTATCCCAATCCATTTTCTTGCCCAGTAGCTTCTCAAGGAAATCAATCAATCTCTGGAACTGTTCCACCTGGTACTTCATAACATACGGCTTAATAGCTTTTATATCCGTATCGAAGGGAGGAATCTGCATTACATCGAAGCTAAAGGTAGGAATATCCCAGTACCGTCCTGTTGCCTGATACCACTTATACCTGTGATCACATCCGGCGCTGCAACTCAGCAGCATATCGGGTGCCGGGATACCTCCATCCGGAGCATCTTCCGGCATATGCCCGAGCTCTTGGCGCACGATGTCAAAGCCAATAGTATTACGGCAGTAGCCGCATAAATTATTTGCATAGCCCTCAGACTCTGCGCGTATTAAGTAAGGCTCCGACACACGGTATGCAGCGCAAACGCCACCGTAGTGCTCGGTGTAAACAGAAGTTACACCCATGGCCTCAAGTATCTCGTGGTAAGCACACCCCCCCATACAGTATGCCACCGGCCTGCCTTCCGCCTTCGCCTTATTTGCCTTATCGTGAATATTCCTAGAAAAAAATCTTATTTTCCTCACTGTCTCCGATGAGTGAACCGCTGTGGTCTTACTCTTTTCCACCATGGTTATTTCTCCTCCGTTATTTATCCTGTCCCTCTGTCAGCTTCAGTCTATCATCTCAAGAAACGCTTGAACTCTGGTTTTTAACTGGCCGATTGTAGTTACGCTGTAGTCATCCTCGATGTGCAGCACTGGATACCCAGCCTTCTGGAAATACTCCCTTACGCCCGGGGCATCCAGCTCAAAAGTGTCGCAGTATCTGATGATATAAAGAATTACACCTTTAACTTTATACTCTTTGGCAAACTCCATGAGATATCCAAACCTATTGTCCATAGCCTCCTTATAACCGCGTTCCCTCTGCTTATAAGTGCGAGGACATGCCACATTCAGTATGTAGCGTGCGCCGAGGCTATGGATAAGGTTTTTGTCGACCTGGACATCGTGCCAGAACGATCTCACGCCCAGGCAATGGTCGTCCACAACGACGTTTGCTCCACTTTCTTCTATGAGTTCGATAAGCGCTGTGTCATCTATTTCGCCACCATAAACTAGCAGCCTGGTTTTTGGTGTAGGGATAGCCCGGCGATTCTTAATTTCTGCAATTACCTCACCGAGCAGCTCGTTGCTCTCCTCAACAGGTATGACGCGGCAGGCCACCAGAATTTTTGTCATCTCGGTTCCAGTTAGTAAAGGAGGGCCCTGCTTCCTCAATCCGTATAGCTCTCTAAGGAGGGCTCTATTCCGATTGTATAGCCGGATAGAGTTAGTCAACTTCTGGTTTGTGATTTTGTTGCCAGTAAATTCTTCAAGGCTTTCTTTAAAACGGCCCAGTTCTACGTCGAAATACTCAACGGAAGTAGGGAATGTCATATGTGGGCCATCTATGTAATGGTGATACTTGGGTGTAATCGGCACTATGCCGGAAGACCAGATCGCATATAAGGCGTAGGTATTGTCACACGTGTGCGGTACGACCAGACCATCTATAAAATCATATTTCCCCTTCAGCGCTATATCCAGGCAGCTGCGTACATAGGGACACGCAATCGTCTCGATGTGAGCATCCGCCCGGGTTACAGGTTCTTTGAC
Source organism: Chloroflexota bacterium (assembly GCA_021787935.1). Lineage (GTDB taxonomy): Bacteria > Chloroflexota > Dehalococcoidia > SZUA-161 > SZUA-161 > JACWAE01. The sequence goes on along the minus strand of JAJYLC010000036.1, from coordinate 9,020 downwards.
ATTTCCCAGAATCCTGATTGGCACGATGCCGGCGGCGCTCATGATTTCCAGGGGCGCCAGACAGCACATGTAACCCATTACTGTCCTGCCTTCGGCTTTTAACTCCTTCGCTCTCATATCGCGGTTCTCATATAGTTCTTGAACTCTGTCAAGTCCTACCCTTTTTTTTACTGGCATTTGTTAATTCCTTCCTTCTCACAATATTCGGTGCTGTCTGTGCTTTGGCACAATCTATATCTCGCGCGCCACGGAAGCACCTTCCTGAGTTGACTTGTAGACGTCATCCGGTCGGTCGCAATAGTTCACTGTAAAGAGATTAAAGCCGGCATGTTTAAGCGACTCGTCCGGTTCGGGATTTCCTTCCGAGCCCAGGGCGATAATAACGTTATCTGCTTCAATCGAGCTCTCCGATCCAGTAGCATCCTTGAAATATACAGTGTTGTTTTTAATTTTGGATATCTTTGAGTTTGTCAGGATTTTAATCGCACGATCGCGGAATCTATCTGACAACACTTTCCCGAAATCTCTCTGCATGCCGGAGCCGATTCCGTTTCCCTCTTCGATTATGGTTATCTGAGTACCTTTGCGTCTCAGAAATTCAGTGACTTCAAAACCAACGCTCCCTGCACCTAATATGACAACTTTTCGTCCCACATCAACTTTCCCCTCCAGCACGTCATCTGCCATTACTACGTTCTTTTGCTTGATGCCCGGTAGTTGGGGAATCACTGCTTTCTTGTCTAAAGTGACAATCACAGCGTCAGGTTGTCGTTTTTCAATTTCCTTTAGACCTGCACGCTTCCCCAGTTCAACGCTCACATCCAGCTTCTTCAAAATCGATAGCTGCCTTTTGATATAAGGAGCCATCATCCAGGACCAGCGTCCGCCCGGCATATCATTTTCGTCCCATAAGGTAACCGTATGTCCGCGAAGGCTGGCGACCCTGGCTGCTTCCAGACCCGCGGGGCCTGCGCCAAGTATAAACACCGTCTTGGTTTTCTCTGCTTTTGGCTCGGGCTGCCCTTCTTTGGCCAGCTCGGGATTCAGCAAACAGCGCACCGGGCCCATGCCTCTCTCAGGCGCAACACAGGTATTGCAGGCCATGCACTTGATGATATCGCCGTATTTGCCCTGCTGGGCTTTTATGGGTAAGCCGGGGTCTACCAGCAGCGCCCGCCCCATAACAATTAAATCGGCCTTCTCCTCTTCCAGGATGGCCTCGGCAAGCTTGGGGCTGTTTATTCTGCCCGCCACCATTATAGGAATCTTGACAGACTTCTTGATCTCCGCTGATAGGTGGGTCAGACAGCCAGTAGGAAATAGCGCTGGTTGAATTATCCATTCCAGGCTAAACGGGTAGACACCGGCCGATACGCTTAAAGCATCGACACCTGCCTCCTCCAGCAGCTTGGCGATGATTTTGCTTTCTTCCAGACTGAGGCCACCATCAACATACTCATTGCCGGATATCCGGAACCAGATAGGGAAGTCAGGTCCTACTTTGGCTCTGGTGCGTTTCGCTATCTCAACCGCGAATCTTGCCCTGCCGTATACATCACGACCATACTGGTCATTCCTCTTGTTAGTATGAGGAGATAGAAACTGTGCAACGAGATGGCCGTGCGCTCCGTGAATCTCTACCGCATCAAAACCGGCGACCTTGGCCCTTCTCGCCGCTTCAGCAAATTGTTCGACAAGAACATCTATATCCGGTGGTGTGAGTTCCCTAGGCTGTTCCAGAAAAGGCCAATCGAATAATATGGGGGAAGGAGCTACCGGCGGCTTGCCAGTAAACATCGACATTGCTCCTCTACCCGGATGCATAAGCTGAAGGGCTGCTTTGGCACCGTGGTCTTTAATAGCACGGGCCAGGACAGAAAGACCATCAATGTATTTGTCCTCAGTGAGCCGCAGTTCCGTAGGAATCAAGAACTGCTCAGGGTCCGGAGAGCAGTATTCAACCACAATGAGCGCTACGCCACCTACCGCCCTTCTGACACAGTAATCTATCAACTGTTGGCTTACAGTGCCATCGATGTTTGGAAGTCCGCTGCCCATAGGCGCCATCACAATACGATTCTTCAGCTCCATGCTGCCAATGTTGGTCTTTTCGAAGAGCTTAGCCATGGCCGTTCCTTTCAGTCTGGAGCCATCTCTTAATGGACTTCCGCTCACAGAGAAGAAAGCTAGCGCTGCACTATTCTGATGCTTACAGTTGTGCTATGTAATGCTCGGGGATAAATGTAACATTTAACTAAGGTATGCAAAGCCCGAATCGATGGGCCCGGTCTAAGACAAGTTAAAGCAACATCGGACAATTGGACAACCCAGCCTCTAGGCGGGCATTATTCCTGCCCGCCTAGCAGTATTCCAGTGTTATCCTGTAAATTCACGAACAAAGGTCAACGGCCACGGTATTAGCCGTGCCAGACCTTTTCAATGCTGACTACCTCTTTACTGCCTACCCTGCCCTTGGCTTTGAGAAGCGGCCAACCTTCCTTCCTCAATTTATCAGAGACTTCATCGCAAATACCTCTGGTAACCAGCTCCTTAGTCTCGGGCGGCAGCTTCCTTTGATCCAGACAGGGAAGAATGCCCGTATGGATTCCCATGGTTGACGCGAATATGCTGTGGAGCAATCTCTTTTCTACAATCACGTTTATCACAGACGGCTTCCCGGAGTTGAAGGACCTCTCCAGGGCAGGGCGAATTTGCTCCGGCTTGGTAACGAACTCACCGTGAGCGCCCATGTACTCAAACATCTTATCGTATCTTATGTCAGGCAGCATGCCGGTGGGGTCTATCTGGTTCTTGAAGAACATCCAGATGCCGCTCATCCATTCGCTATCGTTGTATACCATATAAACCACGGGAAGTTTATACCTTGCCGCTGTTTCTATATCCATGCCCGCAACTCCCATGCCGCCGTCACCCATCATGACGAACACCTGTTTGCCAGGCCTTGCGAGCTGTGCGCCAATACCCATGCCAATCCCCTGGCCGACGCCTGCGTGCTCACCGCCATCGAGCACATGCCCGGGGAACTTCGCCCTGATCTTGTCGGTCAGGAAATTGCTGCCTGTGAACGAATCGAATATTACAGTAGCACTATCATCGAGGAAGTCTACTACCTCCTGATTCAGTATAAAAGGATGCACAGGCACGTCATGCCTCACCTCTTCCACACTCTCAGCCCTTCCCGCTTCAAACGATGCTTTGACCCTGGCAAGGTGTTCCAACCAAGCTGTCCTCTTCACCGGTTTCTTCAACTTAGTCTTTACACACTCTATCATCTGCCGTAAAACAAGTTTGGGACTGCCTGTAATTTCCATCGCGCTAGGCAGTGGGAACCATGCCTCGGTCGGTGACTGGTCCACAACGATCCATTTAGCCTGACCAGGCCAGACAGGGTCCAGGCCGAAGTTTTCCACGTTGCTCATGAGAACTCCGAGTATTAGTACCACATCAGCTTCTCCCCAGAACCGAAGCCTCCATGCTGTCTTGACAGCCAGAGGATGGTCTTCGGAAATAATGCCTCTGGACAACCTTCGGCCATTTACGGGTATCTGTAGCAATTCCGCTAATTCCCTTATTTCCGGGCCAGCATCCGTCCAGTAAGCGCCATCGCCCGCTACCATCACAGGCCTCTCCGCCTTGAGCAGAAGGTCTACAACCCTTTCAACTGCGTTCGGATCGCCTGCTGCCGGAATGGGCATCGGCTTCTCCTGGAGCGTCACATCTCCATCATAGGCTCCGGCCGGTATCATCAGTGTAATGGGATCCATAGCCAGACAAACCGGCCCTGGGGGAGGCGTCATGCAGTCCCGGAGCGCCTTTCTAAGATAAAGCGGTATTTCGCCGCCGTCGATAATATTCTTGCCCCATTTTGAGATAGTCTTGGTCCATTCAATTCCATAACCCTCCTGGAGAGGGTGTTTCGCCTCGTGGATTCTGGGATGTTGCCCGAAAAGACAGACGAGAGGGCTCCTGGAAACCCAAGCCTGGCTTATGCCGCCAATCATATTTGCCACGCCGCACCCGGCCGTGCCGTAGCATATCCCGGGCTGATGCATACATTTTGCATAAGCATCGGCAGCATACACCCCTGACTGCTCATGACGCATGTGCAGCCGCTTTATGCCAAACTCATAGAACCCTGTTTCAAGAGGCCATATGTGCCCTCCGTGAACTCCGAAAGCATGCTTGATCCCATGCTCCTTCAGAATCCTCCCGATCACTCTTCCACCATGCATGCCGTACTCATAGCCATCGGGAGCCATGCTTTCATCAGCCGTGGTTTCAGCAGCCGTAGTTTCAGCAACAGTGATTTCAGAAGCCACGGTTTTCTTTTTTCTTCTAGGCATTTCTCACCTCACCTTATTAAATTTTGGGATAGAATAATACGGAATGTATTTATTGTACCATCTTGCAACTGAACATGCTATTTGGGGGATCAGACTATGATTGCTCTTTGATATTTGATATTGTATCATACACGATATCATACATGATGATACACGATGATTATAGCACTGGTGTCAACCGACTTCCATATACGATTTTAATTCAGGGCGCCGCATTGACGAAAGTGCTATAATGCAGTCACATGTCATATATGATATCCATTGCGATACCACGTCAATAATAAGTCCCCCAGCTTAAAAACCAATAGTTCATTGAGAACAGAGTATTTATAGCAGGAGTGCCAGGCCATCATGGAAAGATATCTGAAGTCAACAGATATTATCGATTCCGATGCAGCACCAATAATGGAAAAGGCTAAAGCACTAACAGCCGGGCTGGCAACAGACAGAGATAAGGCTATAGCTTTGTTCTATTTTGTCAGAGACAACATCAAATTCGATGCCTTCGCGCCCGGCCATCTTAAAGAGCATTATAGAGCGAGCGAAATCCTGGCCAGAGGAAACGGATACTGCCAGCATAAGGCGATCCTTTTGGTGGCGCTAGCCAGGGCTGCCGGAATACCGGCCCGGCTGGGATATCTGGATATTCGCGACCATAGTATACCTCCAAAGTTTCGTGAATTGATGGGCGGGAGTAATGTCGTGTTTCATCACGGGTATGCCCAGCTATATTTAGGCGGGAAATGGGTTCATGCAAGTGCAAATATCGACCTGGAGACGTGCCGCAAATACAAATTTATCCCCGTGGAATTCGACGGCATAAATGATGCCAGGGATCCCACACACGACCAGAATGGGAAACCCCACATTGAATGTCTTCGCGACCGTGGAGGCTATGAAGATTTTCCCTGGGAAGAGATCTGTAACTCGCGCCTGGAATTGGCAGCACAAAAGGGCAAAGACCTTTCTGAACTGATGGCCAATTGGTGGAAGGATAAGCAATAAATATATTCCCGGGGCTCAAGATTTTGAATTTTGAGTAAGCTGAATTTAGAAAGGAGCGGTAATGAGTTACAGCATACAATTAGAAGACAAGGTCGCCATAGTTGCCGGAGGCGGCAGGGGTATCGGCCGAAGCACATCTCTAATACTGGCTGAGGCCGGGGCAAACATGGTAGTCGTTGATGTGGAAAAGGACCGCGCTAGAGCTGTTGTCAACGAGATAAAGGCCATGGGCGGAAAGGCTGTACCGGTCATTGCAGACGTAAGGGATAGCAAGCAGGTAGACAAAGTTGTAAAGACAGCGGTGGATAAGTTCGGGCAGATAGATATCCTGGCTAATATCATCGGGCTTGCCAGTTGGGCACCGGCCATAGAAATGCCCGAGGAAGTCTGGGACGGCGATTTGGTTATGAATCTCAAATATGTCTGGCTTTGCTCACGGGCTGTCGCCAGAGTTATGGTTGAGCAGAACAGAAAAGGCAGTATCGTTAATATCGGCTCCATAAGCGGGATGACTGCCGCTCCATCTCATGCTGCCTACGGCGCAGCCAAGGCTGGCATCGTGGGGCTGACCCGCTCTCTAGCGGTTGAATGGGCTAAATATTATATCAGAGTGAATACCGTGGCTCCAGGAAGTATGAAGACGCCTCGCATCGTGGAAATGCTCAGCGGTTCTCCTGAAATCGACGAAGCTCAGCGAAAAAGGATCCCTCTGCAACGGTGGGGGACGACAGAAGATATAGCTAAGGCCGTGCTCTTCTTCGCCTCGGACCTTTCAGACTATATAACCGGCCAGGTCATTACTGTGGACGGAGCATTTCTTTATACTCAATTAGCCATGCTGGGTTAGCCATGCTGGGATAAAGGTTCTCACACTAAGATAATTAAGGGAAAAGACTAAGCAGCGTTATATGAGCATTTATCTCAGGACTCTGGCCCTGATAGCTTAAATAAAGGAAAGGAGAAAGATGGCAAAAAAGAACTACCGGTGGCAACCGCCGAAATACACGGTCGATGAGAATAATAAAGTGATCGGGTATGTTAACAAGGAATTAAATAACTGGGGGAAGTGGGGCGCTGACGATGAAAAAGGTGCCACAAATTACATCACCCCCCAGATTGTGGCAAAGGCCGCAAAGCTGGTGAAAAAGGGAAAGGTAATCTCCCTGATGACTGGCCTCGATAGATCGGCCCCTCTCTTACGCGGCGCTTTCGACCACTCTTTTACCATGACCAGTTCTGATACTGTGCTGAAGAGCCCTGTATTGCCTCCGGGATTGCAGGTGAATGACGACCAGATAGTGACTCCCACTCATTTCACCACTCACTGGGATGCACTGGGACATTTTGCCTGGGAAGACGTTCACTACAACGGATTCTGGGCGGGCGGCCTGGCATCGATAGTTGGCGTCGAGCATCTGGGTATACAAAATCTATCCAGTACACTGGTAGGCCGGGGTGTTCTCCTGGACATCGCAAAGTATAAGAAAGTGGACAGGCTGGAACCAGGATATGCCATTACCCCCAAGGACCTGGATGGAGCAGCCGCCATGGAAAAAGTAGAGGTGCGCTCGGGAGATATACTGGTGGTCAGAACAGGTCACATGGGCTGGTGGTATAGCCTCATTTGGGACAAGTCAGAGTTCTGGAAAAAGGGTGAGCCCGGCATGAGTGAAACCGCTGTACCCTGGCTGCATAAAAAAGAGGTGGCTGCGATCGCTCTTGACAATATTGCCGCTGAGGTTTCACCGCATGAACATCCGGAAGGACGTATGTTTCCTTTCCATATCGAAGCTCTTCGTAACCTGGGCATAATCATTGGTGAGCTGTGGTGGCTTGACGACCTCGCGGCTGACTGTGCTGAGGACAAAGTCTACGAGTTCTTGCTCGTAGCTCCCCCGTTGAAGATTACAAACGGCGTAGGAAGCCCTGTCAATCCGATGGCAATCAAATAAGGAGGAAAGAACATATGGCCCAGAAGGAACTCGAGGGAAAGGTTGCTATAGTAACCGGGGGCTCTTCAGGTATAGGCCGGGCTGTGGTACTCAAGCTGGCCGGCGAAGGAGCAACGGTTACTATTGCTGATATAGACCTCAACTCAGCGAAGAAAGTTGTTGCCGAGGTGAAGGGACTTGGAGGAAGCAGTATCGCGGTAAAAACTGATGTATCGAAATCACAGGATGTCAGCAATATGGTTGCGGAAACCATTCGTCAGTTTGGCAAAGTTGATATCCTGGTGAATGATGCTGGCGTGGGCGCGGGAGCGATGGTGCAGGATTTGACAGAGGAAGACTGGGATAAGGTAATTAACACCAATCTAAAAGGCACCTTTCTTTGCTGCAGAGGGGTGATCAAACCCATGATTGAGAAGAAAAGCGGCAGGATTGTCAACTTCGCATCCGGGCAATGGTTCCGTCCTTCCCCGATGTCTGCCCCGTATGCAGCGTCAAAGGGTGGCATAGTATCCTTCAGCAAGTCGCTGGCCCTGGAGGTAGGGAGTTACGGCATTAACGTGAACGTGGTTGTCCCTGGGTTCACCGATACCCCCATGACAAGGCGTATTTTTGGCGAAGGCGACGCCCTCGAATCGGGAGCGGCCAGCCTGGGGCTGGTGCCGCCGCGCGGCCAGATTGCGAAACCCGAGGATATTGCAGATGTTGTTCTGTTCTTGACCAAACCTGCCAGCCGCCACGTGTTGGGGCAAACCATACACGTTAACGGCGGTTCGCTAATGTGGTAATTTAACTCAATGGAAGTGTATCACTAGAGGGGGCGAGCATGGATCAAGCTCTGTCTGATGTCAAGGTATTGGACCTGACTCATCATCTAGTTGGCCCTTACTGCACCAAGCTTCTGGCTGATTACGGGGCAGATGTAATCAAGATAGAAAAACCCGGTGAAGGCGACATAGCCAGAAGAATGGGGCCGTTCTTTAAAGATAAGCCTAACCTGGAAAAAAGCGGACTCTTCCTTTACTTGAATATAAATAAGAAAGGTATAACACTCAATCTTAAGACTGAAACCGGGAAGAAGATATTTAAAGACCTGGCTAAGAATGCAGATATTATTGTGGAGAATTTCAGACCCCGGGTTATGCCCGGCCTGGGGCTGGACTATGAAACGCTGGAGAAGGCAAATCCCAAAGTAGTTATGGTTTCCATCTCCAACTTCGGTCAGACTGGTCCGTACCGCGACTTCAAGGCTTCCGATATTATTGAATATGGCATGGGCGGGGAGATGTGCTCCACGGGCTGGCCCAGCCGTTATCCGCTCAAGTTGGGCGGCACCATCGTTCTGTTTTCGGCTAGCCTGGTAGCAGCAGCAGCGACGATGGGAGCTTTCTATACCAGCCGGTATCACGGTATAGGTCAGCACGTAGACGTCTCGATTATGGAAACCCAGTTAGGCACTGTAGATCGGAGAGCGCCCTCCCTTATTGCCTACCAGTACTCAGGAGATATAAATCTGCGCACCGACCCTGCCAGCTATGGACTCGAGCTCGTGCCCCCGTTCAATCCATGTGCAGACGGCTATTTCAGTTGCACGGTCGGCTATGTCTTTTGGGAGCGCTTCGTCAAAATGATTGGAATAGAAAAACTTAAGGACCCGAAGTTTTGTCCTCCCTGCACAGACCAGAGCATAAAAGAGGAGTTT
>JAJYLC010000152.1 GCA_021787935.1 Chloroflexota bacterium | reverse complement strand
GTGAATACACCCCTCAGCCAGCACTATGCCAAGAGCCGCTACGAGGCAAACATCGACCAGGACAAGTGCACCGGATGCCAGGACTGTGTGGATAACTGCAACTTCGACGCCATAACCATGGTAAAATTACCCAGCTCGAAGAAGCTCAAGGCAACAGTTGACCATGAGGCGTGCTATGGCTGCGGCTGCTGCTTCATGGCATGCGAGGAGAAGGCTATCTCCATGAAATGCGTCAGGCCTGTATCGCATGTGCCAGGAGTTCAGGTTTAAATAATTTGCGACTTTGAGTTAAAAAAGAATCCCACGCATTTGCGTGGGATTCTTTGCCTTTAAATAAGCCTTTACCTTCTACACTGCTCTCCTGATCCACTTGAATGGCTTCAACCCGAATCCGATGACCATGCCTACCATCGAGCCCACCCATATCAAGGTACTCAACACCAGGCCTAGTATTTGCTCGGTCATATGATGTTCACCCCTTTGCTTTGTATTTTTTTCGGTGTCCACACACCAAATCCAGGCAGTCCGGTGAAATTAACTGAAACTGGATAAATTTTCGTATATTATACCAGAGGATTGCAAGAGGTGGAAACCTGAGTCCGTTTATCAACTCTTTTCGACTCCCAGAGCCCTCTGCACTCCCCGGTATGCCATTGCGGTTGACACATAAGTCTTATCTTTCTTATTATAATCCTAATTATAATACTAGCCAAAATGTTTCCAAGGTTAATACAATGAATACGAAAAATATGAAGAATAAGACATTGATGAAGATTTGGGCCGCTCTTTTTGCCGTAGTGATAGTTCTCTACGTTCTGGCTACGAGCATAGATTGGCTGGGCAAGCACCCTTGGGTGCTTGGTGGCTTGCTTTTCATCACAGTGGTTCCTTTCACAGTTATTTTCTGGTACTACTTGTTGAAACAGCGAACCGGGAAGTAGTAGGGAAAGCAAGGGCAGACCCGTGTGTCTGCACAAATTGAGCAAGCGGCGTCCTTCCTATGCAGGAAGGACGCCGCCGCAATTGTTACCCCAGAATTGTTATCCTGCGATCGATTTGCCCAACAGCAGCCTGGCAATAATCATCTTCTGAATCTGTGGCGGCCCATCTCCAAGCTGATAGCCCAGGACATCCCTCAGCCGCATCGAAATGGGGTGTTCCGTGCTGTAGCCCGGATGTCCGATTAGCACCAGCATGTCCTTGATGCACTGCACCGAGACCTCCACGCTGAACCACTTGGCCATGGCTGATTCCATGGTATGAATCTGGCCCTGGTCCTTTAGCCAGAGGGTACGGTAGCAGAGCATCCTTGCCGCCTCAACCATGGTATAGTGCTCGGCGATGGGGAAAGACACGCCCTGGTAGGAGGCTATGAGCTTGCCGAATGTCTTGCGCTGCTTAGACCATTCCATAGCATCATGAAGTGAAGCCTGGGCACGGGCCAGACACTCAAGGGCAACGATGATACGCAGCCAGTCCAGCGTGCCCATGAGCAGGTAGAAGCCCAGGCCCTCCTCGCCTATGCGGTTTCTTACAGGCACTTTTACATCGTCGAATGTCACGAAACTGGGGAATAGTCCTATATTACCCATCCAGGGGAGAGGCCTTATAGTTACTCCGGGGAGGTCAGTGGGTATCCAGAGCAGGCTTACGCCCCGGAATCCAGCCTTGGGGTCAGTCTTGACAGATATAGTGACCACGTTGGCTACAGTAGCCCCGGGGAGCGGTGTCTTCTCTCCATTGACAATGTAATAGTCTCCCTTCCGTTCCGCCTTGGTTACGATGCCGGCAGCATCCGAGCCCGCAGCAGACTCTGTGAAACCGAAGGAGTGCCTTTTATCGCGGTTGATGAGGGGTGGGAACCACTCGTCCTGTATATCCTCAGGAAGCTGGGTGAGGAGGGCGCTGGTCGCCTGTATGGACCCCACAGGCTCCACAGTGGGGTCTACTTTGGCTGCCTCCTCCACGATAATGCCCAGGGAAACGTGGTCGATATGATGCCCGCCATATTTCTCAGGCACATTGAGGTGGTTCCATCCCAGTTTGACTATCATCTTATCGATATCGTACAGGTTCTTATGCAGCTCCTCAGGTCCCATTTTGGAGCGCGCCAGAGCCCCGGGAGCGAGCTCCTTTTGAGCAAACCGCCTCACCTCTTCCCGCAGGGTCTCCTGTTCCGGAGTGAAGCCGAATCCCGACATTATGCAGTGCTCCTTTCTCAGTCATGACTGAACTAGCGAAGCTTCAAATGCCAGTCCAAAGTATAGCATTTGAGTGTGCATTGAGTCAAGTTGAACTGAGTCTGGTCAGCTTCAATAAGCATTCCAGGAATTAAGCATGCAAAGATGTGGGGCAAACCTTTGTGTCTGCCCGAATCAGGTTAGACAGCTATAAATTGCAGTGATATACTATCAAAAACGGAGTTTAGGAGTGCATCTTGAGCCAGCGGAAACATCTCATTTTAGCCCTCGACCTCGGGGGAACTAAATTCCGCCTTGCTCTGGCGAATGATAAAGGCGAGCTCCTGAAACGCTATGCAGCACCCGTAAAACCGGATGACCCTGAACAGACCATAGAGGCGATTAAGGATGCCATCTCCGATTCGCTCTCGGGCATCAATCGCTCCACTGTTAAGGGTATGGGGGTAGCTATTGCAGGGCTGGTCACGCAGGATACTGGTGTATTGCTCACATCGCCTAACCTTATGGCCTGGTATAACACGCCTGTAAAAGCCATCTTTGAACAGGAACTCCAGCTTCCAGTCTCCGTAGGCAACGACGCCACCCTGGCTGCCCTGGGTGAGTATAAATTCGGCGCCAGTAAAGGCTGCCACGACCTAGTTTACATCACAGTCAGCACCGGCATCGGCGGGGGAGTAATCACAGGGGGCAAGCTGCTGCTGGGCACCTGCGGCTTCGCCGCCGAGGTAGGGCACATGACCATAGACATCAATGGGCCCAGATGCAATTGCGGCAATATCGGCTGTCTGGAGACGCTGGCCTCGGGGACCGCCATCGCGCGATTTGCCGTGGAGGGGCTTTCTAGGGGTGAAAAGAGCGCTATCGCCGAGCTTGTAGCCGGGGACTATGCCAAAATAACCGCCGAGATAGTGGAGAAAGCGGCAAAGTCCGGAGATACTATGGCTAAGGCTATCATGGATACAGCAGGTACTAATCTGGGCGTGGGGGTGGTCAACCTGGTACACATATTCAATCCCGAGCTTGTTGTTATCGGCGGCGGAGTATCCAAAGCCGGAGACCTTATCTTCGAACCGGTACGTCGCGTCGTTGCCAAGAGGGTGATGCGCGATATCTCAGTGCGTATCACGGCTTCTGCACTGGGAGACAATCCTGGCTTACTCGGTGCTGTGGCGCTGGCGCTGGGGGATACCTAGTAAGTAACTCCTGCCCTTAGATAAGCTCAGGGCGAACGGAAATTAATAAAGGCCCGCTCGTGGTGAGCCTGTCGAACTATGAGCGGGTTGTGAGAATACACAGCTAAATGGCGAACGGGTCTTCCCAGAACTTCATCTCGTCCAAAGCGTCCTCTGCTGCCTCGCCGATTGCCTCATCTGTGTTGTCCATGCACTCTTGTAGAGCCTGTTTAGCCTCTTTGCCTCCGATTCGTCCCAGTGCCTCGATGGCTGAGACTTGAACCTGAGTATCACTATCGTCAATGAGTTCAATAAGCCTGGGAACAGCCTCCTCCGCTTCAAGCTCCGCACATGCCCTGGCTGCCTCGAATCTCAGTTGTGGATACTGGCTGCCGAGTTCCTGCAAAAGTATGGACAGCCACTCGGAGTTGCAGGTGCGTCCCATGGCGCACAAAGCGCTGGCACGGAATTCCAGGATGTCGCTCTGGTACGCCTGCCGGATCATATCCCCGACCTGGGGTTTGCTCATCATACTTATCGCTTCTAGAGCCCTGCGGCGTACTTCTAGCTGCTCTTTTTTATTGTTATAGGCAGTGAGCAAAGCCTTTTCTACCTTATTTGCATCGTGCGCTGCCAGCTCTCCGAATTCGGCAAGCATAGCAAACGTACCAAGAGCAGCAGCGGCAGCAGCTCGAACCGAACCTTCGAGATCGCCCAGCAGCAAGCCTATCAGTGGGTCGAGCAAAGAGCGTTCTTCGCATTCCGACAGCCCCTCGATGGCCTTCGCTCTTACCTCTCCATCGCCATCGCCAAGACAGAGACGAAATATTTCATTGTAGTCCAGCTCGAAATTGTCCTCAGCCAGCTCCACCAGCATTTCCACAATCTGTCTGCGCCGCGCCACATCGATGGCATCCCAAGCGCTCCGGAACGTTTGCATCTCTTCTCTTGAAAGGTCTGATAAATTGACCAGCTTCGAGACAACCAGAGGCTTCTCTGTGTCGCGCAGCTCTTTCAGGTAATTTTCTAAAGATGAAGACATACCTTTACCCTATCCGACTTATATCTACTTTTTCGTCGATACAGCCAGTCGAGAACAGCAGATATGGGGGGCTAGCACTATTCCACCCACCCATCTCGCCTTGTTGCCGATGGCACTGATATTATTCAATGCCTCATAGATATTGCCCGTGACCATGGTATCCTTCACACGCCCCACCAGCTTCCCGTTCTGT
>JAJYLC010000151.1 GCA_021787935.1 Chloroflexota bacterium | reverse complement strand
GCTGGAGGACTTCAGCCTGAAGTCCTCCAGCGAGCAGGCGAAATCCTCGAGATAGGAATAAACAGACAGCTTATCTATGGGTTCGACCTCGCCTGCCTGGAGGTGGATGACCCGGGCGTTATCGCCGAGCTGCACCATCCGCTGCTCCACTGGATCATGGGCGCGGGTATAGATATCTACCGTGTGGCCCCGCCTCCCCAGCTCGCGGGCCAGCTCTCTGATATAGACGCTCATGCCTCCGGTGTCCTTGCTCCCCAGCTTACCCACTGGACAGCTATGGACGCTGAGCATGGCAATTTTCAATTTATCTGACATATATCTAATTCTCTTTAACGGGTCATTGCGAGCGAAGCGAAGCAATGACATAAAGGCTGGGCGGTCAATGAACCGCCCCTACGTCAGGGTTATCCTGCAGCTATATATCGGTATCTCTCTGCCTTTCAGGCGATATTTATATTCCTCAGGCCCCTTCAGAAAGTCGTAAACCTTCCTGCCTCTCTTGATGCTGTCCTTGATGGACAGGAGCTTGGACAGCAGCCCCACGCTTAAATAGCCGTATTCGGGGTCGTACCCGCTGTTGTAAAGATATACCCTGTCATTGTAATCGAAGCACATCACGGCGGCAACAGGTTTTTTTGATATTTCCAGGATGCCGAACCTGAGTAATTTAGCTTCTGCCATGGTATCTGCCAGCGACCTGAAAAAAGACTCCATTCTGGCGTTCATGAAGGCTGCCTTGTCCTTCCGGCTTTTGCGCAGCAGTTTGAAGAAAATGTCCAGCACCTCTGGCTCCGCCTCATCCAAGACACGGTAGTTTATATCGCCCTCTTCCTCCAGGCGCCTGAACCTGCGACCTGTCTCGCGCCGCTGCTTCGGGCTCAACGTGAATAGATATCCCTCCCACGTTGAGGGCAAGTCCAGGTACAGGGAAACATTCTCCCGGGTGACGGTAACCTCGTATCCTTCGCTCTTTGCCAGGCCAACCAGGTACGTCATCACTGTGGAATCGTGCCTCAACGAGTCCAGGGACAGCTCTTTTATCCGGTCCTTTTTCAACTTGTCCAGGATGGTGGTAAAAAAGGCGGCCTCCTTGCCTGGGGCGACCACGAAGTCCATGTAATCACAGACATCAGCGTCGCCGACGAAGGAGGCTCTGCTGTCTTTGACCTTCAGGGGCGCGATGCCGATGACATTTTTGCCCTGTTCAACGTCAAACAAATATAACTCGCAGCCGTTTCCGAAGGCCTGGCACCACACCTTGAGCCATCTCGGAAGCACAAAAACGGACTCCCAATTAAGGCGGTGTTGCAGGTCTTTGAATGACGAAGCGAGGCTGTCGAAACTCAGCGGAGCAGTAGTGTAGCTTATAGCCACTTGATTAGTGTATCATTTTTGGCAGGGGTGAATCAATTTGCGGTGTGTATTTTGTCGGTGTAGAGGCGCGGCATGCCGCGCCTCTACACCAAGTCTTTTCTTCTTTTAAGCTGCTGGCGAAACAACTATAATTGATGCATAGGGGTGAAGGTTGGGAGAATCTCCAGTTATTCCACACGACAGATTATTTGCCCGGTTTGTGAAAAGCAGCGACACCTTTCGCGTATATTACAAGGGCAAGCTCGTCTTCAAGTCGAAGGAAGACCGGCTCATCCCCTTGCTCGAATATATAGATACCTTTGTGCCTCAGGTGCAGGGGGTGGTCATCTTCGACCGCATAGTGGGCAATGCGGCTGCCTTATTGTTGAAGAAGGCGTTCTGTCTGGAGATTTACTCGCCCTTAGGCAGCGAGATTGCCGCCCGGACGCTGAGCGAGCTGGGTATCAAGTATCACTTCTCATGTACCGTCCCCTATATCGTGAACAAGGCGGGGGATGACATCTGCCCCATGGAGAAGCTGTCGCTGGGCAAAAGCTCGGAGGAGTTTTTCCAGACTATATGCCAGTTGCGGAGCAAGCGGTAAGCAACGTGAGGCTGTAGCTACCTACTATTGATTTGTCTCGGCGCTTACGTGGATTGGCCGGTACGCCTGGTTATTTGACAGGTTTTGCTCTTCAATACCGCACTGGTTTGTTACATCCACATATATATTATGGTCACCGGCTCTCGCAGTCCACCACTCCGTCACTTTTACGGTTCCACCGGCCGGTATATCAACATACGGTATAGCAATATCCCCGCTCCAGCGCTTATCATAGTAGAACCAGATCTCAGCGTTAAATGCATCTCCTCCCCCGATATTGCGGATGGTTGCGGTTATCGAGATAGACTCGCCCTCATGCGGATTATCATCCGAGAAGACGATATCGGAAGCTTCTATGCTCAGGTCAGGGGGCGGGGATACCCACACCAATGTTGCATCCCGCTTCTGGAATTTCACGCCATTTGCAGTGCCGGAGGCTGTTACACTTATGCCATAGATTCCCTGGGAACCTGTGTCCGTAAACACATTGGAATATGCGCCGTCATCTGCTTGCCCATCACCGTGTTGCCCGTCGTCGTAGAGAATGAGACTTTCAGTCACATTGCCCGGCATCAAGATATCTGCTACCACTGAGGCGCCTATGACTTTGTCGCTCCCAGGTTCTGTTGTAGGTGCCGGCCCCCCTGCAATTTGTCTTCTGGGTGCGGACCCCATGGTAATGCGTATAGGTTCTCCCGGCGTGTACATCAGCGGATATACAAAAAGGGAAAAATTTATTAATCGATTGAAGGAAACTAGCAGAAGGTAATCTTTACCGCTCTGCGGCACATCAAGCGCATTTACATGCACTGTCCATTTGCCAGGTTCGGGGTTGAGGATTATACAGTCTGATCCAGTACCTCCACAGGGACCTGAGCCATAACCACAAATACCGTAAGGTTCGCCGCTGGGAGTGGTCAAGCTCAAACCGAGTTCATGTACCATCCACTTCAATTCAAAACTAACATTTGTGATATTGTTGCCCACCCAAACTTCGTATGTTTTTTCTTCATCGGGGTATATCTTGCCGTAGATTACCTGGTCCTGGTTCTCGACAATTGATGTGTTTCCAGGGGTCGCTGTGGGTGATGGTGTGGAGGTTGAAGGGTTTGGTTCCCCGGTAGCGCACCCGCTCAACAGAAGGATGGCAACGAGCAAGACCGAAGTGAGCAGTTTCAATTTCATATTGACCTCTGAGGACTTTCGTAGAGGAATTGACTTGCCCCTAAAATATAGCACAACCGGTATTCGATGTAAAGTGATATATGAGGCGTTTCAAATTGAAATGAGCCGTTCGTGGTGAGCCCGTCGAACCACGAACGGCTCATTTGATTCACAGGGGGGCGTTCAATTGAACGCCCCTACGAACTATTTCTCTTCGTCCAGCTCTATCAGCACGCCGTGGGTTCCTTTAGGGTGGATGAAGGCCATGCGCGCTCCCATCTCCTCGCCGATTTTGCCGTATTCGCCTGTGCCCACGATGGGAAAACCTTTCGCTTTCAGGCGTTTGACTTCCTGGTTCAGATTATCCACCCAGATACCGAGACGGCACACGCCCTCGCCGTACTTCTCCAGCCTGCGCGCCAGGTCGCCGCCCACAGGCGCCTCGGGGCCTACGGTGGGCTGCAGCAGCTCGATGGCGCAGCCGCTAAGAGGAAACATTACAGCTTTAACACCAGGCATCTCCACAATGCCCAAGTCCCAGGGCTTGAGGCCGAAGGCTCTGATGAAGTGGGCCTGCGCCTCCTCAATGTCCCTGACCAGTATGCCCACGAAGCTGACCCTCATAATCACGCTTGGCTTTCTTCTCCTGCTATTAGGAAGGGAGATTAGGGCACGGCATGCCGTGCCCCTACTATTTTCGTCATACCAGCAACTGGCCGCCGTCTGCGGCGAAGGCTGCCCCGGTGATATAAGAGGCCTCGTCCGAGGCCAGGAACAGCGCCACCTGCGCTATCTCCTCCGGCCGGGCGAACCGCCCCAGCGGCACTTCGTTCTTGACCTTCTCCTTAAATATGGCGATCGTACCGGGGTCTGCACCCGCCACCTTGGTGAAAAACGGCGTATCGATAGGGCCCGGCAGGATGCAGTTGACCCTGATATTCTTTCTGGCGTACTCCAGAGCCGCTACTTTGGTCAGTTGAATCACACCTGCCTTGGCCGAAGAGTAAGCCGCGGTGTAACGTCTTGGGGACAGAGCAGCCACAGAGGAGACGTTGATAATGATGCCACCCCCGCCTTTTAGCATCGCGGGGATGGCGTACTTCGTGCCCAGAAAGACGCCGGTAAGGTTGACCGAAATGACTCGATTCCACTCCTCCTCGGTCAGGTCGGCTGTGAGCTTCCCCGGGCCTGGAGTGCCGGCGTTATTTAACATAATATCGAGCTTGCCATATTTCTCCACGGCGACTTTGACTGCATTTTGCAGGTCGGATGCCCTGGTTACGTCAACCTTAGTAAAGACGGCATTGCCGTCTGTCTCTTTTATCGACTTTACGGTTTGCTCCCCGTCCTTTTCTCTATTGGCAGCTACCACTACCTTTGCACCCTCTCCGGCGAAGAGTAGGGCGCTCGCCCTCCCCAGCCCTGAGCCTGCACCTGTTACGATAACTACTTTGCCCCTTAATCGCATTTCAGCCCCTAAGTCCCGCACCTCATTT
>JAJYLC010000035.1 GCA_021787935.1 Chloroflexota bacterium | reverse complement strand
GTATATTTGCTTGATAGTCAATGCAGGCAAGCATAAGGTGCTGGTGGATACCGGTGCGGATGGAATGGACCCAAACACTGGAAGACTTCTTCAGAATCTCCAGGCCCAGGGGATTGGGCCCAAAGACATTGACACAGTCGTTCTAACCCATGGTCATCCCGACCACACCGGCGGGAACATCGATGCCGAGGGCAAGCTGACTTTCCCCAAGGCCCGCTATGTTATGTGGAAAGACGAGTGGAATTTTTGGACTTCGGAACAGGCTGAGAACAAACTTGATGAACACGGAGCAGTGCTCCTAGCATTTGCACTCAAGAATCTGCCTCCCATTGAACCGCAACTGGATCTTATTGACCATGAAGCTGAAATCGTGACCGGTATTCGTGCAGTAGCGGCACCAGGGCACACACCTGGGCACATGGCTCTGGCTATCTCCTCAAAGGGAGAGCAACTTCTATGCATCTCTGATGTCGTTCTCCACCCCATCCATCTTGAGCAGCCGGAATGGTGTGCAATGGTCGATTTTGCTCCTGACCAGGTTGCCGCCACCAGGCGCCGACTTCTGAATAAAGCTGCAGTTGAGAAGGCTCTGGTGCTTGCTTTCCACTTTCCCTTTCCAGGTCTCGGCCACTTTGTCCGGAAAGGAAGAGGATGGCGATGGCAGCCTGTTGGGACGACTGGGTAGAACAACGCAGGAGCCCTTTCCGGGGATATAGTGGGAGAGGCTATTCTGTCTTTCCTTGACCCTGCTTTGAGACCATCAAGGTATATAGTGTTGTTTTAATAAGTAACCGAATCCAGCCCTTGCTCAAGGAATTTGTCCAGTGCCCCGACATATTGAGCTTTTTTGGCTTCGGGCGGAAGCTGTATGGAAACATTTTTGTTATAATCATGATACGTGTAATCCTGGACGTCGTGGAAGGTCTTGCCATCTGGGTAAGTGCTGTCAAATTCGTCATGGATCTTCAAGGTGAAAAAATTATCTTGGGCAAACCACCTTTTGAAAATGAATCTATCTACGGTGCTTTGGGGTGATTCCTCAGGTAGACTGGGTAAAGGCGCAGAATTCAAAATCTCCTGCAACGTATCCATATCAGGTATGATTTCTGCGACATAACAAGGTGTGCCAGCGACTTCCTCCATAGGCAGGATGTTTATCTTGGAGCTATAAAGTAACTCAATTTCCTGATCGACTGTTTCCCATCTCGACCAATAGCTCTCCGGTAACTCCCCATAAATCCATAGGTCAGGGAGACCTTCGTCTTGAATTAAAATGTAGGCCATTGTACCAAATACATAAATCGTATTGTTGTAAATTTCTACATAGCCATTGAAATTTATAGTTCTAGATTGGTTCAGTTTCATTTGGCTTTGTGACCAATCGAAAATACATTTATAATCCGCCCTCATAGTTAACGTGCCGTGGGAGCCCTCCGCAGTGAATACGTCATTACCTTCAGCTTGACCGGTTTTTATATCTATCCGGCTCACCATTAAGCCGTCAATTAGCTTCTCTTTGGTTATGCCTGCGCTCTCAATGCTGGTGTTAG
Organism: Chloroflexota bacterium; assembly: GCA_021787935.1. Taxonomy (GTDB): domain Bacteria; phylum Chloroflexota; class Dehalococcoidia; order SZUA-161; family SZUA-161; genus JACWAE01. The sequence continues at coordinate 21,842 of JAJYLC010000035.1, read as the reverse complement.
AACTTCCGCAAGCAACCGCCATGAAACCTAAGGTCAAGGATATAATTAACAACAAAGGAATCGCCTTCATATGGACCTTTTTCTGAAGCTTCTGCTTCTTGTGATAAGAATTGCTGTACCTTATCAATGATGCTTTGTGAGGTATTTTCAGCTTTCTTATTCAAACTATATCCACTTTGTGTTACTTTTTTAGTAAAGTGAATATCACACTAGCGGTTTTCCCATAACTATCTTGAACACTGATAGTATTTAGTCCAATCACAAAAGGAGCCGCTTTAACCTTGTACGTCCAGGATATTGAGCCACTTGAAGGCATGGTGAGAGTATCAAGTATTCGAGTGCCGTATTTCTCATTAGTTACACTGATAGTCGCCACGCAGTTGGGTGAGAAGTAATCACCCGTTAGTATAAGGATGGCTCCTTTTTCCCCGCTGCTTGGAGACATCTCTACCGTCTGTTCATAAACCTCAAAAGTTGCATAAGCCGCTTTCCCTTCGTTATCGTTAGCATACACTATGTTTACACCGGGATCCGCAGTGGGCGGCACGACAAGGACGGTCTGGAATTGGCCGATTGCGTCAATAGTTACAGTTTCTGAATTCCAAGACGAATTGCCAAACATAATTCCGCCCACTGGAATATAGCTATTAGCTGTAAAGTCATACCCCTGCACAGTCACTGAGATACCGGCGCCTCCGGTTTCAGGGATTACCGAAATGGATGGTTCTGCTTCACTTGTAACTACAAAAGTATCATTGTGGGCATAGCTGGCTGTCCATGTTGAGGCGCCCGCAAGATCAAAAGCCCAAACCGTGTGATTGCCAGACGATACAGACGGTATCGTTACATTTCCCGCCCAGAAGCTACCGCTTAAATCTGTTAGCCCGATAACCGCTAGTGTAATGTTGCCGAGCATCGCGTCTTCGATTTCCACGTAAACGCCTACGGATGCGTTGAATCCCGTACCGTGTAAAATTAAGAAAGTTCCAACAGGACCATACTTGGACTCAGGGTATGTAATCTTAACTTCCGGTTCAATTTCGAAAAACACACCCGCCGATGATAAGGAGTCGCTTACTGAAATGTAGTGTGAACCGCAGGCAGCAGCCGGAATTACTGCAGTAAAGGTGGCTTCCCCATTCTCGTCTGTCCAGGGTGTTGAGGGCGTCGTTGTCATGCGTATATCATCAAATCTAACAGTCAGATTACCGCCGGCTAGAAAACCTGCAGCTTGAATGGTTATCTCTGTTCCCACAGTACCATGATTAGGTATAACTGTTATTGCTGCGGCTGCGCTGGCCGAGGATGATACAATTGCGATCAGGCTGCACGCGATTGCTATCACCACCGTTAACCGTACTAGATTGAGATAAGTCGTCTTCATTTTATTTCTCCTTTTATAATGGATAAGTAGTAGGGGAAGGTCGCGACGGAATATACATCCTGTATTGATTATAACATGCAGGTCAATGACCTCACACTTGTCTTATCTTAACTTTTCATCTCATAAAAAGTTGGATTCGTAGACCTATGGTTGGCATAGTATTAACAATTGCATTTTATGAGGAGGAAAAGTATGAGGATGAACCTAAAGGGGCACGCGGTCTTCGCCTTTTATATAACCAGCTTTGGAAGGATGAGGCGGCGGTTCAAATCCGCCCACCCCGACCAGCTTCAAATCAACTCCTATTCCTCCTTGCGGAGCGTTGACATCCATCCTGCAAATGCCTATAATCCGAATCGGTTCAGATTGTCAGCCGAGGCGGCTCAGACGCCTCGCAAAGTCGGGCTAAGGCTGGTTGCTGCTCGTAGCTGGTTGGCTGTCTCAAGATAGGAGAATACAACCAGGGGATTGCGGGCCAATCCCCAAGGAGGAGCAGCAATGGGTACGGTTAGATTCGGAGATAAGACGTATCATGTTGAGACCGAGTACGAGTTCATTTTGGATTCCAGCGAGTGGGACGAAAACTTCGTTCGCGGGATGGCCCCGAGATGCGGGATAGTCTCTGGACTGAGCGAAGACCACTGGAAGGTCATCTACTTCATCCGCAACTTCCAGAAGAGGACAGGGAGATGCCCGCTGATCTACGAAACTTGCCGCATGAACCGCTTTCACCTTCTGGAGTTGAGGAAGCTCTTTCCCTCGGGATATCTGCGAGGGGCTTGTAAGCTTGCCGGTGTAACTTATAAGCAGGGATGCCTTGAGGAATCCTGGGCAGAGGAATATATAGAGCAGTCCTGGATGAAAGAACTCGCAGAACGCGCCACGAGCCCGGCCCCCGCAAAGACCTACGAGATCGACGTTCGCGGGTTTCTGATGGACCCTTCTCAATGGGACAGGGAGTTCGCGGTACACAGGGCCAGCGAGCTCAACATACCGAAGCTTACCGATAGGCACTGGCAAGTCATCAGTTTCCTCCGCGAGAAATTTGAGAAGGACAATGTAGTACCTACTGTGTACGAGACTTGTGACGTTCTCGATATGGAATTAGAGGAGCTAGAGGCGCTGTTCCCCACCGGATATCACCGCGGGGCCGTGAAGGTCGCAGGATTGAGAGTGTTATAGACGGAACAAGCCGGCTGCATATTATATGCCAAGGAAACAATAAGATTCTCGCAAAACTTGCTTTGAAGTCTTTGAATAAGGGATTTCTGGCGGCTTGGCTTGCCTTTCTACCCCAAACTCAGCGGGTAACTGGCCACGAACTTGGTACCTTCGGCATGGGTAGACGTAAATGACACCTTGCCTCCCAAGTAACGTTCGCTCAGCAACCTCATACTATACGTGCCCAGGCCCCTGTCTTTGCTCTTCGTCGAGAAAGACCATTTAAAGATTTGCGATTGCACTTCCTCAGGCATGAGCCCCGGGTTGTGCACCCAGAACTGCACCTGATTGTCCATGCTAGTACACCCGAGGGTGACTGCTTCGCATTCTTGTATGGCCTCCAGTGCATTCCGGGTAATATTGCTCAGCACGCGCTTCAGCAGTGATGCGTCGCTCCTGAACTGAACCTTATCGGCATTCGGGTCAATGATGATGTCTCGGTTTGTGGCAACCTCATGCCCCTGATACTCTTCTCTTATTTCTTCGAGCAGGGCCAGCGAATTGATGGTACTGATGTGGGGAACCAACTGGTTGCTCTCCGCTTCTATGAACTGTTCCTGAGCCTGGACCTCGTCTACCAGTTCACTGCTGAGCTGGTCGATCACACGGCCCACCTCACGCGTTTGGTCGGGGTCGGTGGCGCCTTTGAGGAGACTCACCCATCCATTCAGAGCGGTCAGTGTGTTCTTGATGTCATGAAAAAACACACGTTCCAGAATATGCATTCTTCTTTCTTTCGTGACATCCTTTAGTATGAAAAAGGAGAAGGTGTCAGAGTCCATTTGTAAGGGATACGTGAAGACCAGGAAAAGGAAGGCTTCTCTGGTGCCATCTCGAGAAAGCCGGCACTCCTGAACGTCTTCAGCTCCTTTCAGGCTGGATAGGATGGCCCTCACCGCGCCGCAATGTCTGCAGAAGGATGAAGTACCGCAGCCCCATTCGCAGTCACTGGCATGCTCGCAGCGCAGAGCTTCTCCGGGACGAAGGCCGTAGGGATTTTTCCACCCGCTTGCTTTGATTACCTTGAGCGCGGTGATATTGGCGAAGACGATTTGCCTGTTGTGGTTGAGAACGAGGATGGGATCCGGAATGAAATCGGCGAACTGCTTGAACTGCGGCGAATTGGCAAAAAGCCGTTTCTGACGCCTGATCTCGTCCTTCTCGCTTCTTTCAGGCGGAGCAAATTCGGTAACGAGGGTTTCCTTCCCATGATTATTCGCCTTGACTCTGGGATCGGGAATCTTGGCCATAGGAATATTTTATATTTAATGTTTCTTAAGTTCAACTCCTGTGTTTTCCCCACTTGCCGCGTTGCAAATGTCCTTTATTTATCCTAATATGCTTAGTGAGATGCCTGAAGTTAGAGTTAACGGAATCAATATCTATTACAGAGTACAGGGTAAGGGCGAGCCTCTGGTATTGATAATGGGGCTGGGCGGGGAGTGCGGCGACTGGGTCCTCCAGGCACGCACTTTCAAGAGGTATTACCGCGTGGTCACTTTTGATAACAGGGGCGTGGGAAAGAGCGATAAGCCCGCCGAATCATACGTGGTCAAGACTATGGCAGATGATACTGTGGGTCTGATGGACTATCTAGAAATCGATAGAGCACATATCCTGGGGGTGTCGATGGGGGGCATGATTGCGCAAGAGGTCGCCATCAATTACCCTGAAAGGGTGAGGAAACTCGTCCTGGTGAGCACAAATGCGGGAAAGGATGAAAAAGGCGGATATCCTCCTGAATTGCTGAAGGCGATGGGACTTAAGGAAGGTTTCTCCGACAAAGATATCAGGAGCGTGGATATCGGCAAGGTTACGAACGCTCTGAACGCGCATGCTTTCAACAGTGGGGCAATTAAAAATGTGGCTGTGCCTTTTTGCTGGGTGCGCGGTAAATTGTTTGGCATCGAGGGCATGAAAGGGCAATTCGAAGCTGCCATGACTCACAGCGCGCTGGACAGGCTGCACATGATTAAAGCACCGACCCTGGTGATAGCAGGGACGGAAGATAGAATTATCCCGCCCGGCTCGGCAGACGTGATGGCAAGCAGGATACCTGGTGCCAGGCTGGTCAAGATCGAAGGCGGTTCGCATACACTCGTTGCAGAAAAGAGGGGTAGGTTTAACCGGGAAGTGCTGGACTTCCTGGCACATTAATGCGGGGGGGAAGAAGGATTGGCAGCCAAAGGTCGGGAGATAGTGTGAGAGAGGAACAGGGAGCGCTGGGCTATCTGTGTATGCAGGATGGGACTGAGCACAAAATAGGCGACAGCCTGCCTCAAATCGAGTGTTTTCGCTGCGGCATATGCTGCGTCCGCTACCGGCCCAAGGTTACCTCGAAGGAGATAAAACGTATTTCACACAAGCTGGGTATGTCTATCGACAGGTTCACCTCGACTTATGTTCGAGCCGTGCCGATAAAAGAGGCTTACATTTTGCAGAGTTCTGCCGACACCTGCCCTTTTCTACGCTGGGAGGAGAGGGACGTTAAAGCTGCCTGCTCGATACATGCCTTCAGGCCAAAGGCCTGCCGCAATTGGTTGCCCAGCCTATCTCGACCGGAGTGTAGGGAGGGGTTGGTAAAATTGAAGGCTGATGGCGAACTTTTGCTGCCCGAGGATATATATAAATCAGGCAGGGATATAGAGAAGCTTTCAGCAACCTTGAGCGATGGCGAAGGAATCTAGATTTACCGCCTGCGACCTCATTCAGAGGCTGTTTGACCGTTTTTCGGCCCGGCGGTCCCAGCGTTCGCTTTGTTCTCCGGAGAAGAGGCGTTGGCGACCGGGAACGAGATGATGAATGTGGTACCTACCCCTGCCTCACTCTTGACCTCGATCTCTCCGCCGAGTTGCTTTACTAGGTCGTAGGTTATTGATAGGTCTAGCCTTGTGCCCTGTCCGTCAGCTTCCCGTGATGGCAAAGGTTCAGAAGACCTTAATTCGTTACCCGATTAGAAAAAGATAAATAATTACTTTTGGACAGCTTATGGCTTCGACTAGAGCCGTCCAAAAGGGTTGCATCATGACCCGTTAGTTCCTATTGTTTGCTTTTGATTATCAGAGAAAGACCGTAAAGTACTAGGCAGCCCAACACTGTGAAGAAAAAGCCCTGAAAGAAATTAGCAGCCCTTATCGCTCCTCCCGAGTCAGCGGCAGCAGCCAGGATGGCCCAGATAAAGCCAATTACAGCGTCAGCTATCGCGCCGTAGACGAACAGTTTTTCCGACGTGAACGACAGGTTTACTTTAACCTCTTTCTCCTCTTTATCTGCCATTGCCAATTCTCCTTCCTTTTGCAGCCCAGACCGATTCAGGAAAAACCGCGGAATTGCTTGTTTCAGTTAGCGAAAAAGCTCACAGGAGTCCAAAGCTTATGCCCCTATTTATAATAAACGCCAGGATAATCGCGCCAGCGAGAAACATGCCCAGGCGCACGACGTTATTCTCGTCCTTCTGCAAGAAGCCACCGGCGAACAGTGAGAGGGTGGTTATGGCCAGGCCCGCAAGAAATACCCCTTCGTTACCCGAACGACCAACCCCGGTTCCTATGATGATCAGCACGATACCTACCATGACACCAACCAGTAGAATGAACCCCAGACTGAGAGACATTTCTGCCGGTTGTTTTTGTTCCATGTTGCCTCCTTCCTGGCCTTAGACTTTAATTGAGGGAATCTCAAAAGTCAAGCCTTATATGGAGAGGTCGTTTAGCAATGAGTCTACCATATATCCAGATGCCTTCACCGTAATTTTGAAGCTGGGTTTTCTGGATTCCGTGTCAAGCACGGAATGGTAGTTGTGTATCTAAACACCCTGATATGGACTATCCTAGGGCACCTCTCAGCACTCTGGACACCCAGTTCAGAGTGCTGTTGTGAACATACGGTACTGACCAGTGCTGCCTTATGGATTCCCGAAGCTTTGCTCGCTAAGGATGACCTTAAGTAGTTGTCTTGCATCAGATTTTGTGATATCATAATTTTCTAGGTGCTAACTGAGATTAAATAGGAGGAAAATATCGGATGTACGACTTCGAGTTCGAAGAAACAGCCATGGGCACATGGGCGATGCTCCGCCAGACCTGGATTGCGGTGAACAAGGCGGCAGAGGTGAAACTCGCCAAGGTAGGATTGACACCTGAGAAGGCTGCTGTCCTCTGGGCTTGCAGGGACTATGAAGGGACGTTAACCCCCGCTGAGATAGCACGCTTGGTCTTCAGGGAGAACCAGACCATTGCGGGATTGCTCAACAGAATGGAGAAAGAAGGGCTCGTTACCAGAGTTCCGAAGCGCAAGGGGCATCCATTTACAGAAGTTAAGATAACGCCTAAAGGTGAGAAACTTACCGGCCCTGGCGTTGAGATATATAAGGGTTTGATCAAAGGGCTAGCGTCGGGCCTGCCGGTAGATGAGCAGAAGCAGCTTCAGAAGATGCTCCGGGTGCTGCGGCAGAAGATGCTTGATGATCTGCACATGGAGTTGGATAAACCTCCGAAGGCTTTCCCTCCCGGAAAGCCGATTCGAGTAAAGTGGTAAAACTATAAACTAAGAAAGAGCGAGAAAGAGGCTGGGTGTTTTAACACGCACTTACCCAGCCTCTTTTATTTATTTCGAGCGCCGCGCCTCTAAGTGGGGACGCATCCCGTGAGTTGTTAGCTTATCGTCCTTCATGAACTTCGTTAATCTCCGGCTACTTACGACTTATTGCATTCATATGCGTGATAGGGCGTACATAGTGTGCTATACTATAAAACCTGGTAGATACATTTAGAATCCGCATTTCTCAAAATGGAGGTGATTTTTGGCGCCGAGGTTGAGAATACCTATCCGTGAGATGGAGATAGACGATATTGCCTCTGTCTATCACCTGGGAGAGCAGCTTTTCACCAGCGAGGAATTCCCCATTCTCTATCGTACCTGGGACCCGTATGAGGTAACTGAATATTTTAGCTCCGACCCCGAATACTGCCTCGTAGCTGAGCAAAAGGGGATAATAGTTGGCTTTCTGCTGGCAACGACGATAGAGAAAGAAGGCACCGCGTGGAAGAAGTACGGGTATCTGGCGTGGATAGGTGTTGACGAAGCTTTCCAGCGTGCCCGGCTGGGAAGGCGTCTTTACAAAGAGCTGGAGAAAAGGCTGGCAGAGGACGGTGTGAGGATGGTTATTGCTGATACCGACGGCGATAACGAAGCGGCTATAGGCTTTTTCAATAGTTTAGGCTTCTCGACCCGCGCCCAACACTTGTGGCTGGCGAAAACCCTTCACAGAAAAGCCAGGAAGGGCAAACCAGGGGGGCAGTTTGCCCCTGAGACGGAAGAAGAGGAGGCCGGCAGGCTATAGCGAATGCCAGCTTTCTGAAGGAAGCAAATAATGAAAACTACTGCCGATGTATCAATGGATGTGCAGCCGGAGAGGTTGAAGAACCTTCTTCGGGAGCTTATTGACATCTACAGTCCATCCGGGAAAGAAGAGGGCATCGTTGAGTATGTAGAAGCCTATTTAAAAAACAAGGGTCTGGATGTAATCAGGCAGAAGGTTGACGAAAACCGTTTCAACGTGGTGGTTTTACCGGAAAATGAAGAGGAAGTGGACCTCTGTTTTGTAGGGCACCTTGATACAGTTACTGCCCACGATCTGGATAACTTCGGCTTCACCGAGGAAGGGAATGCGGTTACCGGCCTGGGGGCTTCAGATATGAAGGCAGGCTGTGCTGCTATGATTGAGGCATTCACTGTCCTTGCGGAGAGGGGGGGCGTTTTACCGCCGGTGAGCCTCGCCCTGGTGGTGGGTGAGGAGGAGGAAAGCGACGGTGCAAAAACTCTGATGCGGGAATACAGCTTCCCCTGGGCAGTGGTAGGCGAGCCGACCAACATGATGCCCTGCCTGGGGCATTATGGTTATCTGGAAGTGCTTCTGCGTACTAAGGGGAAAAGGGCCCACTCCTCTATGCCTGAGCTCGGCCAGAATGCCATTGAAACCATGTTGAAGCTCCTGTTGAAGGTTACAGAGTATATCACCTCCATGCCCAAGGGAGTGGTGTACAACGTCAGGCAGCTTTCAGGTTTTCCCGGCGGATTTGTGGTTCCCGACACCTGCGAGGCCTGGATTGACCTGCATCTTCAACCGGACTCCAGAGTGGACGTGCTCAAGGCGGAGCTGGAGCAGTTGGTGGAAGCGGTAGATGAGAGCACCTCTGGTATGGACGCCTATATCAGATTCGAGAGCACGCAGTCCGGTTACAGGATTTCACCCAAGAGGCCTTTGGTCAAGAAGTTGAAAGAGGTGTATAAGAAGCTGTCTCTGCCGTGGGAGCCCCAGGACTTCAGAAGCCATTCCGATGGTAATGTGCTCTGGGCTGCGGGAGTAGACCCAATAATACTGGGGCCGGGACGTTTGGAGACTGCCCACACTGCAGAAGAATCGGTGGACTTTCGACAGGTAGTGCAGGCAGCCAGGCTCTATCTGAACTGCGCCCTTTTTATCAAAGCTCCTTTGACCAGGAAAACTTAGAAGTAGCTTTTAGCCTTTCCCTGCCGCGTCTTAAAAAATAATACCGACTTGAGAGGTTTCTGAATGAAATCAAGGAATGGAAGTGACCTGTGGCCATTTTTTGAGCCCAGAACTGTAGCAGTATTGGGCTCACTAAAAGATGGGATGGGGCATGGGTACTGGGCGCTGAAGAACATGCTGGAGTTCGGCTACACCGGCAAGCTTTACCCTGTCAACCCTGCATACAGTGAAGTCCTGGGGATGAAAGCTTATCCGAGCGTAAATGAGATAGCGGACGCTGTTGATTTGGCTCTGGTGATTACGCCTCCCACAACAGTGCCGGCAATCATTAAGGAATGCGCTGAAAAAGGGGTAAAAGCTGCGGTCATTGTATCCGAGAATTTCGCAGATGCAGGCGGCGAAGGGGCTAAGCTTCAGCAGCGATTGGTTGACATAACAATACATAGTGGGATTCGTATCATAGGCCCCAATACTGTCGGCGTTTTTAACGCCGCCAACGGCTTCACGACTATACCTTATCCTTTCGGGTACGATAAGGTGAGGAGTGGAGGGATAGCTTATTGCAGCCAGACTGGCATTGTCCTCCCCCAATGTCAACCTATCGGAGACCGTGGTTATCCTATCAGCAAAATGTGCGATGTGGGCAATAAGTGCGATGTCAACGAAGTTGACCTGTTGAATTATCTGGCAGCGGACAATGAGACGAAGGTGTCTGCCATGCATATCGAGGATGTGAAGAACGGGGGCGATTTCCTGAATGCGGCTCGAAGCTTTGCAGAGCGCAAACCGCTGATAATTTTTAAATCGGCGCGGAGCGCAGCAGGAGCCCGAGCCTCCGCCTCGCACACCGGCTCTTTGATGGTAGATGACGTGATTTACGACAACGCGATTCGGCAGGCAGGCGTCATTCGGGCGAAGACCTGGCAGGAATTCTGGGACATACCCAAGGTCTTTGCATACAATTCGCCGCCGTCGGGCAATAGGGTCGCTATTATCAGCCATAGTGGAGGTGCGGGCGTGGTGGCAGCCGACCTGGCAGTTGAGTCCGGTCTGGCGCTCTCCAGATATACTGACGCTACACTGAGGAAGTTAGCAAAGCTGTCTCCCCGGCTGGCCAAAAATCCGATCGATTTGGGCCCGCCACTATCTGTCGTGGATGACCCTATGTCGATGCAGGAGGAAGTAATAGCTACAGTCCTTGATGATACCAACGTAGATTGTGCTGCTATCATTCTCTATGTTGGCACAATGGCGCCGGCGTCATACATAGTGCAGATGTTCGAGCGGCTGGTGAAGCGTATCTCCAAACCCATAACTGTCTGGTTTTATGGCACGAAGTTATCTCTAATTGAAGATATATCACGGCAGTTGGAGGGATTGGGGGTGCCGACTTATGTCGACCAGGAGACTGCCGTAAAGTCGCTCGGCGCGCTTGTAAAGTACTCCGAGTCCAAAAAAGACATTTGAATGAACGATAACTTGAATGTGGGGCAGCTAATAGCGCTTCTCGTCCCTCTGGTTCTGGTAGAGCTGGGGCTGCTCGGCTTTGCTTTATACGACCTGGTGAAAAGGAAGCATGTCAGGGGCGGCAACAAGCTGGTGTGGGGGATTGTCATAGTTGTATTCGAATTTTTCGGGCCTATTCTCTACTTCGTATTGGGGCGTGAGGAGGAGTAATTCCTTTGCCTGCTATCAGTTGCCGGGGCCTCACCAAGCACTACGGCAGCATTGTCGCTCTGGATAACCTTGACCTGACCATTGAAGATAAAGTCATCTTCGGCTTTCTGGGTCCCAACGGGGCAGGCAAGACCACAGCCCTCAAGATATTTACCGGCTTGAGCAGGGCAACGAGCGGCAAGGCCTGGATAGCGGGTGAGGAGGTTGTTTCACATTCGTGTTCTCTTCAGAGCAAGATAGGCTATCTTCCCGAGGAGCCTGCCTTCTACAACTGGATGACGGCGAAGGAATACCTCACTTTTGTGGGCCGGCTCTTCAGTTTTTCCTCAAAAGAAATCAAAACACGGTGCGGCGAGTTACTGGAACTGGTTGATTTATCCCGCGATGCTTCTCGCCGGATAAGTACCTATTCCCGAGGGATGAGGCAGAGGCTGGGCATCGCCCAGGCTCTGATGAACAAGCCCGAAGTGCTCTTTTTAGACGAGCCCTGCTCTGCGCTCGATCCTCTGGGCAGGGCTGAGGTACTGGACACCCTTGTTCGGCTTAAGGAGCAGGCGGCCACTATTTTCATGTCGAGCCATATACTCGCCGATGTCGAGCGGGTTTGCGACATAGTGGGCATTATTGACAGAGGCAAGCTCGTTGTAGAATCCGGGGTCGAGGAGCTGCGCCAGCGTTTCGCCCACCCTGTCTTCGAAATAGAGTTCGAGGAGTCAGCCGCTCCTCTTATCGGCCTGCTTGAGTCGCTTCCTTGGGTGGAGAAGGTAAGTTCTGAGCGAGAGGACAATGTATTCAAGCTGAGAGTAAGTGCCCGCGACGTAGCTACGGCAAAGGCAGAACTGCCTAGGATAATATCTGGGAGCGGTCTCACCCTGCGTCAGTACCAGTTAGTGCTGCCCACGCTGGAGGAAGTGTTTATCGAATTGGTGGGGAACAAGAGGGACTAGTGTCGAGCTTTTTCGTTCTGTTCAGAAAGGAGTTCAAAGGCCAGCTCAGGACATACCGCTTTCTCATCGTGGTCGCTGTGTTCTTCGTCTTTGGCTTGGGCACTCCCTTGTTGCTGAAGTATCTCCATGCGCTTATACCCGCCGAAGAAACTGTCATAGGTATACCCGAGTTCACCTCCGCAGACGCGGTTCAATCTTTCATCAGCAGCCTGGGACAGTTGGGATTGGTAGCAGCGATACTGGTTGCTATGGGCTCGGTAGCCGGTGAGAGGGAGTCAGGCACGGCTGCCATCACACTGAGCAAGCCGGTGGGCTCCGGCAGTTTCATCTTGGCCAAGCTGGCGGCCCTGTCGGTGTCATTCGGGGCCGCTATCATTGTAGGGGCTGCGGGCTGCTATCTGTATACCGTGGTGCTCTTTGGAAACCCTGGAGGACTCAACTTCTTCATAGCTAACTTGTTAGGCGCTCTGTATTTGCTGTTTTGCCTGGCGGTGACCGTGATGTATAGCTCGTTTGTCAAAAGCCCGATAGCCGCAGGGGGGTTGTCCTTTGTTACCCTGGTCGCTATAGCAGGTACCGCGGGTCTGCCGGGGATAAAATACTACAGCCCGGGCGCTCTGGTGTCCTGGGCTGAAAACGTTGCTACGGCGGGCGGCCCCAATTCGTGGTGGGTGCTCCTAGTCAGCGTTGTTTTGATAATCATGGCAATTGTCATGGGCTGGCAGGTTTTCAAAAAGAAGGAACTTTAACGGTGCCGGGGGAGTCTATATTCTAGGAGGGCCAGAATGGGTAGACTCCCTGTAATCGGGCTGATTTTATTGCTCCTTTGTCTGCCTCTGCTGGGCTGCGCGGGGTCCGGGCCTTCTCCAACGCCGTCTCCTACACCGCTGCTCTCCGGTGGCATCTTGGTCACTTTCGATGTAAATGGGGAGACCTATAAAATTTTCATCAAAAACGAGCAAACCATAGCGCAAGTATACGCAGTGCAGCGCGGAGAGAGCCAGGCTAGTATCCCCAGCGGCAAGCTAATCAAAGGCTCAGTATGGTACAACGAGCCGTGGAGCTGGCACATAGACTCCGAAGATATTCAAATGGCGGAGGTTACCATCGAGTTGTGCGACGGCACACCTTCACAAGTGGAGGCAAACCTAAACTACTGGGTAGATACGGTGGGGCGTTTCTGTCCCTGGAACGCAAAGATAGTTAACATAGAGGACTTCAGGCAGAGCCCCTTAGCATAGCTAAATTGTGCTGGCGAGATGAAGATTGTTTGTCGGTCTTTTTTAACCTCCTCTGGCTTCTTCGTCTAGCTGTTCCAGTACCTGAAGCGTTTCCTCTGTACTGTCCAGGAAGTTATCGGTAAGCACCTCCTGCAGCTCATGGCCGCACTCGGGGCATTTGTAGACTTCATTTTCCTGCTCATCGGGCAGTATGTGCATTCGGTAATAAAACATCCTCTGGCACCGGCTGCAGTACAGTGCTCCGCATCTGAACTTTGCCTCGTCTGGCATTCAGGCACCTTCTTTTTTTCGAGCCGCGGCTTCAAAGAAACCTGATGTAAGAATTATATCACTTAGAACATGTGAAGGCCGCCATCTACCATTAAGGTCTGGCCGGTGACGAAATCAGAATCTGAGCAAGCCAGAAAAACGGCCACGGGGCCGATGTCTTTCTCAGGGTCTCCCACGCGCTTCAGAGGGATTTTCTCCATCTCTTTGGTCATCTCTTCTATCTTGTCTGGGAAGGCCATACCGTAGGCTATCATAGATGGCGTCAGGGCTGAAGGGCAGATTACGTTCACGGTAATCTTGTATTTGCCCCACTCACGGGCTGCCGTTCTGGAGAAGCCACGAATGGCTTCCTTGTTCGAGTTGTAGTCAACAGAGCCTTCCAGTCCCACGACGCCCATATAAGAAGCGAAGTTGATTATTTTGCCGCCCCTTTCCTTCATGTAGGGGAAAACGGCTTTACAGCAGTACCACGTGCCCTTTACGCCGCTCTGAAAAGCCATGTCCCACCATTCTTCCGGTAACGATTCTATGGGGGCGCTCAGGTGATATGCTGACCCGCCGGTCCATCTCTGTGCGTTGTTCACCAGGATGTCGATGGGACCGAACTTCTTTACTGCTTGAGTGACCATTTTCTTGACTTGTTTCTCATCGCCGACGTCGCAGACTATTGAGAGCGCTTCCGCCCCGAGCTGCTTGATTTCTCCGGCAGCGGCTTTACCGGTTTCCGGATTTATCTCGGCAATGACTACTTTGGCTCCTTCTTTAGCAAATGCCAGGGCTATGCCTTTACCTACACCCTGACCTGCTCCGGTTACAATGGCAACTTTTCCTTCCAGTCTTCCCATGCCTTATACCTCCTTTGTGTTGCTATATCATAAAGGTTTGCGCTTTGTCAACTTTTCCCGACTACTTCAAGTTAGAGTTGAGGTGAAATACTCTGAATTGTATGTGGAATAAGACATAAAGATGTGGTTATAATAGGCTAGAATGAGGAGGTAATTTTGCGCATAGTTCGCTTCGCTGCTCAAGACAAAGTCAAGTATGGCATACTGGAGAGCGATATTGTAAAAGTCATCAGGGGGAGCCCGTTTGACGGATTTAATGGTTCAGCCCTTACCTTCAAGTTCGAGGGGGGCACCTACAGGCTGGACGAGGTGCGGCTGCTTGCTCCATGCGTTCCTTCGAAGATAGTAGCCTTGGGGTTAAACTATCGTCGCCATGCCGAGGAGACCAAAATGGCCCTGCCGTCGGTGCCACTCATCTTCCTTAAACCGACCACGGCGGTCATAGGGCCAGATGATGAAATAGTATTGCCCCGGGGTTCGAGTAGAGTAGACTACGAAGGCGAGTTGGGCGTCGTTATCGGCAGGAAAGCAAAGGATATACCAGGCGATAAAGTCAATGGTTTTATTCTGGGATACACTTGTGTTAATGATGTCACGGAGCGCCATATCCAGAAAGCGGACGGTCAGTGGACCAGGGCCAAGGGTTATGATACCTTCGCCCCGATAGGCCCCTGGATTGAGACAGATGTCGCGCCGAACGACCTGAAGCTCGAGACCTGCCTGAACGAAGAGACCAGGCAGTCTGCGCGTACCAGCGATCTTATCTTTGGCGTTGCCGAGGTGGTGAGTTTCATCTCCAACGTGATGACATTGCTGCCGGGCGATATTATCGCCACGGGAACTCCATCTGGCATCGGCAGGATGAGCCCGGGCGATATAGTGGAAGTCAAAATAGAGAGCATCGGGACTTTGAGAAATTCTGTGGTGGCTCAAGGGCAGCCGGGGGAGGGATAGGCGATGGCGAAGCCTGCATACATTGTTGTTTTCATCACTACCTCAAGCTATGAGGAGGCTCGAAAGATAGCTGATACACTTGTTAACCGGAAAAAAGCGGCCTGTGTGAATATAGTGCCCGGGGTAAACTCGCTGTTCAGGTGGAAGGGCAAAATCGGGGAAGCCGAGGAAAGCCTCATGGTGGTCAAGACCAGGGCGGAGCTTTTTCCCGATGTTGTCAGCTTGGTTAAGTCCATTCATAGCTACGAAGTGCCGGAGGTAATTGCCTTGCCCATTGTGGAGGGGAATCCCAATTATCTGGAATGGGTGAAAAAGGAGACGGGAGGAATATGAAAAGAAAAATAAAGATTATCGTGGGCAAGATTGAGCTGGAAGCCTGGCTCAATGAGACTAAGACGGCCAGCAAGGTCTTTGATGCGCTTCCTATCACTTCTAAGGTGAATACATGGGGCGATGAGATATATTTTACTATCCGTGTGACGGAAGGGTCTGAGAACGCAAAGGAACTCGTAGAGCTTGGCGATATCGCCTATTGGCCTCCGGGCAAAGCGATGTGCATCTTTTTTGGTAAAACGCCTGTCAGCCAAGGTGATGAGATCAGGCCAGCCAGCGCAGTTAACATAATAGGGAAGCTTGAAGGGGATTATCAGGCGCTCAAAAAGGTAAAAGACGGCGAGGAGATAACAATACGGACGGAATGATGGCTTGCTGATCTCAGGACAAAATTATGCAGAGACGAGAAACCGAGAAGTTTGAAAGGCCGGATATTTTCCGCCCTCCCAGTGAGAGGGAGAGCTATTTTCTGCCTCTGACCAGCGGCTGCTCCAACAACACCTGCATCTTCTGCGGATTATACGGCTGTAAACTCAGGCTGAGAGATGTCCGCGAGGTCAAAAGGGAGATAGATGCCTTATCTATGTATATGAGGCATGGTGTTCAACTACCAGACATCGATGATATGGTCTACGTTATAGCTCAGAGTTGGGACGGGCGAAGGGTATTCCTCCAAGACGGCGACGCCGCTGTTTACCCCCTCCCCAAGCTGGTGGAAGCGCTTCAATATCTAAGTGGGAAATTCCCTGACCTGGAGAGGGTTGGTTCTTACGCTACCCCTCAGGATATCCTGCGCAGGAGCGTTGACGAACTCAAAAAGTTGAAAGAGCTCAAACTGAGCATCTTCTATACAGGCATCGAAAGCGGCGACGATGAGGTTCTGCTGAAGATTGGTAAAGGTGTAAATAGCAGCCAGATGATCGAGGCGGGAAGGAAAGCGAAACAGGCGGGAATAACCATTTCGTTGACAGTAATTCTGGGGCTGGGAGGTGTCGAAGGAAGCAGGAAGCATGTGCTGGAGACAGCCAGGGTTCTCTCTAAGATAGACCCGGAATATGTCGGAGCTTTGACATTGACCTTAGTACCCGGCACTCCTCTGTGGCAGGAATGTGAGCGTGGTACTTTTCATCCCATCACTCCCTTTGAGTCACTCGAAGAGCTGAAAGGAATTATAGAAAACTCCAGCTTTACCGACTGCTTTTTCAGCTCGATGCATGCCTCTAACTACCTTTCTGTAAGGGGCAGGCTGCCCCAGGATAAGGAAAGGATAATAGCACAATTGGAGCGAGTGCTGAAGAAAAAGGACCCTGCGCTGCTCCGTCCCGAGTTCTTGCGAGGTTTATGATTCTCCAATGATGAAGGATTTCATCAACCGAGCAGCCAGCGACTTAGTGAGTAGTAAGTACGCCATTGCCCTGACCGGGGCCGGTATATCTACCGAGTCAGGTTTATCTGACTTCAGAGGCCCGAAAGGCATCTGGACTACCAACAAGGAGGCGGAGGCCAAAGCTTATGAAAGATATGGACTCTTCTTGAGAGATCCCAAAGCCTATTGGGAAGAGGTGTTGGGTCTGAAGGGTGCTCATGGAGTATTTTACAACGAGCTCAAGAAGGCGAATCCTAACCCGGGCCATTATGCTCTGGCGGAGCTCGAAGAGCTGGGGCTTATCAGGTGTGTGATTACGCAGAACATAGATGGCTTGCATATCAAAGCAGGGAGCCGGAACGTGATAGAGTACCATGGCAGCGTCCATAAGCTGAGATGTCCCTCATGTGGCTCAAGGGTTGAATTCGGAACGATTGCAATGGACAGGCTGCCTCCTTACTGCCAGTGTGGCAAAGCCATGAAATATGATATAGTTCATTTCAACGAGCCTATTCCCTTCGATGTGATGGAGAAGGCTGAGAAAGAAGCTTCGGAATGCGACTTTATGATTATATGTGGAACCTCAGCTGTGGTTTATCCTTTTGCTGGCTTGCCCAGAATGGCCAAACTGAGCCAAAAATCTAAGGTGAAAGTAGTAGAAGTTAACGCGGATCCTACCCTGCTCACGCATGAAGGAATATCGGACTATTTCATACAGGGGAAAACCGGAGAGGTTCTACCTCAAATAGTGGAGACAGTACGGCGGACGTTAGACAGAAAATGAAGCGGACTAGCCTCTCGTTAGAGCGCTAGAATTAGGGAGATGTAGTATGGGTGCAAAGAAGGGCGGTTCGTTTGACACTTTAGTGGGGCTTTACCATTTCATGTTTGACAGAGTGCCTAAAGGACTGGATATAGTCCCGCCGAGGCCGCGAAAAGAGAATCCTTTCCGTAAAGACGGGATGACACTGGTAAGCAAAGTCAAGGTAGAGCAGGACCTCAAGGGTTCTGTAATCAAAGCAGTGGAGCTCATTGGCGGCCTGGGGAAGGTTATATCTCCCGGTGATAGGGTGATGGTGAAGCCGAATTTCAACAGTCCCGATCCCTATCCCGGCTCTTCCGACCTTGAATTTCTAAAAGTTGTGATTCAACTCTTGAGGGAGGCTGGTGCAAAAGTTGTGGTCGGGGAAAGCTCAGGCGGAATATGGAGACCTACCAGAAGGGTTATGGAAAAGCTGGATGCATTGCGCCAGTTGACCGACATAGGAGCTGAGGTTATAGCCTTTGACGATAGGCGTTGGGACTGGGTCAAGGTCAGGGTGGATGGCGACTACCGCAAGGAGGTCACAGTGCCTAGGTCACTTTATGAGTCTGACAAGATAGTGTATCTGCCCTGCATGAAGACTCATCAGCTAGGCAGGTTCAGTCTTTCGCTAAAGCTGGCGGTGGGTTACGTGCATCCCGGAGAGCGCCGCTCAATGCACATGCGAAATCTGGAGCGTAAGGTCGCTGAATTCAACTTAGCCCTGCAACCTGACCTGATAATAATGGATGGAAGGAAGGCTTTTATATCTGGAGGGCCTGACAAGGGGGAATTGGTGGAGCCAGGGGTCATCATGGCCTCGGGGGAACAGGTTTCCATAGATGTCGAAGCGTTGAGAATACTGGGCTCTTACAAAGGTAAGAACAGGCTGTTGCCCGATCCCTACGATTCCCCACAAATCGCAACAGCCCTCAGGCATGGATTGGGGTCCAAAGAGTATAGAGTAGTCTCCTAGCTAACCCGTTGTGTTTGATGATATAATCTGTCGCGAGGTATGATATGAAAGCTCTTCTTCGTGCTCCATTCTGGCCTGCTGCCCTGGAAAGACTGAGAAAGAAGCTGGATGTTATTTATGAGAGCTGGATGGATGAAAACAAGCTCCTTTCTGCCGAAGAATTTATCGAACGCATTCAGAAGGAGGACATTGGAGTTGTCGTGGTGGAGGCTGATTTCATTTCTGGGGAGATCTTCGAAAAAGCGACGAAATTAAAGTTCCTCGGCGTTTGCCGGGCTGACCTGGCCTTCGTAGATATTAAAGCGGCCACAGAGCACGGCATACCGGTGGTCAACACACCTGCCCGAAATGCTGCCGGCGTGGCGGAGCTCACGGTGGGATTGATGCTGTCTCTGCTGCGGAACATACCCAAGGCGCACCAGATGATTACCTCAGGCTCGTGGGTTGATCCTACCGCTGCCTACCATTCCATGCGCGGCACCGAGCTTGGGGGTAAGACTGTGGGCATAGTAGGTTTTGGAGCTATCGGACGGCGGGTGGCTAAGATTGTGAGCGCTTTTGAGGCATCTGTACTGGCGTATGACCCTTTCGTAGACCCCAATATAATAAAAAAGGCAGGCGTTAAGCCTGTGGAGTTGGACGAGCTTATGAAGGAGTCTGACATCGTTACGCTCCACGCCTCCACTACTCCCGAAGCTATGGGCTTGATTAGCGCCCAGAGGATAGCGTTGATGAAGCCTACGGCTTATTTTATTAATGCAGCAAACGCCTTTCTCCCGGACAATGAGGCGCTAATCAAAGCCTTAAAAGAAAAACGTATCGCCGGCGCTGCTTTCGATGTTTTTGAGACATGGCCTGTGAGTTCTGACAGCCCCCTCTTAAAATTGGATAATGTTGTCCTGACACCTCACATCGGAGGGGCTACCGCTGAGACTGTGGTGCGCTACTCAACGATGATAGTTGACGATGTGGAAAGGTTCCTCAAGGGGGAGCGTCCCGTGAATTTGCTTAATCCTCAAGTCTGGAGGAAAAATGCCAGGTAAATACGTTCTGGCTGTTGACGCCGGCTCTTCAGGCTGCCGTTCCCTCATTATCGACCTTGAGGGCAATCTGGTTTCCTCCGCTTACCGGGAATGGTTTTACGAGTTAACGCCTCCTGAGGTCGCCCCTATGGGCAAGGAATTCAGCCCCAGAAAGTTTTGGGATATAATCTGCCGTTTAATCAGAGAATCCATCCGAAAGGCCGGTGTAGCTCCTGTTGACATAGTTGCAGTAAGCTCCGCCAGCCAGAGGCAGGGTGCGGTTTTCCTGGATAAGAAGGGCCGTGAGCTATATGCCGGCCCTAATACTGATATCAGGGCTATAATGGAAGGCTTCGCCATAGACGGCGAGTATGGCGAAGAGGTTTACCACCTCACCGGTCACAAGCCCTCCCTTCTCTTTGTGCCTGCCAGGCTGAAGTGGTTCCAGGCTAATCGTCCCGACATTTATGAGAAAATAACCACCGCTCTTTCCATCGGCGACTGGATTACATTTAAGCTGTCTGGAGAGCGGGTAGCCGAGGTCTCCTGCGTGGCCGATTTGGGGCTGGTTGATATTCACGAGGTAAAATGGTCTGAGAGGATGGGCGAAAGGCTCCAGTTGTCTCAGGGAGTCTGTCCCGGGCTCGTAACCGCTGGGACACGCGTTGGAATGATTACTCCAGAGGCTGCCAGAAAAACAGGGTTGTCTACTGGGACGGTAGTGGCTGCGGGTGGGGCCGATACTCAGTGCGGCTTGCTGGGAATGGGGGTTAAAGACGAAGGCGAAGTAGGAATACTGGGAGGCTGGAGCGGCGCAATTCAGATGGTGACGACGCAACCTATCATCGATCCTAAAGGCAAGCTCTGGTCGGGCTGCCACGCTCTGCCGAACAGATGGTATCTGGAGAGCAATGCTCAGGAATGCGGAGGAGCGTATCGCTGGCTCAAGGGGCTGCTCTTCACTGCGTCAAAGTCACAGGATGTGTATGGTCAGATGGATAGCCTGGCGCAAGAATCACCGCCTGGCGCTGGAGGGATGCTGGCCTCCATCGGGCCTGCGGTGATGGATATGAGCCGGCTCAAACCAAGCCTGGGCGGCTTTATTTTCCCTGTGACGCCGAGTGTGACGAGTATGGAGAGGAAACACTTCGTCAGGGCGGCGCTGGAGAATCTGGCCTTCGCTTTTAAGGCCAATTGTGTTCAACTGGAGGAGGTATCACAGCAAAAAGTAAAACAGGTCAGCATGGGCGGAGGACTTGTGCAGAGCCGCTGCCTGTTAAAAATATTATCCGATATACTCGCTATGCCCGTAACCTGTTTCGAGTCACCTCAGGTTACTGCCTGGGGAGCAGCTATGTGCGCTGCAGTCGGCGCTAATGTTTATCCAGACATGAACAGGGCTATGGCAGCTATGAGGCCAAAGTCGAGGGTGGTTGAACCCGATGCTCAGAGTGGGCAAGAATATGCTCCTTACTACGAAAAGTGGCTTCTCACTGCAAAATGGCTGGAAGATTTATACGAGAAAATAGGGTAAATAATAAGATTCTGCCTTAGCTTACCCTTAACAAAAAACGGTCAAGTCTGGTCGGTACCTTGGGAGAGATTTCCGAATTTATTCCCTATTATTTTTCTCACCGCAATTTCGAGAGGCGTCAAGTTTATTCTCTCCCGAAAGTCTTCTTCAGTTTCGTCTTCCCAGGGAAGGGGAATTTCCTCATCCGAGCTTATAAACCCCCCGCTCGCCAGCTTGTCCAGTATCTCCCCCGAAGAGTTCCCCAGTTTTATCACAAATCTTCTCTTGAGCGGGAAAAGGTCACCGGGGATTATGGTAGGAACGTTGGGCCGATAAACGTCGACCTCTGTTTCTCCTCCTCTCACCTTCTGCTGATTCACTATAAATCCATAGTGAGGCGTCGTATCTGACAGCCAGAATTTACAGGGAGTCAGCGCTTTGAAATCCTCGTAAGTTATGACTTTCCTGCCTCCTCTGGAGATGAGTGAACCGAAGAAAGGGATTCTGCCGACAGTATTTACTTTGATAGCCTGCCAGATGCTTTTTTCCCTTCCTTCATAATGGACCTCTATCCTCCCAATAATAAAAATGAAAAACAGAATAAGCAAAAGCCCCGTTCCCCATACCAGATACCTATCGGGCACAAATGTGGCCAGTAGTTTGTCTCCCAGAGAGTTCACAGCGTTCAGGACCTCATACAATACCCAAATGATTATTAGAATCGGTGCGGCAATGATAAGGCCTCTCCACAGGGTTTTCTTGAACTGAAGTATTTCCAGG
>JAJYLC010000150.1 GCA_021787935.1 Chloroflexota bacterium | reverse complement strand
GAAGAATAGCACGGTCGGGATGCTCATGATACCATACTTCATGGCTGTCTCCGGATTCTCATCAACATTTATTTTGCAGAATTTCACTTTACCTGCGTAGGCGTCCGCCAGTTTTTCAATCACTGGCCCAAGCATGCGGCAAGGACCACACCACGGCGCCCAGAAGTCTACCACTGCTGGCATGGTTGATTTGATAACCTCATTTTCAAAGCTTACAACCCGCTTGCCGCGATCGAGGGGATCGCTCAGCTTCTGGCAAAAAGCGGCGATCTAAATGAGGCCACAAAGAAAGACCTTCACACCATATCCAGAGAGGCTCAGCGCGCTGCCAGAATTACTCAGAACTTGCTTTCCTTTGCCCGAAAGCATAAGCCCGAGAGGCAGTCGATTTCGCTAAATGAGGTTCTTGAGAAAACCCTGGAACTGCGTACTCATCAAATGAAGGTCAACAACATAGAGTTATCGGTTCAATTGCAACCGGACCTTCCTCTGACCATGGCTGACTTCTATCAGGCACAGCAAGTATTTATGAATATTATCATTAATGCAGAACAAGCTATGGTCGAAGCCCATGGCAAAGGTAAGCTTATGATCAAGACGAGAATAGCGGGCAATAGTATCCAGATAACTTTTACAGACGATGGGCCAGGCATTTCTGAAGAGAATATAAATAGGATATTTGACCCATTCTTTACCACTAAAGAGGTAGGGAAAGGCACAGGGCTGGGCCTAAGCATATGCCATGGTATTGTCCAGACACACGGCGGCCATATATATGCCAAGAGCGAGCCTGGCAAGGGGGCAACCTTTGTGGTGGAGATGCCGATCGTTTCCGACAATCAGATTAGCTCAGCATCGTGTCAGACCGGGTAATTCGGAATGCGGGCACCACAACACCAGTGCCAATGGCTGTCTCAGTCTGGCGCTGTGTTCGTAGGCTATCTACCACTGGAATTCTACGGGCTTGCCTGTTAACCCTTCAGCTGGTGACCCTGAAACCATATGCAACTTGTCCAGAGCCTTATCTCTGAGCTCTCGGTGCCATTGTTGACATTCCTTCTGCTTCGGCAGAGGCATATCGGATATAAGATCTGTAACAACAGACCTGAATACAGGGAGTGCCTCAGCCAGTAGTTTCCTGCCCTTGGCAGTGCTCTGGACTTCAGTGAAGGGATGCCCCTTACGCTTAGGTATTCGCTGAACAAGTCCTTCTTTTTCCATTCTGTTAAGCAAACCTGCTATGGTCTGATTTTCCCGATGGGAAATCCTGGCTATCTCAGCGGGAATTAAGGATCCCGGATAGTCTCTGCAGGCCCAGAGCACCAGGAATTTTTCCGGTGTAACTCCCACTTTAGCTAGTTTAGCCTCGGCATACCTGTTAATGGCCAGCCACGATTGACGAACCAGGGTATAAGTTGTGAGCGCTGTGTCTGAAAACTCTAAGTCGTAAACATCAGGAGTCATTTAGTTCCTCCTCCAGGTAAATATTTAAGCTCGAATTATACATTAAATTTCCAGGTTGGCAAGTGGTCGCTCAATTTTACTTAAATATCCGACAGTCTCCCTCCCCGTTTGATAGTGGAGGCATCATCTCTCGCCCCATATGAGGTCTATGGTAATGATACCGTTTTAGAAACACCTCCGCCATGTCCTGGCACTCTGCCAGCTGTGACACCTTGTATTTAGTCCATCCCAGGCATTCCTTTCTTACAGTACGGTTGAAACTCTCGATGTAGGATTGCTCGTTCTTCCGGTAAGGTCGAGCGACGCGATGCCTGTCGCAGAACGAAGGCGCATTGCTTTCAAACGCTGCTTTAAACTCAGGACCGCCGTCTGTTTGAAGCAGCTTGACGTGACCATCAAACCGACGTTTCATACTCTGATGTAGAAACCGACATCCCAGGTCAGCGGTCAATTCAGTTGCGATGAGTATATCTGCCTCTCTAGTGAAGATATCGATAGCGGTAAACGCATAGAGTTCACCAAAATCCATACTATCCATCTGAACCACCTCTCTAGGCACCGAGGCTTTAGGTACTGCTCCTCTCGCTTTGTTCTTCTTCCACTTGGGACGTATAACGTACTTCTCCGCCAGTATTTCATAGATCTTGGGGACAGACAGGTGGATGCCATGCTCGAGTTTTAGGAAATATTGAATCTTCTGCCCGCAACAATCATATTCCCTTTCGCGTATCTCCCAAATCCATCTTTTGACTAGCGGGTTAACCTTTCTCTTCGCTCTTGCTCCTTTCTTAGCTGGCGGTATTTGTCGAGGAACGGGGTAAGCCCAAGCTGTTCTACGCTTTTGATCCAAATATGAATCGTCTCTCGATTCTTACCTAACCTTCGAGCAATGCGGGACTTGGGCAATCCCGTCTGATGGAGGTCCCAACACAACGTTATCAGTGTTTCATTAAGCATGTCCATATTTTATTATGGACTGTCGGATTTTTAACTGAACAATGCGGCGTTCTTTCCTCTGACGCCGTTAGCTGCCTTGGGGTGTTTGTGGAATACAACACGCTTCGGAGCTAAGGAAATGACATTGGATGCCTTGGTACTGCGGAGGATTGCTCGCCATTTTCCGACGCGTTATCTGCCATATCCTCTATAAGGCGGTTCAATGCCGGGAGATAATGAATTCTGTGGCGCTGCATCAGTTTAGACGTCATTTGAACGATGGGACTGTTCGCTAAACGGCGTCTTCTGACGCCTTCCAGCCCCTTGACTATACGGAAGCATTCCTCATAAGTCAATTAAGGTTTGAAGTTTTGGTCAAGGTTCTCTTCGTAAGGCTGACGCATTCACGCTTACCAGGTCGGGGTTTATGCATATTTTTAAGACCTTCTTGCACTAGTATACATGTCATGGTAGAATCTCGCAATAGCAATTACCTCACAAAGGAATTAGAGACCAAATTCTACTCACGAATTATTTGTGCACAAGACCACGATGTGGCAATATTGCTATTTAATGTTTTAGAAAACTCGCAGATTGCGAATTCTGTGAAGGAGTAATTTCAATATGGACAAGCCAATCAGCAACGTTCACTTTAGGTTGACGAGTCTTTCCTTGCGGTTTAGGGATTTCTTCAGGCCGCAAATAGATGTGGTCATGGCAGCGGGGATAAGGCCGGGATTTCATGTACTGGATTTTGGATGCGGGATTGGCAGTCACACAATTATCGCTGGTGAGATCGTAGGAGCGAAAGGAAAGGTGTATGGTCTGGACATTCACCCCCTTGCTGTAAAGAAGGTGCAAGAGCTGGCTGCAAAGAAGAGACTGACTAATATCCAGACTATATGCTCAAACTGTGCAACTGGCCTAGATAATGAAAGTATCGATGCTGTGCTGCTATACGATGTCTTTCATGGATTAAGTGACCCCTATTGGGTACTGCAAGAGATCCACAGGGTATTGCGGCCTGATGGACTCCTGTCATTTTGCGATCATCACATGGACAATAGCGAAGCGGTGTCCAGGGTGACGAATACGGGATTGTTTATGCTGTCGGAGAAAGTCCGTATGACATATCGTCTGTTGAAAGCTGGATGATTGTGAACGGTCAACCGGTGAGATGTTGTACCATCAATAGTTATGCGACTGGCAATCCAGAAGATCATGCAACGCCTTTGTTCCTAGATAAAGGCAAAAAGCTGGCCTGTTCCATGCTAGACCGAGGCTGGGCTATCTGGGCAGTTCTAACTTCTACCCATCAGTTCCTTTCTGAGTCTGTCTATCGAACGAATCGAGCATGTTGCACACGATTGCTTGATTCGTGACCTTTGAAATAATAGCCACCGAGCTAAGAGGCTAATGCAATTAATCCGGCGAAGGTGAAGGCAAAGATGGCAATTCATTAGCTGGCTGTTTTCTGGAGATGGTGATTATCCCGTTTTCAGCGGTGAGCGTAACCCTATCACCATAGACAAAACCCATCTCCGCCAGCCATTTGCCTGCCACCCGTATAGAGGGAACATAGCCATTATTCTGCGGGAAGGCGAATACCTTTAAATCCCTGGTTCTTTTCAACGTTTCATCTCCCGACACCTAGAAGAATTTGATCTGCTGAGGAGATAAAGCTTCGATCCCTGGCTCCTGACTACTCCCCTCTTCCTTACAACGCTGTTTCCTTGCCTTATGTCTGGCGTCCCACAGCCACCTTCTGAAGCGATCCAGGAGCTGCATCTCATACTGATCCAGGCTCTCTTTCTTGACGTCAGCAGGCATCGAATCCCCCATGTATTGGTTCATGGCGTAAATGTAGATATCCGTCCATTCACGGCTTACGGGCCGCTCCAGCGTCACCGTGAATAGATAAGCACAGACCTCCGGCCAGGTCGCTACGCCCTCTTCGTTTTTCATGAGCTGCAGCATGCGGTGGATAGTTATATCGCCCTTAATCTTGTCGGGTAGGGAATCACCCCAGCCACCGATTGGCCATACGATAATGGGGTCCGTCAGTGCCCCTGCCAGTTCGTCTATGGCGTTCTTCAAATCGAATGCCTTTGAGGGTCGACCTGATGGTGCTTCGGGCGATGTAGTCTTCGGCACTTCGAATAATCTGGTATCTGACTCACCGTGTTCTTTTTGCATGTCTTTTCCTCCAATTGAATACGTACAATCTGACTATCATTAATAATATAATAAGTCTAATTCAGGTAAAACCATGGGGACGATCTTTTCCTAACGTTCCTATTTTACATTCTCCCTGTCAAGCATTTT
>JAJYLC010000034.1 GCA_021787935.1 Chloroflexota bacterium | reverse complement strand
AGCTATAAAATACGTCTCCTTAAGCGATTTCCTTATCTCATTTTCCTGGAGCAGCCCCTCCTTTGCTGCAGACACCTTAATCTGCAAGCGAACTATGGCATCCCTAACATCTCTTTTGGCAATAGCTTGAAGCACCGTTTCGGTAGGATTGTCAGTATCCGCATCTATCTTGATGGTGAGGAATCGGCGCGATTCCACAGGGTGAAATTCGTAAGATTTCAGCCGTTTCCCTCTGGCTGCGTTTTCGTCCAGCTCTACGACATAGAACCCCTTCTCCTGATCCTCATCGCCGAAGTCAATGGTCTGCAAGCTCCCGGGATAGACGACAGGAACAGGACGGTCAATCGTCTGCTGCTTATGCATGTGTCCCAGAGCGACATAGTCGAATATTGGGTTCGCGATGGTGCTCCGGAGCAGAAAATAGTCTCGCCCCACCATCATTATTTTCTCTGAACCTGCGATAGCATCCGAGTGAGCAAGATGTCCGGCCAGAATAGCAGGCAATTGGACATCAAGCGCAGTGGCTTGAGCATTGACCCAGTTTGTTAAAATATCTTCGATTTTTTTATTGAGTTGGTCGAGAGACAGGTTCTTAGTATCTTCCCGGCTCAACAATCTGCCATATCTTACCCAGGGCAGAGCCACGATCTGAATTATGCCTTTCCTGGTCTCTACGCGGTGGCTTTGCGGGATATTGGCGACGGTAACGTTTTCGATGTTCAGAGTATCGAAGATCTCAACAGACGTTGCTCGCCCCAAGGCATTGGGCAGGTCATGATTGCCTGCGAGCAGGAACACATGAATATGGTTGCTGCTTAGCCGCTCGATGCGCCTGGCGAACTCGCGCTGATAGGTCTGGCTGGGGTCACGGCTCCTGTAGGCGTCACCACAGAAAAGGACTAAATCTATGTCGCTGCCTAAGGCATAGTCTACTACCTGGTCTAAGGCTGCCAGGAAATCGCCCAGTCGTGAGGATAGACCGGTAGCAGGGTCGATGCGGCCGTAGGTCTCCACGCCCAGATGGAGGTCAGCGAAATGAAGAATGCGAATCATTTGGAAATCCTAAGAACTCCCGCCCCTTGAATTTTGCCCTGTTTCAGAAGCAATAAAGCGCGGTTTGCGTCTTCCCACGGAAACTCCTGCACTTCTGCTCGAATAGGTATCTCTGCTGCAAGTTTGAGCAGGTCTTCTGCATCTTTCCTGGTGCTGTTGGCTACGCTCCTCACCGTTTTCTCATAGTATAGATGCTCCTGGTAGTCCATCTCTGGTACCGGGGTCATATAAATTCCAGCCAGAGCAAGAGTACCACCTTTTTCCAGGACACGCAAGGCGTCGAGCACGAGCCTCCCTGCTGGCGCAAAGATGATGGCGCTCTGCACTTTTGCCGGAGGAGTCTCATCAGTACCTCCGGCCCAAACCGCTCCCAGGCTAATGGCAAGTTTGCGGTGCTCGTCGCTCCTGGTAAAAACGAAGACCTGGCAGCCCCAGTGCTTGGCTATTTGAATAACAATATGCGCGGAGGCACCGAATCCGAAAAGACCGAGCCGGCCCCCTTTCTCTATCTCCGATAATCTCAAGGCGCGAAACCCTATCACGCCAGCACAGAGCAGCGGTGCAGCCTCAATATCTGAGAACCCTTTGGGTATGGGATAGGCGAAGTCATGGGACACCGCCGTATACTCAGCATAGCCGCCGTCTACATCATATCCGGTGAATCGTGCTTTCTCACAGAGGTTTTCCTTCCCTTTTAGGCAGAACTCGCACTTACCGCATGTCGAGTTGAGCCAGGCCACCCCCACTTTATCGCCTACCTTGAATCTGGTGACTTTCTTACCTACTGTCTCCACTACGCCTACAATCTGATGCCCAGGGATAATAGGGAGCCTCTTCGAGGAAAGCTCTCCTTCTACGATGTGAAGGTCGGTATGGCACATGCCGCAGGCTAGGATTTCGAGACGGACTTCTTCAGGCCCCGGTGTCGGCTTTTCCACCTCAGCCATCGCCAGTGGCTTTTTTTCGATGGAACCGGGTGCCTTCAGAAGCATTGCTTTCATTGTTTGTTAATCACTCGAATCCCAGCCACTTTTTCCCGCCAGGTGGCAAGACATCTAAGGGTTCGCCGTACAGCTTTGCTTCGAGCGTTGGTTTTAATACTTCGATGGGCACTCGTATCTGCCTCATCTTGTCGCGCTCCCGGATGGTCACCTGCCTGTCCTCAAGCGACTGGAAGTCCACGGTGACGCAGAACGGAGTGCCTATCTCGTCCTGCCTGCGGTAGCGCCTTCCTATACTCTGGGCATCATCGTATTGCACCATCCAGCACTTGCGCAGAGTATCATAAACCTCTCGGGACAGCGGAATCAGCTTTTCGTTCCTGCTCAAGGGAAGAACGGCGGCTTTTATTGGGGCTAGGTCATAGTGAAGCCTCAATATCACCCTTAGCCCCTCTTTGTCTTTCTCTTCGTCGTAAGAGTCGGCTAGGAAAGCGAGTACGGAGCGGTCAACCCCCGCCGAAGGTTCGATGACATAAGGGATAATATGCTCCTTGGTCTCTTCATCGAAATAGCTCAGGTCCTTGCCACTGTATTTGGAGTGCTGTTTCAAATCGAAGTCGGTGCGGTTGGCAACCCCCTCCAACTCCGACCAGCCTATGGGGAAGAGGTACTCTATGTCATAGCAGTCACGGGCGTAATGGGCGAGCTCGTCCTTGGCATGCTGGCGCAGTCTGAGGTTCTCTTTCTTGATGCCCAGGTTGCTGTACCAGTTGAATCTCTGCTCGACCCAGTGCTTGAACCACTGCTCGTCGCTGCCGGGCTTGACGAAATACTCTATCTCCATTTGCTCGAACTCGCGCATGCGGAAAATGAAATTGCCTGTGGTTATCTCGTTTCTGAAGGACTTGCCTATCTGTGCAATGCCGAAGGGCAACCTCCTTCTGGTGGAATTGAGCACATTTAGAAAGTTGACAAATATGCCCTGCGCTGTCTCAGGCCGCAGATAGACTACCGATGCCTCATCCTCCACCGGGCCCACGAAGGTCTTAAACATGAGATTGAACATTCGGGGCTCGGTAAGCTCGCCGCCGCAGGCCGGACATCTACCGTCTTTAACGTGGTCGGCGCGCCATCTCTGGTGACATTGTTTACATTCTACCAGCGGATCGGCGAAGCCTTCGACATGCCCGCTGGCAACCCAGGTCTGAGGATGCATTAGTATGGAGGCATCCAGGCCGACCATGTCATCGCGTTCCTGGACGTTTGCTTTCCACCAGGCCTTTTTAACGTTATTCTTAAGCTCTACACCCAGTGGCCCGTAATCATAACAGGCGCCCATTCCACCGTAAATCTCGCTCGAAGGGAAGATAAAGCCCCTCCTTTTACACAGGGAGACCAGTTTATCCATATCCACTTTGCCGGGAACTTGTTCAGTCACCATCATTTCTCCTGAAAGCCTATTGCAAACTTCGCTCTATAAGGTAGCAGTTTTCGTTCCCAGTGTAAAGACTTGACAGTGAAGCGTAAATAGTCGACAATGGAAAGGTTTCCCGCTGATAGTGATATAGAGTGAGCTCAAGTGTGTTTTCTCATACCGGAGGAATAAATGATTGTTAAGACCCTTGTAGTAGGCCCATTTGAGTCAAACTGCTTTATCATAGGTTCGGAAACGACCGGAGAAGGCCTAATTATCGACCCCGGTGCCGATGCGCCGAATATACTTAACACGGTAAGCGGTCTTCGTCTGTCCATAGCGTTGGTTGTGGCTACACATAATCATATCGACCATGTCGGGGCGCTGCGCGGTGTTAAGGAAGCAACTGGTGCGAAATATGCAGTGCACGAAGCAGATGCCAAAGAAGCTATGCCTATGATGTTTGGCAGGATGATGGGACTGATGCTGGGGTCATCGCTAAGGGCTCCGCCCAAGCCAGACAGATTTCTCAAAGATGGTGATGTAATCCAGATAGGTGATCTGAGGTTCGAAGTACTTCACACTCCCGGGCATACGCCAGGAGGCATCTCCCTTTTATGCGATGGCGTAGTCTTTTCTGGAGATACTTTGTTCAATTTTGGTATAGGCAGGACCGACCTCTCCGGAGGAGACTATGGTAAGCTCATGGACAGCATAATGACCAAGCTTATGGCTTTGCCCGATTCCACCATCGTTTACCCCGGACACGGCCCCGAGACCACTATAGGTGCTGAAAGAAAGTGGAACCCCTTCTTACGCTGAACACCTGCATGGCAACTGATTAGTTAGAACAAGACAAACAGCCTGCTGACTCTAGATGTTCAGCAGGCTGTTTCGATCTCGAATCTCTATTTTTTACACTACCCTAGCGTATCCACAAGGGGCACATCACTAGCGTCACCGTAGCTATAAGCTTAGCTACAATATGCAGCGAAGGCCCTACAGTATCCTTAAGCGGGTCGCCCACTGTATCGCCGACAACACCTGCGGCATGCGGTAGCGAACGTTTGCCTAATACATTCCCGGCTTCATCTTTAAGTTGCCCGTCCTCAATGTATTTCTTGGCGTTATCCCAGGCGCCTCCGCCGTTGTTCATAAAGGAGGCCATCAGGATAGCAGCAAAGGTTCCAGTGATGAGGAAGGCTCCTACCGCCGCGGCAGCGTCGGAGCCGCCAATGTGCAGGTGCATGTATCTGAAGACAACCCCTATAATTATGGGTAGCAGCACAGGAAGCAGAGCCGGGGCAATCATTCCTCGAAGAGCAGCCCTGGTTGTGATGTCTACTGCCTTACCATAGTCAGGCTTGGACGTGCCCTGCATAATACCAGGGTCGGATTTAATCTGGCGGCGCACCTCGTCGATAATCTTGCTTGCTGCTCCGCTAACCGACCTCAGTCCCCAGGAGCTGAACAGGAAGACCATCATTATGGCAATGATGGCACCGATAAGGACTTCAGGGATGACTATGTTCACATTGAATACCTCCGGGGTTGCCGGTGGGTGGAACAGTTGTACCCTGTCGAAGTAGGCCTGGAACAGAAGGAATCCGGCAAGGCCGGCCGAGATCATGGCATATCCCTTGGTCAGGGCCTTGGTGGTATTGCCGGTGGCATCGAGGTGGTCAGTAACGCGCCTTATCTCTGAGCCAGCGCCGGTGAACTCGTTAATTCCATTGGCATTATCGGTTATAGGGCCAAAGGTATCCTCGGCCAGGATGAAGGGACAGGTCATCAGCATGCCCATAGTAGCAATGGCTGTGCCGTAGGCACCTGCTACCCACCAATCAAGTCCCAGCCCTGCCTTAGTGCCGAAAAAGTAAGTGGCACCGAGCGCTACACAAATAATTAACGCAGTGGGCATAATAGTCTCGAAGCCCACCGACATGCCGGTAACTATTACGGTTGCCGGCCCGGTACGGGCGGACTCTGCTATTTTCTTCGTGGGGCTATACCTGGCTTCAGTGTAGTACTGAGTTACGTAGACTACAATCACGCTGGCTAGTATGCCAATGATGCCAGCACCCATCAGCCATAGCCATCCGTTGCCCATGTCTCGGAACATGGGTTTGAACATGGCTGCGGAAACGCCGACCATAGCCGCTATACACAGCGCCAGGGCAACAAAGTAGCCGCGGTTTAGAGAGTTCATGGGGTTTTCTTCCTTGCGGCTACGGACCGTCATTATTCCTACTAAGCTGGCGATGATACCGAAAGCACGAATAATCAACGGGAACAGTACCCAGCCCACAGCTATTTTGGGTGAAATGTGAGCAACATTAACCGAGGCAGTATATAAGGCTACCCCGATTATCATAGCCCCGATATTCTCTGCAGCAGTGGACTCGAACAGGTCTGCGCCACGGCCGGCGCAGTCACCGACATTGTCACCAACCTGGTCAGCGATTACTGCCGCATTGCGGGGGTCGTCCTCGGGAATCCCCGCTTCGACTTTTCCAGCAAGGTCGGCGCCCATATCGGCAGCCTTGGTGAATATGCCACCGCCAAGCTGGGCAAAAAGGGCAACCATACTGGCACCGAAGCCGAAAGCGACAATGAGGTGAGGCGCAATTTCAGGGTTATTATATCCGCCAAAAGCAAAATACATAGCTGTTACCCCAAGAAGGCTCAAGGTAACAATCAAAAATCCTGAGACCGCGCCACCGCGCAGAGCAACTTTGATAGCCTTGTCCAGACCCGAGTGCGAGGCAGCGGCACAGCGTACGTTGGATTTGACCGCAATCCACATGCCTATAATGCCCGAAATGCACGAGCAGAATGCGCCGACAAGGAAGCCAACAGCCGTCCTCCAACCTAAACCGAGAGCTGTTACGTGAAGCTGAGCCAGCTCCTGTTGACTGCTGAGCTTTCCAAGTATGACGCCAATTATCGCAGCCACCACAAGAGCGACTATGGCGATGGTGGAATACTGCCGCCTGATAAAAGCCCAGGCTCCCTCCGTTATTCTGGCGTTGACATCTCGCATCGGTGCCGACCCCGTATCGCTGCGCAGGATTTGCCTGATCAGGCCCAGGGAAAACAAAATCCCAATAGCGATGCCAATCACCACCACCCAGAAATACCCAGGTAACATACCAGACCTCCTTTAACATAATTTCAGGCAAAAATTAAGGGATAGGTTTATCACCCACCCCTATATGCCTCATGTGCTGGCAAAACATCCTTAATAATTTACCACGCACTAAATGCCTAGTCAAGTCTACCCATTGGATAATTTTGAAAAATTGGCTAAAAGTCCAATTAACATTTCTGAAGGCCCTGCATCATCTGGAAAAATTTGCCCTCTGTCTTTATCGATGGAGCGATTATTACCTCGGTTTGATGCATTTCTTTGATATTACGTGCCCCGCAGACGCCCATCGCAGTGCGGAGCGCCCCAATCAGGTTTTGTGTGCCATCAGTAACAGATGTGGGCCCGAAGAGGGTCTGCTCCAGTGTGCCTTTTATACCGACCTTTACCCGCGTTCCTCGAGGAAGAGCCTCATGTGGGGTTGCCATCCCCCAGTGATTACCCTTACCAGGTGCTTCTTTCGTCTGAGCAAAGATCGAGCCCAGCATCACTGCATCGGCACCACAGGCGAAGGCTTTGCAGATATCGCCTCCATTGCGCATGCCGCCATCAGCTATTATGGGGACGCGACGTCCGCTAACCTTGAAATAGTCGTCTCGGGCAGCGGCGCAATCCATAATGGCAGTGGCCTGGGGGACTCCGACGCCCAGTACCTCCCTGGTAGTGCAAGCTGCCCCGGGCCCCACGCCAATAAGCAGTCCGTGAATGCCTGTTTCCATCAGTTTGCGGCAGGCACTGTAGCTCACGCAGTTTCCGACAATGACGGGTACAGGCAGTTGCTTGACCAGCTCTGAGAAAATAAGTCCCCTGTAGCTTTTTGAAACATGTCGTGCCGTGGTAACAGTGGATTGTACCACAAGAACATCGATTCCCGCCTCAACTGCAAGTGGCGAGAGTTTTTTAGTGTTGGCCGGTGTCAGCGAAACCGCACAGACGGCTCCTGTCTTTTTGATGGCTCTTATTCGATCACCTACAAGGTTTGCTTTGATTGGCTCAGAATAAATCTTTTGCAGAAGCGCTGTGACTTCCTGCTGCGGGGCGTTGGCGATCTTGTCTAAAACAATACCGGGGTCATCGTACCGTGCCTGCACTCCCTCCAAATTAAGAACAGCAAGCCCGCCGAGCTTCCCCATAGCAATAGCGAAGCGAACATCGACCACACCGTCCATTGCCGAGGCCAGGACAGGTATGGAGAGGCTAAGCTTGTCTATGGAGAAGCTGATATCTGTCTGATCGGGATTGATGGTGATGTCTCCGGGGACAAGAGCAACATCGTCAAAACCGTATGTTTGTCTCAAGTTCTTATGTTGTGAACGTTCCATGACTCATCCTAAATAAATGTAATTTAAAAAAGGATATAATAAACGGGTATATAAAGTCAAGTAAATCTGAGACCTCCCTGAAGCATGGGGGAATGCGATAGACTGCCACTGAGCTATAGGATATAATCCCTTTGCTATGCCGACGCTATATCTTGTGGCTACACCCATAGGAAATCTAGAGGATATATCGCTACGGGCAATCCGTATCCTAGGAGAGGTAAAACTTATTGCTGCTGAAGATACGCGCAGGACGCGTAGCCTTCTTTCTGCCTACAAGATTAAGACTTCGCTGACCAGTTATCACGAGCACAACAAGAAGTCTAAACTTTCTTATCTTCTGGAGCGCCTTGAGCATGAAGACATTGCCTTAGTGTCGGAGGCAGGTATGCCCGGGATAAGCGACCCTGGCTACGAGCTGGTTCTGGCGACAATAGAGCGAGGAATCCCGGTTATTGCTATACCCGGTCCATCGGTTCTGCCTGCTGCCCTTGTCGTATCAGGTTTGCCAAGCAACCAGTTCCTTTACCAGGGCTTCCTGCCCAGAGGAAAGAGCGACAGAAAACGCCTCCTTGAATCGATTACTTCAGAGCCTCGCACCATCGTTGCTTTTGAAGCACCGCACAGGTTACTTGGCTCACTGAACGATCTCCTTGAGGGATTAGGAGACAGGAGAATCGCTGTCTGCCGAGAGCTCACCAAAATGCATGAGGAGGTCTTCAGGGGAACGATAAGCGAAGCAATAGCTCATTTCTCTCAGCCCAGAGGTGAATTCACCTTGGTGATCGCAGGGTATGCTGGGCGCAGGGAGCAGAAGGAGCTAATAGATTTTTTCGTTAAAGAGGAACTCCGCAGACTTCGCAGTGAGGGAGCTACCGCCAAAGAGGCTGTAGCTAAACTCGGAAGCATAACCCATTTGCCCAGGAAGCTGCTCTACAAAGCATGGTTGGAGCTCTGCTAGACTTTGTTTTTTTCTCCCCGTCTATGTTAAAATAGTCAATAATTTGTGAATTTTGGTAACTGATGTCGGAACGTATTTTCATCGGAGTAGCCTGGCCTTACGCTAACGGACCTTTACATCTTGGTCATATTGCTGGTGCATATTTACCTGCTGACATATTCGCTCGCTATCACCGCGTCAAAGGTAACGAGGTGCTGATGGTCTCAGGTTCCGATCAGCACGGCACTCCGGTCACCCTCCGCGCCGAGGCTGAGGGCAAGTCACCGCAAGAGATAGTAAATCGCTTTCATCAAGGATTCCTCGATTGTTGGGAAAAATTAGGTATCTCATTCGACCTGTTTACCACCACCGGCACTCAGAACCACGCACACATTACCCAGGATTTCTTCCTCAAGCTGCTGGATAAGGGCTATATTTACAAGGATAAAATGTCGCTGCCTTTTTGCCCCAAGTGCGTCCGTTTCCTTCCCGACCGATATGTAGAGGGCACCTGCCCTTACTGCGGCAGTCCGAGAGCGCGGGGAGATCAATGCGACGACTGTGGTAAGCCCTTGAATCCTGCGGACTTGATTAACCCTCATTGCAGTATTTGTAAGACCACCCCTGAAATCAGAAGCTCAGAGCATTTCTTTCTGCGTCTTTCGGCCTTCTCTGAGAGATTGAAGTCCTGGGTTCAGGGACAGGGCCACTGGAGGTCAAACGTACTGAATTTTACGCTTCGCTACTTAACCGAGGGGTTAAGAGATCGTGCTATCACCCGCGACATCGAGTGGGGCATACCAGTACCACTGCCAGGATACGAAAAAAAACGCATATACGTCTGGTTCGAGGCCGTGATTGGCTATTTATCAGCATCAAAAGAATGGGCTCAGTCCAGAGGAGAACACGAGCAATGGCGCAAATTCTGGGAAGGTGATGCCAAGAGTTATTATTTCATCGGCAAGGACAACATTGTCTTCCATACCATTATCTGGCCAGCTATGCTAATGGGATATGATGGACTCAATCTCCCTTATGATGTGCCTGCCAACGAATTTCTCACGCTGGAGGGACGGAAGTTATCCACCAGCCGCAACTGGGCAGTATGGGTACCTGATTACCTCAAGCGGTATCCCGCCGACCCGCTGCGATACCTGATGTCGGCCAACATGCCCGAGACGTCTGACGCCGATTTCTCCTGGCGGGAATTTGTCCGCCGCAATAATGATGAGTTGGTGGCTACCTACGGTAACCTCGTACAAAGGGCGCTGACTTTCGCCTACCGTAATTTCGACAAACGCGTTCCATCTGTGGGTGAACTTGATGCAGAGTCTAACGCTCTGTTGAAGAAGGCTGAAGATACCCTTACAGCCGTGGATAAGTTTCTCTATACCTGTCATTTCAGAGAGGCAGTAAGAGAGATAATGGCTTTGGCTCAGGAAGCTAATCGCTATCTCGACAACAAGGCACCCTGGAAGAAGATTAATGAAGATAGAGATGCGACAGCCGTTGCTATTTTCACTGTTATGGGTGTAATTAGCTGCCTCAAGATGGCGTTCTATCCATTTTTACCCTTCAGCTCGGAGAAGTTACATCACCTGCTTGGATTTGATGGCGAGGTAGGCGACGGGGGCTGGGGCTTCACAGTGCCCCGAGGCGGACAGAGACTACCACCTCCTGAGCATCTGTTTGCCAAATTAGATGATAAAATTGCCGAGAATGAGAGTGCTCTTCTCGAACAAAGTAGTTTGCATCCAAGATAATATCTAGGGATAAGAGGGGAAAGAATATGTGGCATCTTACTCGACTAGCTCTCCGCAATAGGCTGATAACGTTATTAATTGTAATTTTTATTGCCGGAGCCTCGATCTGGGCTGTTCTCGGACTCAAGATGGAACTAATACCAAACATTCAGTTCCCTTACACAACAGTGATCACAGTTTACCCCAAAGCGTCACCTGACCAAGTCGCAAGCAATGTTACTGCACCCATAGAGCAGCTCATCTGGAGCCAGTGGGAAGGAAAAGGACTGAAACATCTTACCTCCACCTCGGCTGATAGCATCTCTATTGTCTTCGGTGAATTTAACTTCGGTACCGACATGGATAAGGTGACCAGTACCATCCGTGAGGGAATCAGCAAACTAAGCCTTCCTCCCGAGGTGGCCGCCTTTGCTCAGGGTAACCCTGATATAGGAGAGAACCCTCAAGTAATCCCCATCAACGTGAGTATAATGCCTCTGGTTGTGCTCAGCCTCAGCGGCAATGTTCCCCCCGACCAGCTAAAGCAGGTCGCAGACACGCAGATTGTACCTGCTCTACAAAACATCAAGGGTGTCCTCAACGTAGAGACCGAGGGAGGCAATAAGGAGCAGGTTATAATCACTCCCGATCCCGCAAAGATGAACCAATACGGCATCTCGATGTCTCAGATAGTGCAGCTTCTTGCCCCTCAGTACACTTCTTTGAGTCAAATCGGGAATACATCTATGCGGACCGATAGCGTCGTACTCCAGGATGTAGCTACTATTGGCCAAGGACCCGCGCCGGGGACAGTAGTCACTCGCACCGATGGCAAACCCAGCGTGACCATAACCGTGATGAAACAGGCCGATGCTAACACTGTCGATGTAGCACATGCAGTGCTAGCCAAAGCCAAGGAAATAAATGGAAACCTTGGCAATGGAGTGCAACTTAGTACTACGTTTACCCAATCTGATTTCATCCAGAGCAGCATAAATGACCTGCGGGACAAGGCTTTGATAGGTGGTGTCCTGGCAATAGTTGTGGTCTTTCTCTTCCTGACAGCAATCCGAGCTTCGCTGGTCACTGCCATATCCATCCCATTGAGCTTGCTGATTGGATTCCTGGCTATGCGTGGCTTCGGCCTGACCATTAACATTCTCACCTTAAGTGCCATGTCTATCGCGGTAGGGCGGTTAATCGATGACAGTATTGTTATGGTAGAGGTCATATACCGTCGCCTCCAGGGAGGCGAGGGCTTCAGGGAAGCCGCTATCGGTGGCGCTAGAGAGATAGCGAATCCGATTACCTCAGCTACCCTGGCTACGGTGGCTATCTTCATACCCTTGATATTCGTCGGCGGCATCGTGGGCCAACTGTTTATACCCTTTGCCCTGACCGTGACCTTCGCCATGCTTGCCTCACTGCTGGTAGCTCTTATGGTAGTGCCCACATTGTCCAACTTCCTGGTCAGCGGAAAGGCAAAGGTTAAAGTCGGCGTGCCCTGGTATCAGAAGCTCTACACGCCTGTGCTCAAATGGGCGCTCGGCCACCGTGCGCTCACTCTGATAATCGCTGCGGTGCTCTTCTTCGGTAGCCTCAGTCTTCTCCCTGTTATCGGTACCTCATTTATATCTGGCATGGGCGAAAAGACGCTGACTGTGTCTATACAGATGCCGCCTGGGACTGACATAGGTGTCACCAGTGCCACAGCGGCCCAGGTTGAAGGACTGCTCGTAGGGAATAAAGAGGTTACGAACTACTATACTACGGTTGGCACTTCAACCTCCCTGATGGGCGCCATGAGTACTGCCAGTGGCGGAGGAGATAACACCGCTACGATTACCGTTTATCTCGCCCCAGGGGCTGATATGGACAAAGAAGCCGAGGCCCTGGGTAATGCCTCCCAGGCAATAGCAACAGCAGCAAATGCCGGCATAGCTGTTTCTACATCTGAATCAGGAAGTGGGCCTGGGTTCTCTGACCTAAATATATCCATTCAAGGCAAGAATCAAAGTGATATTGCCAATACTACAGCACAGCTTTTTGCCCAGCTTCAGGATGTAAAGGGTTTAGCTAATCTCG
Source organism: Chloroflexota bacterium (assembly GCA_021787935.1). Taxonomy (GTDB): domain Bacteria; phylum Chloroflexota; class Dehalococcoidia; order SZUA-161; family SZUA-161; genus JACWAE01. Next base: position 10,794 of record JAJYLC010000034.1, on the reverse strand, counting down.
AAAGTGACCTCACCATGGTTGTTCCGAAGCTAGACATTCAACTAGATCAGGCCAAGGTGGCAGCTTTGGGGCTGCCACCTGCGCAATTGCGGCAATTGCAGCAGGAATTCTATCTATTGATGATGGGGAGCACCTTGGGTAATAGTACTACAGTGGCTATAGGCAATGAGAACTACCCCATATATATTAAAGGAGTGGCCAGTGGTTTAGGCAACGTAACCGAGGCAGATTCGATGAGAATCGGCTGGCCACAAGCTATCACCCTGGATAAGGTTGCCGATGTGACGTTAACTGACGTACCCACTCACATCAGCCATACCGACCTGGCACTCTCTGCCACCATCACTGGCGCAATAACAGCTAAGGACGTAGGCGGAGTTAACCGAGAGGTTCAACAAAAAATCAATGCGCTGCCACCTAACCCCGGTGTGCAGGTAAAGATGGCTGGTGTAGCGGAGGAGATGACAAGCACCTTCTCTCGCATGGGCATCGCTATAATCGCCGCCATCGTGATAGCCTTCCTCATTGTCGCATTCATGATGCGTTCAATAATTAACCCGCTCATTATAATGGTAAGCCTGCCTCTGGCATCCATCGGGGCGCTATTAGGCCTGCTTATTACCGGACATACTATCGGTGTCTCAGCGATGATGGGCATGTTGATGCTGGTAGGCATTGTCCTCACCAATGCTATCGTACTTATCGCCCTGGTTGAGCAGCTACGTAAAAGTGGCATTAGCACGTACGATGCCCTGGTTCAGGGAGGCCAGACAAGGCTTCGCCCGATTCTGATGACTGCCTTAACAACTATTTTCGCTATGATACCTCTGGCTTTGGGAGTCGGTTCAGGCACTCTCTTGGCTTCGGAGCTGGCAGTAGTGGTCATTGGTGGTCTATTCAGCTCTACACTATTGACACTGGTTGTAATTCCTGTAATCTATAGCCTGGTTGAAGGACTGCGGCACCGTCGTGCGCGAACAGGCTAACCAGGCGGCAAATCAGCAGAAGAGGTTTCCTTGAAGAATTCGATATTTGAACCGGTTGAAAAAGAGCTCGTTCTGGTAGAGAACGGCATCAAGGCAATAGCCGACGTCGAGTATCCCTGGCTTGCGGAGCTATTGGATTACATAGTAAACAGCGGCGGCAAGCGGGTCAGACCAACCTTAACCCTGCTTGCAGGTAAGATTAATAGCAGATTCAACCTTGATTCACTTATCCCTGTAGCAACTGGCGTCGAGCTTCTCCATACTGCTTCCCTGGTGCACGACGATACTATAGACCTTTCGATGAGGCGTCGCGGCAAGCCCACGGCGGCTAGCATCTGGGGCTGGGGCATAGCTACTCTGGCAGGAGACTATTTGTTCTCCAAGGCTGCCGAGTTTGTCTCCCAGGCTAACAGTGTTAGGGCAGACAGACTTTTTGCCCAAACGCTCATGGCCCTATGTACTGGTGAGCTTGAAGAGAGTTTCAGCAGCTTCAATGAGAATCAGACCCAGGAGAGCTACTTCCGAAAGATTGGCAATAAGACAGCTTCCCTATTTTCGATGGCTACAGAGTCGGCAGGAATAGTTAACGAGGCTCCGGAACATGAGATTAAAGCCCTGAAAGCCTACGGCTATGACCTGGGAATGGCTTTCCAGATTGTAGATGATATATTTGACTTCACAGCCGATGAGGATAAGCTGGGCAAGCCGGTAGCAAGTGATTTGCTTCAGGGAAACTTAACACTTCCAGCGATTATGCTCAAGGAACGATACCCTGAAGACAACCCAATAAAAGCAATATTCGAAAACAGGGGAAAAGAGAAAAGCCTTGACCTGGCCATCGAGATGATTCGCAGCTCAGGAATTATCACTGATTGTTATAAAGTCGCACAAAGTTTTGCCTCACAGGCATGTAAAACAATCAAGCCCTTTCCTGACAAACCCAGTCGCAGGGCGCTCATTGAAATCGCAGATTATGTAGTCGAGCGCCAAAAATAATAACTTTTTCGCGTAAACTCTATAAAGTTAGCTCTTCTCTCAACCTATCCAGGAATCCCGCTGATTTCACCTCGCGCTCCAGAAGATAATGGATATATGCCCTCATCATTTGCTCCAATTCACGAGCTAAATCGGGGCTAACCCGCAGTCGGCTGGCCGAGCTAAAATCGTTTCTAAGAAGAAATCTCATCACCTTGATGGCATCAGTCGAGACAGGACGAACCAACTGTTCCTTTCTGACGCAATTGGGGCAAATCACGCCACCACCGCTGGCACTGAAAAAGTTACTCTCAGGCGCAAGAGACGACCTGCAATTAAGGCACTGGTAGAGTTCGGGCTGATAACCAAGGTGGCTGAGGAGGTGTAGTTCAAAGTACCTGAGAACAAGCTCGCTGCTGTCTGCTTCACAGAGCCAGAGCAATGAGGTCTGCAATAACCTATAGACGGGGTAATTCTCGACCTGCTCAGCGGTAAACTGGTCTGCCAGCTCAGCCATATAGATAGCACAGCTTGTGCGCCATAGATCGCTTCTTATAGGAAGAAAGCTCTCGATTGTCTGGCTTTGAGTAATTATGTCCAGGTTTTGTCCCTGAGCCAGCAGCAGTGAGCTTTGTGTCAGCAGGTCCAGGTGCCCTCCCAGCTTGCTCTTTGTTCTTCGTACACCTTTTGCTACTGCTCTGATTTTGCCCAGGTTCGGAGTGTATAAAGTGATGATGTTGTCTGCTTCGCCCAGATTGGTTCGCTTTAGGACAATTGCCTCGGTCTTGTATACTCGCGGTCTAGCCATCGTATTTCAAGGTGGCTGAACTGCCTGCTCCTGGGATTTAGCGAGAACAATTAAATCTGCTTCTGTCAGTTCACCTTTGCCATTCATAGATAATCTGTGGATGCTATTCATGGAGCAAAATGGAATCAACCTCGGCTTTGAGTCTTTGCCGATGACTCCAAAATGGAGCGCACAGTTTTGAACCCTGTCGAGGTCGAAGTTATAAGGGTCCATAAAATGCATGATGCCTATGGTAAGCCAGGTCCCCGGGAGCCAGTTTGTCAGCATCTGAGTAATCGACTTGGAGCTTCTAGTCGTTAGCAGCTTGGGCAGAAGCTTGAACCAGAGCTTGGGGCTGATATGCAGTAATGAATTCACCGTGAGAGACCACATCATTCTCGGCCTGGACCATTTAAGCTCAAAGCCTCTGCGCATCTCCTTATACAGTTTTTCATTATCTATATAACGTGGTACGGGGGCTAGTTTCCCTTTTTCATAATCTACGATACTTATCAGTCCACAATGTGGATGAACGCAGAAATCTTGATTCTGCCCACCCTTTGTTACCATTCTGGCTAATGTCTGACACATGGGCAGGGAGAAGAAATCGCCCTTCTTAATTTCACCTCCGGTTTGTTCCTCGGCCAGCCTTGTAACATCCGAATTGGTTATTCTCATCTCTTTTAACTTCGTTGTGTCTATTCTCCCCGAAAAGCTGACCGGCTGAAACACAAGAAACTTAATTATGTCCGAGTTTTCGGCAGAGAATCTTATCATGTCGCCAACTTGATTATCGTTAATCCCCTTTGCCAGCGTAGGTATGAGTGCAATCTTGTTGTATCCTATCTTTCTGGCATTTTCCAGGACTTTTTGCTTCATCGGCCAGAGATCGAGGCCTCTTGCTTTTATGTAAGGTTCAGGGGTAACACCGTCAAATTGCAGATAGAGCCATGCTTCAAGGTCACGAATTTTCTTAAAGTAATCGATATCCTGTGCCAACCTCAGCCCATTGGTCATAATCAGAATGTAATCATAACCAAGCTCTTTCTCCATCTGTATTATCTCGGGCAGGTCGTCTCTCAGCGTTGGCTCTCCACCGCTATTGCCAACCCCTCTAACCCTGAGAGGATAATTGATCTCCTGAGCATACTCCAGAATCGACCTTAGCTGTTCCTTGCTCAGGTCGCCAGTGCCATTTTTTGCGCCTGCGCGGGCGAAACATATCGGGCAGCGTAAATTACATCTATTAGTCAGCTCGATGATGAGTAGCGTAGTGTGAGTCATATGGTTCTGACATAGTCCACAGTCACGGGGACAGCCGACCTTAGGTTCTCTCCCTTGGCGCAATCCGAGACCATGATCTCTATACTGTTCCGCCCTCAGGTATTCTTTGTAGTCGCTCCAATAGACATCCTCGAAGTTTCCGTGTTCCGGGCAGCTCTTTTTCATCAGGACCCGACCGTCAACTTCCCATAGCTCAGCATCCAGAACTCTCAAATCCACGGGGCAAAGGGATTTTGTTTTTTTAAGGACTTGCATGTGATTCACCTACACTAAATTTTCGCTCACATCTCCTGCCTGCCCTCAAGGGCGTGTGTAAGGGTGACTTCGTCCGCGTACTCCAGGTCACCTCCTACAGGTAGACCGCGGGCAAGCCTGGTGAGCCTGACTCCAAACGGAGAAAGCAACCTCTGAAGGTACATCGCTGTTGCTTCTCCCTCGAGGTTTGGGTTAGTAGCCAGGATAATCTCCTTTACGGAGCCTGTCTTGAGCCGCTGCAAAAGCTCCTTTATCTTAAGGTCATCGGGGCCGATCCCATCCATAGGAGAAAGCACGCCGTGTAGCACGTGGTAGAGTCCCTTGTATTGGCCGGTACGTTCCAGGGCAAGTATATCAAGGGGTTCTTTGACGACACATATTATGCTGTGGTCTCGCTCTTTGCTGGCACAGATAGCACATGGATTAGTGTCGGTAATGTTCTGGCACGAGTCACAGAAGAGTGTTTTCTCCTTGACTGCAATGATCGCTTCAGCCAGAGCTCGCGCCTCAGCCTCAGGTATGCGCAGTAAATAGTAAGTGAGCCGCGCTGCACTCTTGGGCCCGATGCCGGGAAGCTTGCTCAACTCCTCAATTAAACGAGAGACCGGCTCTGCAGCAGGCACATACTCGATTCTCAACTCTTTAAGTCCTTCCCAAATTTGAAATCCGAAGGAAAGATAATGTGTTGCCTAAAAGATTTAGGGCATGCCCGGGATTTTAAGCCCCCCTGTTATAGCACTAAGCTGGCTGGCAGCCAGCTCTCTAGACTTCTCCAGCCCTTCGTTTATAGCAGCCATCACCAGGTCTTCGAGCATACTCACATCCTTGGGATCGACGGCCTCTGGAGAGATTTTAATAGAGATTATTTTCTGCTGCCCACTGACAACCACGGTAACTGCACCGCCGCCGGAACTAGCCTGCACCGTGGCCTTCTCCAACTCCTCTTGAGCTTTGGCCAACTTAGCTTGCAACTGCTGTGCCTGGCGCAACATATTTTTATTCATCATGTTTGTGCTCCTCTTCTATAATCCGGGCCCCCATCTCCAAAGCCGCATTTACCACGGGATTGCGTGCCCGCTGTTGGGGCTTGGCTTCCTTATCTTTCGGGGTCAAAACACAACGCACATGATAAGGAACGCCGAAAACATCGCGCAACTTGTCCTCTACCAGATGACGATACTTAGGGTCCTCTATCTTGGTCCTGTGAAAATCATGATAGAAACCCAGGACCAGGGTATCGCCTTCCAGAGCTACTGCCTCGCAAGCCTTTCTCAACAAAGCATCCAGATTCCCGCTGGAGCCCACTCCCCGACAGGCGTTAATGAAATCGTTCCAGTGTTGACGGATCTGCTCTATGTTTTGTGGAGGTGGCCCGTTGATCGCGCTGACCTTTATCGGAGGCAGCTCAGCGACTACAGGCGGAGCGACAGTATCTGGCTCTTTGGGGCTCTCTGTTCTACGAGGCTTGACCGTGCTTGCGGCCGGCTCTATATCTACTGCCTTTTCCGGCAGTTCCTTCTTCGGTTTTTCAGTAGCGGCCAGGGATGAGTCAACCAGGGCAAGCTCTAAAGGCAGAGTGGACTGCGGGTCTGCGCGGAAATCAACCTGAGCGAACAGTTTTATTACCTTTGATAACTCTCCCAGTGATATGTTTGATATGAGATGCTTAATCTCCTTAATCGTCTCGGCGGAAAGGTCTGAGGTATCCCCTGCACCTGATTTGACCAGAAGGATATCCCTCAGATAATCAACAAGTCCCCGGTTGAATTGACGGAGGTCAACCCCATCGACAGCAACATTGTTTATGACGGCCAGCCCGCTGGCAACATCTTTCTTCAAAATATGCTCTGCAAGCTGGCGAATACGCATATCGCCGCTTATACCCAGCTCAGACTGAACTTGCTCAAGGCTTATATCCGAACCATGATAGAGTACGAGCTGTTCCAGCAGGTTTTCAGCATCCCTGAGGCTTCCGGTAGCAGCTTTTGCAATGAGCGCCAGTGCCTGCGTTTCAACCTTGATGCCCTCGTGGTGGCAAATGTCTTTCAGCTTATTCACCACAGCCGCTTGAGGCAGGCGCCGGAAGTCGAACCGCTGGCATCGCGACAGTATTGTCAGAGGTACCTTGTGTACTTCGGTGGTCGCCAGTATGAAGATTGCGTGCGGCGGCGGCTCCTCGAGTGTCTTGAGCAGGGCATTGAATGCAGGCTCCGTGAGCATGTGGACTTCATCTATTATGTAAACTTTGTAGCGGGCTAAGTTCGGGGCAAAATTTATCTTTTCCCGAAGGTCGCGGATTTCATCTATTCCCCTGTTAGATGCTCCATCGATCTCTACCAGGTCCAGCGCCCGGCCTTCATTGAACGCCTGGCACATGCTGCAGGTATTGCAGGGCTCTCCCTTGCCATTGGTAAGACAGTTGAGAGCTTTTGCCAGTATCCTGCCTGTACTGGTCTTGCCCGTGCCGCGGGGGCCGCAGAATAGGTAGGCGTGAGCAACCCGCCCTGTTGCCAGCGCATTTGCCAGTGTTTTTGTAATAGGCTCTTGCCCGACTACTTCGGCCAGGGTTTGCGGACGCCACTTGCGATAGAAGACCTGTGAAGCCATCCTTCCAATCACATCCCTGAGCAAACTCTTAACATTTAAGATGTATGTTTACGATATTATAGCCCACGGCGCAAGGTTGTTCAATCAAGACCCTTCGGCTTTCCTTCGACAATCCTTCGACAAACTCAGGACAGGTCTCAGGACAGGGCTCAGGGCAGGGCTCAGGACAGGCCCCTTCGGCTTCGTTCAGGACAGGCCCTTCGGCTTTGCTCAGGGCAGGCTTGTCGAAGAGTATAGCACGGCCCGAGATTTATGTCGCATGAATTATTCAATTTTGGGTCGCTGACGGGGGCTTCCGGCTCATCCTTCGGCTTCGCTCAGGACAGGCCCTTCGGCTGAACGTAGATTTCAACCTCAAAAAGGGTATAACCCCAGTCCGGGTTCGTTTACACATTCTTCTATTTTTGCCTCATGGCTCCGAGGCTTTTAGTCAGTTTCGGCCCTTCGACTGCGCTCAGGGCAAGCTCCATTCGACTGCGCTCAGGGCAGGCTCCATTCGGCTTTCCTTCGACAATCCTTCGACAAACTCAGGACAGGTCTCAGGACAGGGCTCAGGGCAGGCTCCTCGCCGCTACTGACAGATGGAAGTAGTGAGGGGATGTCCCGACTCCCCAGCGTTTCCGGTCTTTCACGGAACCCGCACCACAATATGGTTTTGGGGATAATAATAGAACATTAGTTCGCATTGTGTCAAGGGGAAGATGTCGCGGGAGGGACAATTCATCTTTGAGGCTCTTTCTTACCTAACTAATGGTTCTTCTATTCATTTCCTGCTAATTCATAGAATTGAATATCATCTAATTTCTGCCCAACGTGCAATCTAAATTTTGATTCGACAGGTGGTAGATTGTCTGAGCATACAACGTATGTTAAATTGTACTCGTTTGGTCCTTCCATAGCAAAGTGATAGCCAGAGTAATCAACAATGAACTTGTTGACACCTAGATAAACCAAGTTGGGTGAATCGTGATATACATAGAATGCATCAAAGTCTCTATGCCCCTTAGGTAATATGGCAACCGCTGGAATTGTCAATCCTTTCCATTTATATTCTACGATGTCTGGTTCTATCGTGTTTTTGGTTACCGGATTCTCTGCAACTTTCAGATATGCTGTGCAATTATATGCTATTTTTTCACGATGCAAGTTATGTACACGAATGTGAAAATAGCGAGCCATCCTGTTAGTATCCATGTTGATAACATCATCATACTCGCTCTTCTTTCTCTCAAGTAATAATTCGTTTCTCCAATGTGAATCCCATATCCCTTTCTTCAATTTGTCCGTTACTTTTTGTGCTATGACGTCAGCCAGTGAATGCCTATCAATAAACGGGAAACATTGTGCCTGGATAAACTTCAATATCCCATCTTCCTTCTTGACACCACTCTCTTGAAAAGCTAGGACGTTGTTTATATCAATAAAAGCAGCTATGGCCAATTCTTGGTTCGAAAATAAAGAGCCTCGATAAACTGATTGGTTGCCCTTGCTTACGGAATCGACCAATTCCTCTCTCTTGAAATCAATAAAAACGAGGTATTCGGACTCCCTCAATTGTCGAAAGATGTTGTCTGTTAATCCATTCAATGTCTGTTCCTCGACAGCAATGTAAGGAAGAAAACCTAGACCAATGAGTTTCTCAGCCACGTCATGTGCTATTTGTGGTTCGTCTGTTCCCTTCGTCTGCCCACAGCTAATAAATACCCTAGCCTTACGCTGTCTTTGGTTATCTACCATATGCCCTTCCTATTAAAGGTCTGCTCTGGGTGCCCCTGAGATTGTTTTTAGGGGAACTATCATCCTGAATACCAACGGCCATCCTTTCCCTTGTATAACGCAAGGACATAACCATTCTTGGCAACTACCCAGCAATACCTGCCACCAGGAACGGGGCCGCCATTGTAGTCATTGCCAGCTATGGTTGAGGCTGGTATCTGTTTGATGTACAAAGCGGTTTGCCCACCAAGTGGTGAAATTCTGCCCCTGTCTTGGCTTCCATCTTCTTGGGTACCCAAACCGTCCGAGTTCACCAGCAATCCCATCCAGATGGCATGAGACTGTATCTCAGCGTCTGTTGCGGGGCGACTAGCCCATCCGAGAACAAGAGGATGGGCACGGTTATCGGAATCAAATTCACTGGAGCTTAGAATCAAAATGTGGTTGCTTACCTGAGCGATCGCAGTCGGGAAATAATGGCCAGGTGTTGTGTCGTTCCTGGTCCGACCCCATACATTGTCTCTAAAAGTGGAAGCATCTATTAGGTCGTCATCGCCGTTGATATCTTTCCAGCCAGAATGAACATCTGAATAGAACGCAGATGTGGCAAGCTGCATCACTTGCCTATCAACCTCAAATGCATTACGGTCGGTGGCCCTTTCCATTTGGCTAGTAATTATCTCTTGACATACGTTCCATATTTTCTTTGCTACGTCAGCGAAAGCCTCATCAAGATTAGGCCAAGATGTGACCGGCCGAGCATCTTTAGGAACCACCTCCAGTGTTTCAAACGGAATGCCACGCCAATAAACTTGGCGTAGAATTACAGGAACTACACGAGAAAGTCCAGAATGATGTAGCTCTAGCGCCCTCTTCATTTCAATTGTATAGCAGTAGTCAGATGCAATAAAATCAGCGCTTATGAGCAAAAGTATGATATCAGACGATTCTAAATGTTCATTAATCTGCTTTTCCCACTCACGCCCAGCACTAATATTACGAAAGTGCCAATCTTGTATTATTCCTTGCCGCTTCAAAGGACTTAGGTGTTTCAGCAATTCTTCTTTCAGCGCTTCGTCTTCAATGGCGTAGCAAATGAAAATCCTAATTGGCGAAGTGCTCACATCTACCTCCAGATTCTGTTAATTGCTAAATGTATATTGCGACATTCTACAGCGAAATGTACAATGGCACAAGGATTGTTTACGAGGAGACCTAGATTCCCACTTGAGGGGAATGACATCATAAGCCCTTCGACAGGCTCAGGGCGAACGGATTATTACTCTCACTCTTGTCTCTCCCGCGAGGGGCGAGAAGATTGGGCACAATGCTTTGTGCCCCTATACTTATTTTGTTTTAAGGGCGGCAAGAATCCTGGCCTCCATAGCCCTCATCTTCTCTGCCTGCTCGGGAAGCTCATGGTCGTATCCTAACAAATGCAGCACGCCGTGAGCAACCAGAAGAGCCAACTCTTTCTCCAGGGGATGTCGCTGCTCTTCCGCCTGCCTTTTTGCCTGCGGGTAGGAGATAATTACCTCGCCAAGGTGGATAACATCATCAGGCGGCGCGATAAAGGGCTGATTGTCTAAGCCTCGCTCGGAGAGAGAGAACGCAATAACGTCGGTTGTCCTATCCACGCTCCGGTAATTCCGGTTGAGTTCATGGACAGTATCATCGCCGGCTATGACCAGTCCCAGTTCCACCGGGGAGCTTATACCTGTATGGACGAGTGTGAGCTTCACCGCCTGTCTGAGCCGTCGCTTAGAGACGAGGCCAGCGAATGGTTTTTCAATCCTTATGCCCAACTGGATTTTCAGCATTACACTTACTCCGGCCAAATCATAACGCGGCAGCAACAAAGTGGCAACAGTAGAGTTGTTAGGAGTTTTCCGCGAAACGAGCCAAAAGGACACAATGCCTTGTGCCCCTACACGGCTTGGAGCGGATGATCAAAGCTAGCCGGGACACTTAATCCCCCTATATCCCCCTTTAGAAAAGGGGGAGTTTGGTTCCCCCTCTGCGCAGAAATCAGCCATGTCCCAATGATTCGGGACATCACGAAGGATGAAAATAGCAGCGCATTGCCAAGTACCGAGATTCTTCGCCAAGGCTCAGAATGACATTTAGAACCTCGTCTTCCTGTTTTCAAAGCGATCATCTATTACAAATTCCCCCTTTAGAAAA
>JAJYLC010000033.1 GCA_021787935.1 Chloroflexota bacterium | reverse complement strand
TCTGGCGGACTTCACCCACGCTACGATTGATGGCGGCCGCATTAGATTTATTCGAGAGAAATATTGGGATATGAAACTGCCACTATTTTCACACGGGGGAAGCCAAAGACATTCTTTTGCTTTCCAGGCTTCTTATTTGGACACCAGAAAAACACATATTTGTGTTTGGCTGGCTTCTCGCCTTTCTTTGTCTTAGACACGCTCCTGCAATCATGTCTTAGTTTGTTATTGCGATTCGGATTTACAGCGGAGAATACCTCAGCAGCAATGCTTCCAGATTCAGACCAGATATCTCTTCCAGGACTCGGCCCTAGGTTTACCGTAAATGACTTTACTGAAGGATATTTTTTGAACAAGTATTCAGTCGCCTTTAAAGTGGCAAGGTCGGTAAATGTCTGGTTTAATTGTTCGATGAGATTAAATGGCTTCTCCGAATCTAGTGGGGCAAATCCAACGGGTTTAAACTTGAGGTCCGCTAATAGCGAAATCGCATCTTTGTTGCTCTTCGCTAATTGTAAGAGTCGTTGTTTTGTACGTTCTGCGGATTTTCTTAACTTGCGTCTCAATTTCCGAATATCCTGCGGAGAACTTATCGTATATCCGTTCATTCGTGCTCCCTATGAAGTGATTTTAAATTTGCTTTATTCTAGTGGAATCTGTTTGGCAGCACAAGAAGCCTGTCTCAGGTCAAAGAAGTGAGAGAGGTATTGAAGACTATGGGGTGGAGTAGGGATAAGCTACATTGAAAATTCATCCCCGCAATTTGTCGGCTATTTGCCAGCAGGCGGGGGCAAATGGGGCAAGAAGTGGCGGTGTTTTACGTACAAATGAGGGTAATCGATCTGCAAGGAAAATAAAGTTTGGAATGTCAAAAGACGCCACGGAAGATTGAGCGGTAGACTCACAAGCCGGAGAGAAGGAAGTGGCGTTGCATAGGGGTGTGGCATCCAATTCGATGTTGAGATAGAGAAATATATATCAGTGGTTAAGGATATTTTAGTACTACAAACTGAAAACTGCCTATCTGATAATGGAAATGCAGACCAGAACTATCAACAACATCAAAAAGTCCATATAATTTTATGCCTAAATTTCCTTTCGGGTCCGGTGAAGCACTGACAGAATAAGAATCGGTCACAGGAGTAACTATAGTTACATAGTTATACAAATTGTAAGTCATATTAGCCAAGGTTATGCAATATCCATAGTTATCATTCCAAGTGACACTACTAACGTTGTATCCATCAATGAGCCTAGGATTTCCCATAGGCTGTTTCGAAAAATCTTCATAGATATAGCCCATAGCTACTATAAGGTTAGGGCCAGGTATCCCTTGCGGACCCTGCGGGCCTGTGTCGCCTTTCGGACCTTGTGTACCTGTCCGCCCTGTTGGCCCCACTGGCCCTTGTGAACTACAACCGGACACCAACAGCAGCACGCAGGTCAGCAAGACTAGAGCTATGACGGAGGCCACCTTCAAAACTGTCATTTGCGCCTTCTTGACTAAGAATTACCATAGAATCTTGGCTTATTATACACGTCGCAAAGGAATATCTCAACATAATGATGACTGTCGCGTTAGAAGGGTATGTGCAGAGTAAAGAGTACGAAGGTCAAGAGATTGTTTCAAGCCAGTGTATTCAAGAAATGGCACTAAATTGGCGGCCAGCGATTTTCAATACCGCTGAAAAAAAGAGGTTTTTGAAGCTGAAACTAGGAATAGCTACGAAACTGTTGAATAGCTTCAAAAATTGTAGCAAACAAGGCTTATCGCAAATTTCAAACCCGTCCCTCTTGTTTTATATGTTGCATTTATATTGTGTTTTGGATATTATCCACAAAGCAAGTAAGATATGACTCATCAGTTTTCAGGCGTTAAAAGGAGGCTCAATTGGAGGTAAAGGTTGTCTCCGGCGATATAACCAGGATGAAGGTCGGCGCTGTTATGGTTAACCTTTTTGAGGGGGTAGAGCATCCGGGCGGGGCTACCGGAGCGGTTGACCAGGCCCTGGGTGGGGCTATAACGAAGCTTATCGCAGAGGGTGAAATCAAGGGCAAACTCAATGAAATAACTCTTATCCATACCCTGGGGAAGATGGAGACGGAGCGGGTGCTGGTGTTAGGGTTGGGTAAGCAGGATAAATTTACCCTGGACTCTATTCGCACAGTGATGGCGGGGGGCTGCAAATTTCTGAGGAAGCTGGGTGTCAAACGGGTAGCAACCGTAGTACATGGAGCAGGGATAGGCGGCGTGGATGCTGAAAAAGCAGCCCAGGCTATAACCGAGGGTAGTATCTTGGGACTTTACACCTTCCGCAAACATATCACCAAAGAGCCCGAGAATGGCGAAATCGATGAATTGCTTATTGTGGAGCGGGATGAGAGCCGACGCTCTACTCTGGAACAGGGTGTCAGCAGAGGCCGGATTCTGGCTGAGGCGACCAACTTTGCCCGGGATATGATTAACGAGCCTGCCAACTATATGACTCCTTCCGATATGGCGGAGGTGGCACTGAACGTAGCTACGAGATACGGGCTGGAATGCACCGTTTTGGAGCGGGAGGAGATGAAGAACCTGGGCATGGGGGCGCTTCTAGGCGTAGCTCAGGGAAGCAAACAGCCCCCTAAATTCATAATCATTAACTACCGCGGAGGCGATTCTGCTAAACCTGCTTTAGGTCTGGTGGGCAAAGGACTCACCTTCGACTCGGGCGGCATCTCTATCAAGCCCTCTGAAGCTATGGACGAGATGAAAGGCGATATGTCAGGTGGCGCCGCTGTCATAGCGGCGTTGAGAGCGATCGCTGAGTTCAAGGCTAAGATAAATGTTACCGGCCTTATTCCGGCGACGGAGAACCTGCCGGGAGGCGCTGCGCTGAAGCCGGGGGATGTCTTGAAGGCAATGAATGGCAAGACAATAGAGGTGGTAAACACTGACGCAGAGGGCAGGCTGATACTTGCTGATGCGCTCTGCTATGCCAGGAAGCTGGGGCTTTCCCCTCTGATAGATGTGGCGACCCTGACCGGCGCCTGCCACGTGGCCCTGGGTGATGTCTGCACCGGCGCCATGGGCAATAATCGGGAAATGATTAACAAGGTAATCAAGGCTGGCGAGGAATCAGGCGAAAAAATATGGCAGCTCCCCTTGTTCGAGGAGTACAAGGAGCAAAATAAGAGCGATGTGGCTGATATCAAGAACACGGGGGGCAGATGGGGCGGGGCAATTACAGCCGCCCAGTTCCTGGCTGAATTTAGTCAGGATACCCCCTGGACGCATCTGGATATCGCCGGTACTTTTTTCTCCAGTAAGGAACGGGCCTACATCTTGAAGGGTGCGACCGGGGTTGCGGTAAGGACTCTGGTCAATTTCGCTCTGGCGGAAACGTGAAAAGAAAAAGCGTTCGCGGTGAGCCCTCCGACAAGCCTGTCCTGAGCGAAGCCGAAGGACCCAGAGCGAACGGAACATATTTCACAAGGGAGGTCTAACATGAAGATAATGTGGCTCGGGCATTCGGCATTCTTGATAACTGCTGATGATGGCACCAGGATCATAACTGACCCCTATGGGACTTTCCCTGATCTTCACTACTCTCAGATAGAGGGGCCGGCTGAGATTCTTGTTGTCAGCCATAAGCATGGCGACCATTTCGGTGCTAAAGTAAAAGGTAATCCGAAGGTGGTAACCGGCGGGGGCGAGAAGAAGGTGGGGGGGATTGAATTTAAGGGAATCGAGGTCTACCATGATACCTCGAAGGGAAGCCAGAGAGGGCCGAATACGGTGTTCTGTTTCACTGTGAATGGGGTGAGACTCTGTCATCTGGGAGACCTGGGGCATCTCCTATCCGGGCCTGATATTGCCAAAATTGGGCAGGTTGATGTTCTTATGATACCGGTGGGCGGCTTCTATACAATCGATGCTTCTGAGGCCAGCAAGATTTGTGAGCAGGTCAAGCCTAAAGTGATAATTCCCATGCACTATAGAAACGACAAATGCTCTTTCCCTATAAGTGGAGTCGAAGATTTCCTCAAAGGCAAGGAGAATGTAAAGAGGCTTAATACCAGCGATTTGGAGCTGAAGGCAGGGCAGCTTCCTCAAGTGACTGAAATCGTCGTGCTGAAACATGCTCTGTAGAATGCCTCACGCTTTCGTTGCTATTTTGCAAATGTGCAAATTGACATCGCAGAACGAGATAGAGTATAATAAATAGTCTTTAAGTAAAGCAGGAAGATAATGCCGAAACGAACTTATCAGCCGAAGAAGTTGCGAAGAAAACGCAAACATGGTTTTCTCTCCCGTATGGCTACTCGCGGCGGGCGGTTGGTTTTGAGGCGGAGACGGCTCAAAGGTCGCCATAAGCTTACTGTATAGGCTGGCTGCTGCGGCGGAATGGGTGCAAAGGAAAAGCTCAGGAAGAATTCGCAGTTTGCCGCCGTTTATGAGCATGGGAAGACGTGGGCAAACGATCTCGTGGTACTTAAAACGCTGCCTAACGGCCTAGAGTGGAACCGATATGGTTTTGTCGCTGGCAAACGCATAGGTAAGGCAGTGGTACGAAACCGTGTGAAAAGATTGTTTCGGGAGATAGCAAGGGCGACATCGACGGAAACAGGGTGGGATGTGGTGTTCATAGCTCGCAACCAGGCGGCTAAAGCAAGCTATCACGAATTGGAAGCATCAGTGGCAGGGTTACTGAACCGGGCAAGAATTTTAATAGATAAGGATAGAAGCGAGGGAACGGCAGAGGCAAGATAGTGAAAAGAATTGCTTTACTTCTAATACGTTTCTATCAGGCGGCTATCTCCCCTGGGAGGATTAGCACCTGTCGGTATGTGCCCTCATGTTCCCAATATGGCTATGAGGCGATAGAGAAATTTGGGATTGCCAAGGGCGGTTGGCTTACAGCGAAGCGCCTTCTCCGCTGTCATCCTCTGGCCAAGGGTGGCGTGGACCCTGTGCCTTAACCTCGTTTCTCCTATCTATTGACGGTTTTTCTCGATGTTTAACACCAGACGAGCTAGGCTAAAAAAAGTCCTCATCATAGCTACACTTCTTGTGGCTCTAATCCTGTCTGGCTGTGCCGGTGCGCGTAGCTGGCCCGGGTCCCTGGTCGCAGAGGGCACTCTTTATGCTAGCACTATGGATGGCAGAGTCCTTGCCTTGAATCCAGATAGCGGCAGTCGCAAGTGGGACTGGCAGCCCACAGCGGGGCAATCTGGACAGACAGTCAGCTCTTTTTCCTGTGCGGGAAGCCAACTCGTCGGAGGGTTATTCTATGGCGCGCCCGCCGTTGCTAACGGCACGGTCTATGTAGTGTTCCATACCGGGAACGTCTATGCCATAGATGCTCAAAGTGGAGACCAGATATGGTATTATAACCTGCACAGCACTGTCTCCGGCGGGGTGGCGGTTGGCAACGACACAGTATTTGTGGGGACAGCTGACGGAAAGCTTACGGCTCTCGATGCTGGCAATGGGTCTTTCAAATGGGAGTTCACCACCAAGAACGAAGTCTGGGCCACCCCCGCTGTTGCGAATGGGGTTGTTTACTTCGGCTCTCTCGATCACAACCTATATGCCCTGAACGCAGTTGATGGGACAAAAAAATGGGTATTCCCAACGGGTGGAGAAATCGCATCCACGCCTTTGGTAATTCAAGGAGTGGTCTATATCGGTTCCTTCGATAATAAATTCTACGCTGTAGATGCAAATACGGGTGCGCAGAAATGGGTCTTCGAGGGTGCAGGTAACTGGTTCTGGTCTCAGGCTGCTTACGGCAATGGTACCATTTATGCTGGCAACCTTGACCATAACGTTTATGCCCTTGGCGCTGGCAACGGCACCATGGTCTGGCTTAAACCTTTCGATGCAGGTAGTCTGGTCAAGGCATCGCCTGTCATTGCCGGGGGTGTGCTGGTTGTAGTCTCCGAAGAGGGCAAGGTCTACGGTCTCGACTTGAAGACCGGTGAGAAAAAGTGGGAGTTCGACAACATTAAAGCCAAAGTTCTTTCGCCCCTCGACGCTGCGGGAGGAGTCGTTTACATAAATAGCCAGGATAACAAACTCTACGCTCTGGACAGCCAGACTGGCCACCAAATATGGGGCGTACCCTTAACTAAGTGAGATAGAAGAGGCTATGGCTCAAACTAAACCCGCGACTGGTTTCAATGCACGCAGGTTGGTCATTTTCCTGCTTATAGCAGTTCTGATTTTCCTTCTCATTACCGGCGTACTTTCCATTACCGGCATCTGGAATACGATTCTTTTGAACCCGATGGTAAATTTCCTGGTTCTGATGTCGAAGTATTTTTTGGGTAGCTTCGGAATTGCCATCATTGTGCTGACCATCATTATTCGGCTGCTCATGTTTCCTCTTACTATGAGGCAGTTACAATCCAGTAAGGCGATGCAGGCGCTGCAGCCTAAGATGAAAGATCTGCAAAAAAAATATGCCAAGGATCAGCAGAAGCTAAATCAAGAGATAATGAGGCTGTATAAAGAAGAAGGTGTTAACCCGCTTGGCTGCGCTTTCCCTATGTTGATGCAGTTCCCTATCTGGATTGCTTTGTATCAGTCTGTTATACAGGCCCTCGCATATACTCCTGAAAACCTTCTCGGTTTGTCCAAACAGTTATATTCATCTGAGATTATTCGGAGTGCACTGCCGCTTAACCATCATTTCTTGTGGATGGATCTTACTAAAGGGGACATCCCTATGGCGATCCTGACAGTAGCGACCATGTGGTTGCTGCAGAAGATGTCCATGCAGCCCTCGGCAGATCCGCAGCAGCAGTCCATGAACCGTATCATGTTGTGGGCAATGCCTTTAATGTTTGGCTTTTTCTCCTTAACACTACCCAGTGGGCTTTCTCTTTACTGGGTAGCCTCCAATATAATCAGCATGGTGATGCAGTATAGGGTAACCGGCTGGGGCACTTTGACGAGGCCCTCTTTGCCATCATTCTTGAAGAGAGGGGCTCCTCAACCAGTCAATAATCCCCAGGCAAAGACCGAGGCGGCAGCGAGCACGGATAAAGAAGTAAAAGGTGTAGCTCTGCAGCAAAAGGTCAGTGAAGCAGATAGTCCGGGTTCTGAAAAGAAAGAGGCTGTTAAGTCTGATATAATCTATCGTCGAAGGAAGGTTCGCCATGGAAAGCGTAGAGGTAAGCGCAAAGACTGAGGAAGAAGCTGTTGCGATTGCTCTGGCTGAACTGGGTTTAAGTCGCTCTGAAGTAGAGGTTGTCGTAGTCAAGAAGGGGAAAGCCGGGATCTTTGGCTTCGGCTCAGAGGAAGTGAGGGTGAGAGTAACACCACTGGGGCAGAAGTCCGAGAATAGTGGTGATGTTGCTGATATGGCCAAGGCTGCATTACAGGACATACTCTCATTAATGAATGTGTCAGCCAATGTTGTTCTGGACAAAAGCGGTGCCAGCGATGCAGGGAACATCCCGCTTGATATAAAGGGAGACGATTTAGGTATCCTTATCGGGAGGCGTGGCGAGACACTTTCTGCGTTGCAATATTTGGTTAACCTCATCATCAGCAGGCGGCTTAAAAGCCGCGTCGGGGTGGTTCTCGATGTTGAAGGGTATAGGCAGCGGCGCTACGAGTCGTTGCGTTTGCTGGCCCGACGCTTAGCCGAGCAGGTGAAATCCACTGGCAGGTCGGTAACTCTGGAGCCGATGCCTCCCAATGAGCGCCGGATTATTCACCTGGAGTTGAAGGATAACCCTGACGTAACTACCCAGAGCATAGGTCAGGGAGAGGAGCGCAAGATAGCAATTCTATCGAAGAGTAATGGCAAAGGAAAGCAGGCCTGAAAATAGGAGTTGCGAAACCTATAAAACAAGCAGGAGGCATTAATGAAGTTCAAAAACATCATTTTCGAGAAGAAGGATGGGGCTGCCAAAATAACCCTTAATCGCCCGGATGTTATGAATGCTCTGGATGCCCAGACTCTCGAAGAGATGTACGCAGCGTGTGAAGATATCGAGAATGACATTTCAGTTAGGGTTGCGGTGATCACAGCTACTGGAAGGGCATTTTGTACAGGTGCTGACCTCACGGGAATAGCTAGTATCCCTCCCGACAAACCACGTGACTACTTTCTTAGACTCTGGAACAAGACATTCAGCGCTATCGAGAATTTGAGTGTGCCTGTGATAGCCGCTGTAAACGGCATTGCGCTGGCTGGCGGGCTGGAACTTATTATGGTCTGCGACCTTGCTATAGCTGGCGATAATGTTAAGCTCTCCGATCAGCATGCCAACCGGGGCTTGGTACCCGGCGGCGGTGCCAGCCAGAGGCTGCCGCGTCTCATCGGCATCAGGAAAGCTAAGGAGCTTCTCTACACCGGTGACCGCATCACAGCGGCTGAGGCAGAGAGGCTGGGGCTCATCAATAAGGCTGTTCCAGCCGATAAGCTTCAGGAGGCGACCGACGAGCTGGTGAACAAACTCCTAACCAAGAGTCCTATGGCTATGAAAGCTGTTAAGAAGCTGGTCAACCGCGGCATGGAGGGCAGTCTGGAGACTGGCCTGGAGCTGGAGATGCTCGCTATGACTGCCCATGGTACGACAGAGGACTTCGCCGAGGGCGTAAAGTCGTTCCTGGAAGGCCGGCAGCCCCAGTTCCCGGGAAGATAGCAAAAGGTTGTGGACTTTGACAAGTCCACTTTAGTGTGATAGTTTTTAGACGCAAAGGCGAAGACGGAGGCGAGTAGGCGGGGTAATCACGCAGCGAGTCTGGTGTGGTGGGAGCAGATGTGAGTAACCCGCACGAAAATCACTCCTGAGCCGTCAACCGAAATTCTTCCCGCAGGGAAGAAGAGTAGACTTGGCCGGTTTCGTCAGCCGTTATCCTGGACGGGGTCTTTCCTGAGAAGGAAGGATGCCTTAAAAAGAGCCCCGATGCGTCGGGGAAGCAGGGTGGTACCGCGGGATTTAAGTCCCGTCCCTTCAGGACGGGACTCTTTATTTTGGCAGGAGGATTTTATGTTCCAGCCGGTATCCAGCAGGGTGAATTTCCCTGAGCTTGAGCAGAAAACAATCGGGTTCTGGCAGGAGAAGCGAGT
This sequence comes from Chloroflexota bacterium, assembly GCA_021787935.1. Classification (GTDB taxonomy): domain Bacteria; phylum Chloroflexota; class Dehalococcoidia; order SZUA-161; family SZUA-161; genus JACWAE01. The sequence goes on along the minus strand of JAJYLC010000033.1, from coordinate 14,402 downwards.
ATTTGAGCGAAGCGTAGAGCAGCGCCTGGGCGGCCCCTCGTATGTCCTTTATGATGGTCCGCCAACGGCGAATGCCAGCCCGGGGATTCACCATGTACTGGCAAGGGTATTTAAGGATGTGTTCCCCCGCTACAAGGCGATGAAGGGCTACTATGCTCCCCGCAAAGCAGGCTGGGATACTCACGGGCTCCCTGTGGAACTCGAGGTCGAGCGCGAGCTGGGGTTGAAGAGCAAGCGTGAGATCGAGGAATATGGTATCGCCGAGTTTAACAGCCGCTGCCGCAAGAATGTACTCAGATATGTTAAAGAGTGGGAAAAGCTCACAGACCGCATCGGTTTCTGGATTGACATGAAGCATCCTTATATAACCTTCGACAACGGCTATATCGAGACCTGCTGGTGGATAATTAAGTCGCTCTGGGACAAAGGGCTTGTCTATCAAAGCTACAGGGTCACGCCGCACTGCCCCCGCTGCGGCACCTCACTTTCGTCGCATGAGGTAGCTTTGGGCTACGATGAGGCGGACGACCCTTCGGTTTACATAAAGTTTGAGATTGTGCCCGGTTCGGTTGAAGCTACCTCCCTTAAACCATTTTCCAAAAAATTCCTGTCGAAACCAGCCTACTTGCTGGCCTGGACAACAACCCCCTGGACTCTCCCGGGGAACACAGCCCTGGCCGTCGCGCCGGATGCTGAGTATTCTGTGATGGAAGGTCCTAGTGACTACATTATCATGGCTTCTGCGATCATAGAGAAGGTTGGACTTGAGGGTTACCATGAGGTGAATAGAGTAAAAGGGAAAACTATCTCAGGTGTGCAAAAGGGCTTGAAATACAAACCCCTTTTCAACCCTCACGAGTTCGGGGTAGAGCGGAAACGTTTTCAGGATGACTCCTTGGCCTTGCAACAGCCGGACAATAGTCTTACATACCCTGTTATTTGTGAGGACTTTGTCTCTATGGAAGAAGGCACAGGCATTGTGCATACTGCGCCTTCTTTCGGCGAGGTCGACTTCCAGGCTGGACATGATAACAGTCTAAATTTTGTGCGGGATTATGTCGATTTGCAGGGAGTGATTCAAGGGAATTATCCTTTTGCAGGGAAGTTCGTTAAAGATGCTGACCCGCTCATCATCGAAGACCTGAAGTCGAGAGGGCTTCTATACCGCAGTGAACGAATTCGACACACCTATCCCTTCTGCTGGCGCTGCGGAACGCCGCTGCTTTATTATGCCAAGCCCTCGTGGTATATCAAGACCACAGCCATGAAAGAGAGGTTAATCTCAGGCAATGCGGAAATTAACTGGTATCCGGAGTATATCAAGTACGGACGGTTCGGCGACTGGCTGAATAACAATGTGGACTGGGCATTCTCCCGGGAGCGCTATTGGGGCACACCGCTGCCGGTCTGGCGCTGTGAGAGTTGCAAACACGACGAGTGTATTGGAAGCGTTAAAGAGCTCAGGCAAAAGAAAGGTGTTGAAGGCATCGGGAAGCTGTCGGACCTGCATCGGCCCTATGTGGATGATGTTACCTATAGTTGTCTCAAATGCGGCGGGGCTATGCGCCGCGTCCCTGAGGTCATCGACTGCTGGTTCGACTCGGGAGCTATGCCTTTTGCCCAGTGGCACTATCCTTTTGAGAACCAGCAGCTATTCAAAGCCAGCTTTCCCGCCGACTATATCTGCGAGGCTGTAGACCAGACGCGAGGCTGGTTCTACAGCTTGCATGCGATCTCTATTCTTATCAACGAGCAGCCCTGTTTCAAGAACGTGATATGCCTGGGGCACATTCTTGACAGTACCGGCGAGAAGATGAGTAAGTCGAAAGGAAATGTGGTCAGGCCTGAGGATGTGCTGGTCAAAAGTGGGGCAGATGCCCTGCGCTGGTATATGTATACGGCTTCCCCGCCAGGTAACGTGCGCCGCTTCTCTAAAGAGCTGGTAGAGGAGGTGGTGCGTAAGTTCTTGCTCACGCTGTGGAATACGTATTCATTCTTCGTGACCTATGCCAATATCGATAAGTTCGACCCTCGGATTGCTGCTAACGTAGAGCATCGCCCTGAGCTTGACCGGTGGATACTCTCCGAGCTCAATCAGCTTGCCGATGCGGTGACTCGCTCTCTCGACGAATACGATGTAACCACGGCGGGGCGCAAGATAGAGGAATTTGTGGACAACCTCTCGAACTGGTACGTTAGGAGGAGCAGGAGGCGGTTCTGGAAGAGCGAGAACGATGCCGATAAACAATCGGCTTATACCACTCTTTATCAGTGTTTGATTACTTTGGCCAAACTGCTTGCCCCGCTCACTCCTTTTGTTGCCGAGGAGCTTTATCAAAACCTGGTGAGGCCGTTCGATAAAGATGCACCTGAGAGCATTCATCTTACCGATTATCCCAAGGCTGACCTGAGCCAGATCGATGAAAAGCTGACAGCTGATGCTCGCCTGGCGATGATGGTTTGCAGCATTGGTCGCGCTGAGCGTGCAAAGGCAGGGATAAAGGTACGACAACCGCTAAAAGATGCAAAGGTCACTCCGAGGACGGAGGCTGAAAAGGAAAGCCTGGAGCGCGTGAAATCCCAAATAATGGAAGAGATTAACGTTAAGAACATAATTATCAACGCACCCACTGCGGTTGTTGAAGTTTCGGGACCCCAAGTAGTTGTCGATACCGACGTAAGCCAGGGGCTTGCCGATGAAGGTCTGGCACGTGAGCTGGTGCATCGGCTTCAAACCTTGCGCAAGCAAGCAGGCTTCGAAATTGCCGACTACATCGAGACCTATTACGAGGGCGGGCCTTCGGTGCAGCGTGTGATGAAAGAACATGCCGACTATATTAAGCAGGAAACGCTATCAAGGAATCTGGTTGCTGGAAAACCGCCCGAGGGTGCCTTCAGTAAAAGCCAGGTGATAGAGGGCGAAAAGGTGGTATTAGCGGTTAAGAAGCTGAAATAGCTATCTGTAATGAGTTTAAAATTGAAATTGACAGCTTCAGTTTTTCCCCTTGGTTACCGTATTAGGTTGTCCCAGATACTTCGAGACCGGCGGTTCACTGTCACTCTTTTTCGCATTTTCTGACTCAGCCCGGACTTCTTCTAACGATGATTTCATCCTCGGGTATATTGAAATGAGCTTGGCGCAAAAGAGCAGGATTACCGCCGATATATACGACCAGGTCATCAGGGCGATGATTGTGCTTATGGAGCCGTAGACAAGGTTATAGCTGGCGAACTTGCCTACGAACCAGACGAAGACATTTTTGACTATCTCAAAAAGTACTGCTGCAATGAGTGCCCCGACCCATACATGTCTCCAGGGTACTCTGGTGTTGGGGATGAATTCATAAAGGAGAAGAAATCCTATGAACGCAATTGCAGTACTGGCCAGGATCATCATAGATTCCCAGAATAGCCCGCTTTGTGCGAACCGTCCTCCAAGTATATCTGTTCTCTGAAGAAAGTTGAAGGTTGCAGTCATGCCTACATATACGATCAGGAAGACGCCTAGCCCCAGCATCATGATAAACTCTATCAACCGCTCGCGCAGAAATGGGCGGGGCTGCTTGATGCCCCAGGCAGTGTTTAGGGATTTCCTGGTGGCGTTGAATATGCCCATGCCGGACCAGAGTAGCCCGATGGTAGCTATTGCACCTGCTACACCCACGCCCGGTGAGAAATCCTTTATAGCAGTCGATACGAGGTCTCCCGATAGCGGCAGGACGGTGGTAATGGCCTGGGTAACTCTGGCTTCGACATCCGGAGACCTGGAAACTGCACTCAGTATCGATATAGCCGCCAGGGCCAGAGGGAACAGGGAAAGCAATAGATAATATGAGATTGCTGCTGCCAGATGGGTACAGTTGTCAGCGAGGAACTCTTGAATAGCCTGCTTCATAATACGCAGGAAAAACATTATTCGCTTCACTATCATTGCGCGATTGTCCTGGCAGCCCGGTATCTTTAGACTATACTATCATAGTGCACCATTATACATAAAGTGTCAACAGTTAATTGCTTCGGGATGGCTCAGGTTCGTTAACGGGCAAAGGACCGTTACGGAGAATCATTCCGCTTCTTCGTTGCTGTTTTCATCCCCAATAGCCCCGTCTCCCTCCAGTATTTCACTTGGCTTATCTGGCTCGCGGCGCACGATTGTGCCCTCTTCTTCAAGGAGGTCCATGATTCGCGCTGCTCTGGGATATCCTATATGCAGGCGCCGCTGAAGGAGCGAGGTGGAAAGGTGAGAATACTCTTTGGCAAGCCTTCTCCCTGTCGCTAACAGTGGATCCTCGTCTTTCAGTTCCTCAGTTGGTAAAGAAGCAAAGGCTTGGGCTACAGTATCCTCCGCCGGTGTGGGAATCTGTGTTCTTTGCTGCTTCCAGAAACTTGCTACTCTCTCTATCTCCTGGTCGGAGACGAAGCATCCGCGTAATCGCTTGGGTTTGGGTGCATCCGGCGGCAGATAGAGCATGTCGCCGCCTCCCAAAAGGCTCTCAGCGCCAACGGTGTCAAGAATGGTGCGTGAGTCCACTCCGGAAGCCACCGCGAAGCTTATCCGGGTGGGGAAATTAGCTTTAATCAGCCCGGTTACCACATCCACCGAAGGACGCTGGGTAGCTACGATGAGATGTATGCCTGTTGCTCGCGACATTTGGGCCAAGCGGCAGATGGCGGGCTCAACTACCTCAGCCGCACTCATCATAAGGTGCGCCAGTTCATCTATTATGACTACCAGATAAGGCATAGGCTCGGTGACAAGATGGCTGTGATTATAACCTTCTATGTTGCGTACTCCCACCGCTGAAAATTTGCTATACCGGCTATCCATTTCCCGCAGCATGCGGCGCAGGGCCTCGATGGCCTTTTCGGATTCTGTTACTACCGGCGATATCAGGTGGGGCACGCCTTCAAAGCTAACCAGTTCAACTCGCTTGGGGTCTATTAAGAGCAGGCGCAGGTCTTGCGTCGTATTTTGCATCAGCAGGCAGGTAATGGTGGAGTTGATAAATACTGTTTTACCGCTGCCGGTGGCGCCGGCAATGAGCAGGTGGGGCATCTTGCACAGGTCGGCCGATATGGGCTCCCCGGCGCTCCCCTTCCCCAAGCCAATGGCAAGCTTTGTCTTTGTTTTGAGCTTCTGAAAAGCTAATCCCTCGATAACTCCCCTGAGGCGGACTATGGTCGTTGTGGTATTGGGGACTTCGACACCTACCAGCGATTTCCCGGGGACAGGGGCTTCGATCCTGATATTGGGCGTGGCTAAGGCGAGAGCGAGGTTATTGGCCAAGGCAGTGATGCGTTCCACTTTCACCCTTGTCTTGGATATCTCTTCCAATCTCTCTACGGGATTGCCCTCTCTATCCAGCTTCGCCTTACCCTGATGGTCTCGTTCTACCACTCGCTTATACTTGCGGTCCCATCCTGGTTCAACGCCAAATTGAGTAACCGATGGCCCAGGATTTATTTGCACCACCTTCGCCTCCACTCCATAGCTTCTCAATGCCTCCTCTATGAGCCTTGCCTTCTGGTCGTTGCCCACCTCGGTGAATTCCGTATCTGTCGCCTTATCGAGGAGCTCTACAGGCGGCAACTGCTGTTTTATAGTAACTCGAGGGCCTGCTTCTTTAGGCTCGGCCGCCGGTTTTTTCTTTTTGGCTCCGGTGATCGGCAGGGCTAATTGCTCTCCATCGCCTGCTGCCTCAAGCGCAGCTTCTCGCTCAGCAGCTTCGATCTCCGGGGACAAAGCCACGCCTTCGCCGGCCTCTTCTCCAGCTATCTCAGGTTCTACTGCCTTCCTGAGGCGCAATCCTCTGGCGAGTGCCATAATCGGCGCTGCCAGGAACTGGCTGAGTCGGTACCTTTTGTTTATTCTGGCTAGACCCCGTCCAAATCGGGGTAAAAACCACCTGACGGCAGCCAGAGCGGTCGAACCTGCTCTACTTAGTGTTCGGGATAAGACCTGAAGGAATCTAAGGCTGGGGTGGGGAATGGCCAGCCCTATGCTGATCAAGAACAGGATAACCAGCCGCGCTGCCGGTGGAGCGCCAACGCCCTGGTTGCCGATAAAGCCTTTTCCCGCGTTTCCTCCCAGGCTTACTTGGGAGAAGTCAGCATTAGCGATGTAAAAATGCGGTGAGAATAAGGCGAATATTCCCCACAAAGCAAGGGTTAATATGATGGCGCTCAGCCAGAGGTTCCACCACTTGAACAGGCTGACCAACCCCTGTTGCCATACTGCATATCCAACGATCAGCACCCACAGGATTGCCAGAAACAGACCAAAACCAATGCCCTCGAAGATGGCCTGGCCTGCGAAGAAGATTATCGCTGCCATCGCTATCACCGCAACGACAATCCAGAGCAGCCCTTTTGGTGTGGGCAGGAGGCTAAGGGAGGCCTGGGATTTAGCCGCTTGTTTTTTGGAACGCGATTTTGCCATCTTGCGTCTTCTTCCTAAAACATGGATAGCTGCTGAGGTTTATCCTCCTTTTTAACCTCCTCAACCGGCTCCATTTGAGTCAGCAGTGCGGGGATTTTGAGCATATCTGCCTCGATAGTCTGCCGCAGGCTCTGCTGGTGTAGGGCCGCCGCTGGATGATACATGGCGAAATAGATAATATCATCTTGCCTGCGCGCCTTGCCATGAATTTTGCCGATGGGTTCTCCCGGGAAGAATCTGGCCAGTGAGTAGCGGCCGAGAGTGACTATCATCCTGGGGCGGAGCATTTCAAGCTGCTGGTCTAACCATTTCTGGCAGTTCTTGATCTCTATGGGAAGAGGGTCGCGATTGTTGGGCGGGCGGCATTTGATTACATTGCAGATATAGACATCGCTGCGTTTCAGTCCGATAGAGGCGAGCAGTTGTTCGAGAAACTGTCCTGCCTGTCCCACGAAAGGACGTCCCTGCTGGTCTTCGTGGTAGCCTGGAGCTTCCCCGATAAACACTATGTGGGGCTTCTCTGGCCCTTCGCCGGGAACTGTCTGTGTGCGGGTCCTGGCCAGCTCTTCGCAATCCATGCACGCAGCTATCTTTCGATATAGCTCAGTCAGTGGTGACACTTTGACCTCCTCGATTGAATAGCAGCATCCGGCACCCGATAAGCAGCAGGAAGATGGCGAAAGTCCTGGTAAGCCATATTGCTGTGACCTGGCCCGCTGCCCATGCCCCCAGATATGAGAAGCCGACGGCGCTGGGCGCTATCAACAGCACTGCGCTCAATTTCACATTCCCCTGCCTGTAGTGAATAAAGGCCGCAACCAGAGCTGTGAACATCATCGCGGCTAGCGCGACTCCCTGAGCTGTATGCTGTCCTACCCCTAATAGCAGGACCATAGCCGGAATTGAGATTGTGCCTCCGCCCACGCCGAGCATTCCGCTGATAATTCCTGCAATTAAACCGGCGATAAGGCCAACTGCTATGTCCACGTTTTATCGTTCTACCTCAACAAAAGTAGTGTGGCGATGGCTATAGTATATACTCCGAAAAACTGTCGCAGTCTGTTAGCAGGCACTTTCATCATCAATTTCGCTCCTATGATAGCGCCCACGACACTGCCCGAACCTATGGTCGCCACCAGTACCCAATCGATGTAGCCGTGCAGGGCATATACCAAGGCGCCTACTATGGAGATAGGAACTATAACTGCAAGTGAGGTGCCATGAGCCTTATGCTGGGTGAGACCAATGAGTCCGACCATCATAGGCACCAGCAATATGCCGCCGCCAATGCCCAGAAAACCGGATAATAGCCCTGCAATTGCTCCGGTTGCCACATACCAGATTAGCTTTGATTTCATCGTATTGCAATCTCAACCTGTTTGAAAAATGATAGCATGGCACCCGTACCAAGTCAATGAAGCAATTGTGCTCGGAAATCTGCGGTTGTCAAGTGGCTTTTGGGAGGGTGTTTAGAAACACAATTACCATTCCGTGCTTGACACGGAATCCAGAAAACCCAGCTTCAAAATTGGAAGCGCAGAGGGGCGAGCCTGGGTGAAGTCGCAGACAGGTAAGGGCTCCACATTTTTCTTCACTATCCCTGCGAACAGTCAATCCCGCGCCGCCAAACAAACATAGGGCAGTACCATTAAGTAGTGGATGCGTTGAGGGCGGCGGATTGCAATCACTTCTTCAGGGCAGCCTTGATCCTCTGAATCAGGTCCTCGGGCTTGAAGGGTTTGGCGAGGAACTCATTGGCGCCAAGTGCCAGGGCTTCCTGCCCCATCGAATCTCGGGCGCTGATGACTATAACAGGCAACTGAGAATAAGTCCGCAGTTTTTGGAGCGCTTCAAGCCCGCTCATCCCCGGAAGAAATATGTCGAGAAGGACGATATCGGGCTTCTCCGATTGCACCAGGTCGAGGGCTTGCTCTCCGGTCGTTGCAGTGATCACGCGATAACCTGCGGCTTTCAGAGATATGCTCATAAACCTCAGTATCCTCTGCTCATCCTCAACAAGGAGAACTACGTTGTTATCCTCCATTCTTTTCCCATTCATGACTGCATTCCTGCTAGATTGATATTTCTGAATATATTCATACATGCATCGGGCATCGTCAATAATCTGTTTGCTCAATATTAAAATAAAGGCATGAAGAAGTAATAACATTCTCCTGAAAAAAATCAAATACTTATTACATTTTGACTTAGATGTAGGCTATGATAGTCTGATTCGAGTCCTACTGGGTTTAGGAAACAGCTTCAGCACGTTCGCAGGCAACTTGACAATTCGGGTCAGTTTGTCCTAAAATGACCTTTAACATGTACGTTGGATGCCTTGAGAATGCCATGAAAATCAATGTTGCCCAGTTGCTTAAAGAACACATAGGCGCAGTCCGTGATTACAATATTGACGAGACAGGCGAGGACGGATTTCCTGTCCGCGGCAAGGTGCGGTTACTTCGCACCAATCGCAGCGTCCTGGTAACCGGCACACTTGAGACCGCCGCTAGCTGCGAATGCAGCCGCTGCCTCGAGCAGTTCGAATATCCTTTGAAGATGGACATCGAAGAGGAGTATTTTCTCACCAGTGACCCGTTAACCGGCCTGCCTCTTCCTCCGCCGACTGAAGCCGGAGCATTTCTTATCGACGAAAACCACATCCTCGACCTCGACGAGGCCGTGCGCCAGTATAAGATAATGGCTCTTCCTATGAAGCCGGTTTGCCGTGAGGACTGCGGCGGATTATGCCCTCACTGCGGACTCAATCTAAATTATGGTACGTGCGAGTGCCCGCCTGCCCCTCCCGATGCGCGCTGGGCCCCGCTTCTGGCCTTGCGTACCAAGAACAAGCCGAGGGGCAGAAAGAAAGGGGTTAATTAAAGAATGCCGCCACTACCGAAAAGAAAATATGCTAAGGCGCGACAGGGGAAAAGACGCAGCCATCTCGGCGTGCTCGTCCCAGCTCTCGTCCCCTGCTCGCAGTGCCACAATCTCAAGCCTGCCCACCAGGTTTGCCATTTCTGTGGAACCTACAACGGGAGAGAAGTAATCAAGGAGAAGGCACCTAAGAAGAAGGAGTAATCCTTTCGGAGGCAGACATGGCCGAGCATGAAAAAAAGCCGAAACCCAAGGTTGCTCACGTTTTCCCGGGACAGGGCTCACAGTCTGTGGGCATGGGACACAAACTCTATCAGAGCTCACCTAAAGCAAAAGAGGTTTTCCAGGAGGCCGATGAGGCGCTCCAGTTTTCCATCTCCCGACTCTGCTTCGAAGGGCCCGAAGACGAACTCCGCCAGACTATCAACGCTCAGCCAGCTATAATGGCAACCAGTGTCGCCTGCTTGAAGGCTGCCTCGGAGTTCAACCATACAGTGCCCCCTTCCTTCGTCGCCGGACACAGCCTTGGCGAATACAGTGCGCTGGTTGCTGCCAACGTACTCGATTTTGCCGACGCTATGCGGCTTGTCAGGGAACGGGGACGCCTGATGCAGAAGGCTGGCGAGATCGAACCCGGAGGCATGGCAGCAGTCATTGGCCTGGATGAAGCGACATTGAGAGAAATATGCTGCAAGAGTGGCGCTGAGATTGCTAATTTCAACTGCTCGGGCCAGATTGTCATCAGCGGCTCGAAGGAAGCACTGGCGCGCGCTATGGAGCTGGCGAAAGCTGCGGATGCGCGCCGGGTGATACCACTCCAGGTCAGCGGTGCCTTCCACTCAACCCTGATGAAGCCCACCATCGAGGGCATGTTTGAGGCTATATCGCAAATTAAATTCAGAACGCCGGAGATTCCTATCGTGGTTAACAGCACCGCCCAGCCAGTAACCACAGCCGAGGGAGTAAAAGAGGAGCTATTAAATCAGCTATGTAACTGTGTTCAGTGGCAGCCGTCGGTGGAGTATATGCTGGGTGAAGGAATCTCCACTTTCATTGAAATCGGCCCCGGCCAGGTGCTCTCCGGGCTGATCAAAAGGATCAGCGATAAAGCGCGAGTCCTCAATATGAGCGATCTGGACTCCATCAAAGCCATAAACCTCTGAAACGCGTACCCCTTACCTTTCCTGAATGGAGCTGTAAATGAGTTTATCTGATAGGGTTGCTATTGTTACGGGCAGCGGACAGGGTATCGGCCGTGAGATAGCGCTGATGCTGTCAGGACTGGGCGCCAGCGTGGTGATCAGCGACGTCAATCCAGCTACGGCAAAGGAAGTCGCAGCCGAAATTGAGGCGAAGAATGGGAAAAGCCTGGCTATCCCTGCCAATGTCACCGTTGCCGCAGAGGTGAACAAACTTGTGGAGCAGGTGTTGTCCTCGTTTGGCCATGTCGACATCCTGATTAACAACGCCGGGGTAACACGGGATGGACTCCTGCTGAGAATGTCCGAGGCGGATTGGGATTTGGTATTGAACATCAATTTAAAAGGGGCATTTATTTGCACTCAGGCCGTGTTGAGGCATATGATTAAACAGCGCTGGGGCAGGATCGTCAATATGGCAAGCGTGGTCGGGCTTATCGGAAATGCCGGACAGGCTAACTACTCGGCATCAAAAGCAGGCCTGATCGGCCTGACTAAGACTACGGCCAGGGAAGTTGCCTCGAGAAACATTACGGTCAATGCAGTCGCCCCCGGCTTCATCGATACCGGCATGACTCAGAAGCTCAGCGACAATGTGAAGCAGGAGTTGCTCAAGCAAATCCCAGTGGGTTTCATTGGCTTGCCTAAGGATGTAGCTTATGCCGTGTCTTTCCTTGTCTCAGAGGAAGCGCGTTACATCACCGGACAGGTGATCAGTGTGAACGGTGGGCTGGCGATGCCATGATAGATTCCTATCGCTTCGCCCAAAAGGACTGCGGTGAGGCTTGTGCCGCATATAAGCAAGCTATCCCTTTCCCGGGAGGTGCTTGCTGTCCTTAATCCCATCTCCCAGCGTATTCGCACGTTAGACGGCGGCATTTCACGGATATTTTCTTGTAGAGATTCCCTAACTTGAAAGAAGATGGTAAAATAAGCAGAAAATGCGTACCGGATGGCCGAACGCACCAGCAAATTAACAACAGGAAACAGCCTCAGTCGAGGGATAAATGCCAGGTATGAGGCACAAGGCCAGGATAGTGGCGCTGCAGGCGCTGTTTGAGAGCGATTGCACCCGCCATAACGCAGAAACCTCCCTGAACAGGCTGGCTGAGGAACAGGCGCTGCCAGAAGCAGCTCTGTCCTTTGCCAGAGAGCTGGTCAATGGCGTGCTGGCGAATAAAAAGCGGATTGATGTCCTGATTCAGGCGCATGCCCCTAACTGGCCTGTGCAGCAACTGCCTGTGGTCGACAGAAACATACTGAGGCTTGCAATTTTTGAGATTTCGATAGACAATAGAGTACCGTTGAAAGCAGCTATCAATGAGGCGGTGGAACTCGCCAAGACCTTTGGCAGCGAAAGCTCACCCAAGTTTATCAATGGAGTGCTAGGGGCGATAAGCCAGGCTAAAGTCAACAGCAGTCGGTAAGCAGCCAGGCAGACTATTTATCAGGAAGGAGACAAAAGGATGGCAACCGTCTTCGAGAGAGTGAAAAGAATCGTTGTTAATCAATTAGGTGTTGAGGAATCGGAGGTAAAACCTGAGTCCTCCTTCGTCGACGACCTCAACGCTGACTCCCTCGATCTCGTAGAGCTGGTGATGTCATTGGAAGAGGAGTTCAGCAACGATGCGAACCGAATAGAGATCCCTGACGAGGATGCTGAAAAGATTAAGACAGTGCAAGATGCCGTTGATTATATTAAAGAACATGGGATAGAGGATGATTAGCAGCCGGACAATATAAGTCAAAAAACACAGGGAATTGCGATAAGGTTATTAAATCCCTGCAATATTTATCGAACTCTTCTATTATCGCAGTTCCCTATTTTTATGGTGGGTCACCTTCTGACATTGCTACGAAAAATGAACCTTTTCCCGTTCGCCCTGAGCCTGTCGAAGGGTGAACAGCCGTTCATGGTTCGACAAGCTCACCACGAACGGGTTTACTTGCTCATGCAGTGAGATAATATTTTCATTCTTTGTTGTGTCGCTGTAAAGAGACATGGTAAATTCTGAGCCACATTTGACTCTGTTTAGCCCTTGATTACGCCGATGGGCCTGGCTTTGACCACCTTGGTCGAGATGCCGGCGGCATCTGTCACATGCACGACATCAGCCACATCCTTGTAGGCTGACGATGCCTCCTCCGCGAGCCCCGGTATGCTCGCTACCTTAACGGCGATGCCTCTGGCGGCAAGCTCAGCCAGGATGTCGGAGCCGCGTACGCTTCTCTTGGCTGCCGAGCGGCTCAGGACCCGGCCCGCCCCGTGGCAGGTAGAGCCGAAAGTCTCCCGCATAGCTTTCTCGGTCCCTACGGCAACGTAGGAGTAGCGCCCCATGTCCCCCGGTATGAGCACCGGCTGCCCTACCTTGCGGTACGCCCCGGGCAAATCGGGATGCCCGGCGGGAAACGCCCTGGTTGCTCCCTTGCGGTGTACACACACGGTGAGTTTCTTGCCTTCTACCTGATGCTCCTCTATCTTGGCGATATTGTGCGCCACATCGTAGACTACCCTCATGCCTAAATCGCGCGGGCTCTTGTTAAATACCTTGCCGAATGATTCCCTGGCCCAGTGGGTGATGCACTGTCGGTTAGCCCAGGCGTAGTTGGCAGCGCAGGCCATCGCTGCCAGGTAGGACTGCCCTTCAGATGACTTCACCGGCGCGCAGGCAAGCTGGCGGTCGGGCAGCTCAATGCCATAGTTCCTGATTGCGGTCCCCATCGTCTTCAAATAATCGTCGCAGACCTGGTAGCCGAATCCTCTGGAACCTGTATGTACTAAGAGAAGTACCTGTCCCAAATCCTCAATGCCGAAGACCTGGGCGGTGACAGCATCATAAATCTCGTCCACCACCTGGACTTCCAGAAAATGGTTGCCTGAACCCAGAGTCCCAGACTGCGGCACGCCTCGCGTCTTTGCCCTGTCGCTCACCTTGTCCGGGTCAGCACCTTCCATACAACCGTGTTCCTCGGTGTACTCCAGGTCTTCCGTTTCACCGAATCCCGCTCCCACTGCCCAGGCGGCACCCTTGCTAAGCAGCTTCTCTATCTCCTTGCCCCTGAGCCTTATCTTGCCCTCGGAGCCCAGGCCGGAAGGGACATTGTTGAAAAGGTCGGCGATCAGCTTATCTATCCTGGGTTTGACCTCATTCTCGGTGAGATCGGTGCGAATAAGGCGCACGCCGCAGTTGATGTCGAAGCCCACACCGCCCGGCGAGACCACGCCGTCACTGACCCTGGTGGCAGCAACTCCTCCGATGGGGAAGCCGTAGCCCCAGTGAATGTCGGGCATGGCCATCGACCTGCCTACGATGCCGGGCAAAAAGGCTACATTGGCCACCTGCTCTAGGGACTGGTCTGCCCTGATCTGGTGCAGCATCTTTTCATCGGCATATACCAGTCCAGGCACTCTCATCCCCTGCTTATATGACTGGGGTATCTCCCAGCGGTAATCGTCTATTTGGTTCAGCGTTCCCTTCCATGCCTCTGTCATCTCACCCTCCCCTTTAGATGTCCAGGATAAACTGGACTTTTACCCCTTTATTCTTCTCTATCTTGAGCATGTGATAGGTGGCTGCCTTGACCGCAGTTTTAAGTTGATGCCGCGAGGCGTCCACCTTCTCGCCGTAAACTGTGGCCTGCAGCCTGTTCTGGCTCAGAGCGGTAATGTCGAATCTTTTGAATATAATGTGCTTCACGTCGAACAGATAGAGCAGCTCATTAAGCCAGTCTACCAGCAGGGCCTCCTGGTCAGAGGACTGCACATCAACCTTGCGGCTGACCTTCTCCTTCACCCTGTCGAGGTCGGCTATCAGGCTGAACATGCCATAGGCCGAGTTGGCAAAGGCTTCCTTGAGGTCGCTGCCGTAGGCGATGATGCCGGC
>JAJYLC010000149.1 GCA_021787935.1 Chloroflexota bacterium | reverse complement strand
TCGCGAGAAGAAAGAGGGACACCGTGTCAGCATCGCCGGAGCTAAGGATACCTATTCCTTTCAAGACCTGTTGCACCGTTTCAGCCCTACACCACCCTCGATAACCGTAACCCCCGATGACCTCGCTATGTTTCAGTACACAGGCGGGACTACCGGAATCAGCAAGGGTGCGGTGGCACTGCACCGAAATGTGGTTGCCAATATCTTCCAGATGAAAGCCTGGGCGAGCCCTGTGAATCCCAAGGAAAGCGGAGAGGTGGTGATGGGAGTAATGCCTCTATTTCATGTCTATGGCATGGTGGCTGTAATGCACTTCTCTGTGCTGGGAGGAGCGGCGATGGTGCTGCTGCCGCGCTGGGACACTCTGCAGGCGCTCAAAGCCATCAACCGATATAAGCCTGCTTTCTTCCCCGCCGTGCCTACCATGTATGTGGCGATCAATAACCATCCGGATTCAAAGAAGTATAATCTGCATTCAATTAAAGGCTGCACCAGCGGCGGAGCGCCGCTGCCACTGGAGGTGCAGCAGAATTTCGAAAAAATCACCGGGGGCAAGCTGGCGGAGGGCTACGGACTCAGCGAAGCCCCAGTTGTGGTCACCGCGAACCCTCAAGTTGGGAAACGCAAGGCGGGTAGCATCGGGGTGCCTTTCCCTGATGTAGAGGCCAGGATAATGGACGCAGAGACCGGCGAGAAGGAGATGCCGGTTGGAGAGGTTGGAGAGCTGGTTATCAAGGGGCCGCAGGTGATGCAAGGTTACTGGAACCGCCCCGAGGAAACCAAACAGGTATTACGCAATGGCTGGCTCTATACCGGAGACCTGGCCAAGATTGATGAGGACGGCTTCTTCTACATCGTAGACCGCAAGAAAGAGATGATCATCGCCGGCGGCTATAACATCTATCCTCGCGAAATAGAGGAGGTTCTTTACGAGCACCCCAAAGTTAAAGAAGCTGTCGCTTACGGCGTCCCCCACTCCTACCGTGGCGAGACAGTGAAGGTAGCCATTGTACTCAAAGAAGGCGAGACCGCTACTGCTGAGGAGATCATCGAGTTCTGCCGCGAGCGCCTGGCCCGCTACAAGGTGCCCAAAATAGTGGAGTTCCGGGACAGTTTGCCCAAGTCCCTCATCGGCAAAGTGCTGCGCCGCGTACTGGTGGAGGAGGAGAAAGCGAAACTGGCAGCCAAGCAATCTGAATCGGGTTAAACTCGGCTTCTTATTTCATCCTAACCTTGCGCAGCGCCATAAGCAGACCCGCAATGCTCTTGGCATCGCAGATTTCTCTTGAGGCTATAAGCTCAGGAGTTTTCTTCAACGGAACGCGCACCAGCTCGATGTTCTCATCGTCATCTGCCGCTCTCTTCATAGGCCTGAGGTCAGTGGCGAGATAGAGGTGCATGAACTCCGTGGTAAAGCCGGGGCTGGTATAAAAGAAACTCAACTCCTCCCACTTTGCAGCGGAAAATCCGGTCTCCTCTTCAAGCTCTCTGCGAGCACCATCAAGAGGTTTCTCTCCCCGTTCGATGCCGCCGGCGGGTATCTCCAGCAGCATTTTCTCCACCGCTTTGCGGTACTGCCGGACAAGCAGGACATTATCTTCGGAATCAATGGCAACGATAGCGGTGCAGCCGGCATGCTCTACAATCTCCCGCTTCGTTTTACCGCCTGACGGCAGTTCGACGGTATCAATCTTCAGGTTGATAACCTTACCGTCGTAAATTCGCTCGCTATGGAGAGTTCGTTCAGGGCTCATTTTTTCTCGCTTAAAGGACTCGCCGGCGCCAGGTGCATGACCAGCGGCACCTCGTCACAATCGGGGAACTTGGGGCATGTATAGCACTCTCCCCAGACCTTGCGAGGCAACGCCGACCTGTCAATGCTTTCGAAGCCACATTTCTCAAAAAACTGGGGATTATACGTTAAACAGAAAACTGTAGATATACCCAGTTGCCTGGCCTCGTTAATACAGGTTTCCACCAATTTAGCACCAATGCCCTTTTTCTGTTGGCGCCTTGCTACCGCTAGAGACTTAATCTCAGCCAGGTCTGACCAGCTAACATGAAGAGCCACGCACGCAACTACCTTATCACCACTCCTGGCCACAAAGTAGTCCCTGATATTCTCGTAAATCTCGCTCAGGGCACGGGGAAGCATCTCACCCTGCGCAGCGAACTTATTTATGAGCTTGTGCATCTGAGGCACGTCAGCCATCTTGGCTTTTTCCACCTTCATCTTGGCTCACTCCCGCTTTTCCAGCTTCGTCATTAGTGTAGTATAAAAGGGCAGAGGCCACTCAGCCCTGAGCATTCTCGTTAAATATGGGCTGCGTTTAATTTTGATAACATCGCCATCATTCAACGGAACCTCAATTTGTCCGTCAATACTGAGTGTGGCTTGATGAGTAGTGCTAACCTCAAGTTTCACAGTAGCCTCGGAAGACAAGAGCAATGCAGTAGACAAGCTCAGGTGGGCTGCAATCGGCTTTAACAATATCTCCTCCGCTTGAGGATGAAGAATAGGCCCGCCGGCTGCCAGAGAGTATCCAGTGCTGCCGGTCGCGGTGGCTACGATAAGTCCATCGCACTTATAAGTTGTCAGCAACTCCCCATTAATTGTTGCCTTGATACGAATCAAACGGCACCTCTCGCCGCGGCCCACGACAACATCGTTCAGCGCATGAAAAGGCGGGGTATCCCTGCCAACAAGCTCCGCTTGCAGCATAACCCTCTCCTCTACCCAGCCCACGCTTTCCACAAAAGCAGGCACTTTGGCGAGGGCATCGTCAGCATTCAGTTCAGTCATAAACCCCACACGACCCAGATTTATGCCGAGTATGGGTATCCCCCTGGGGCTGGCTATGCGCGCTGCCCTTAAAATCGTGCCATCGCCGCCCAGGCAGATGATAAACCTTGAGCCCTCTATCTGCTCGCATGCCCTGTCCTCCTCCCAGGCCGAGCAAACCCAGACAGACGCTCCCATATTGCCTATCATCGTAGAGATCTGCTGTGCTAGACTGCTGGCAGCAGAGGCTTTAGGCTGAAATAGGATACCGATTTTTTTATTCGAGCATGAACTATCGCTCATAGGTCCATCTACTTATTCCACAACAAAACTAAGAACTCCCGGTTGCCCTCAGCACCCAGGATCGGGGACGTTACCAATCCCCCTAATCTGAAGCCATGGTCGACAGCCCAGATTATAAAGCGTCCCAAAACACTGGCATGAATAAGGGGGTCTTTTACCAGGCCTCCTTTGCTCACTTGCTCTTTTCCCGCCTCGAATTGAGGCTTGACCAGTGCTATCAGCGGCCCTCCGCTCTTCACCAGGCTGGATACGGTCGGCACAACCTTCTCCAGGGAGATAAACGACACATCCACGGTAGCCAGGTCAACAGGCTCAGGTAGGTTGAAATCATAGCGGGCATTTACCCGCTCCATCATCACTACCCTCGGATCCTGCCTCAGTCGATAGTCCAGCTGTCCATAACCGACATCGACCGCGTAGACCTTGCCTGCCCCTCGCTTCAACAGGCAATCGGTGAAGCCGCCTGTGGAGGCTCCGACATCTAACGCCACCAGGCCGTTCACGTCTATCTGGAACTGGTCAAGCGCGTACTCAAGCTTGAGCCCTCCCCTGCTTACGAACTGAGGACTCTCCAGTATCTTAATCTCGGCGTCCTCATCGACCAGGGTGCTGGGCTTCACCACTGTCCTGTTGTCCACGACAACGGAGCCCTCCATTACCATAACTCTGGCCTTTTCTCTGCTCTCCACCAGCCCTCTGCCCACAAGCAGGGTATCAATCCTCCGTTTGGACACAGCAACATTTAGCATAGACTCGAAGGTGTGGAAAGTCAAGGCTGATAACTTGTAGGAGCGAACCAGTGGGTTCGCCCAATCATGCACGAGCAGACGCACGGGCCTATCCCTACCTAGCAGAAAAAACTTCCTCGGTGTATTATAGCAGCAGCCTATTTGGGAGGAATCTGATGACACTGGCGTTGGAAGGAATCAAGGTTATAGACCTCTCCCGTACTGTACCGGGGCCATACTGCACCATGATGCTGGCAGATATGGGTGCAGAAGTAATCAAGGTGGAAGACCCCGGGTACTCGATGTGGGTACTTCCAGACCAGGAGAAACACGCCGCTTTTGATTATCTATCGCGCAATAAAAAGAGTATTGCGCTCAATCTAAAGTCAGCGGAAGCCAAAGAAATCTTCTACAAGCTTGTGACGGATGCCGATGTAATTATGGAAGCTTCACGCCCAGGGGTCGCCAAAAGATTAGGAGTGGACTATAAGACAGTATCCAGCCTGAATCCCAGGATTATCTATTGCAGCCTGACCGGCTTCGGCCAAGACGGCCCCTATCGGGACATGCCCGGCCATGACCCCAACTACACCTCCATAGGAGGTGCTGTGGGGCTTACCGGCGACCACAGAGGAAACCCTGTCATCATCCGGGCTGCCGTAGCCGACATCGGCAGCGCTTTGCACGCCGTCATCGGCATTCTTTTCGCCATAATTGCGCGAGAGAAAACCGGCAAAGGCCAGTTTGTGGATATATCCATGACCGACAGCGTGTTACCTTTCCTTTCCGTGAGTTTGTTGAGATACTTCAGGGACAACTTCATCCCCAAAAGAGGCTGGCCCTCGCCGACGATAAATATATGGCAGACCAAGGACGGCAAGTATATCACCGCCGGACTGGTGGAGCCCTATTTCTGGGAGCGCTTCTGCCGC
>JAJYLC010000032.1 GCA_021787935.1 Chloroflexota bacterium | reverse complement strand
TGCTGATATCTCCTCAGAGGGTAGCGACAATGAGAAACTGGACCCTCCGGATTCGCTGCTGAAATTCGCACAAAAGACTGTAGTTGAGGCTCAAAAACAGGCTGTACTTATTAAGATGGAAATGGTAGAAAAGGCAAACAACGCCGCTGCCTCTATAATCAACGAGGCGCGAGAGAAGGCTGAAGCAGAAGCAGATAAAATTATCGATGAAGCTAATAAGAGGGCAGAGGAACAAGCCCAAAACATTATCAAAGCAGCAGAAAAGAAAGCTCAAGAAATAAAGGGACCGGCAAAACAGCAGGCCGACCAAATTTTGGATGAAGCTAGACAAAAGGCATTAGCGGCTGAAGAACAGGCTCAAATTATAATTAAGACAGCGGAGGAGAATGCTAGAGCCAGGGCGAACGAAATTACCTCAGAAATCGAACGGAGAGCAGACCAGACAGCACAAGGCAAAATCGCAGCAGCAAATCAGCAAGCTCAAGAAATCCTGAAACAGGCAGAGGATAAGTCAAAAATGCAGGTTAACGAAGCCATCGCTGATGCAGAAATTAAAGCGAAAGTTAGAGCCCAGCAAAGAATCGCAGATGCAGAGCAACAGGCTCAAGAGATTCCCAAAAAGGCACAATATAAAGCTGAGGCAATCATAACCGCAGCCGAGAGGCAAGCTTCCTGGATCGCCGCAGAAGCCACACAAAAAGCGACAGAAAAAGCCAAGGCTGAAGCAGATAAACTAATTTCTGAAACGGTGCAAAAAGCAGAACAAAAGGCAAAGGAAATAATCGCCAACTCGGAACAACAATCCAAGCACGTCCTTAGAGAGGCAGAAGAAAACGCGAAGGCAAGGGCGGATGAGATTACCGCAGAATTCGAACGAAGAGCAGATCAGACAGCGCAGGGAAAAATAACAGCGGCCCAGCAAAAAGCTCAGGAAATCCTGAAGCAGACGGAAAGCCAAGCGAGAGCTCAGGCTAATGAAATCATAGCTGAAGCCGAAACGAAAGCGAAAGTCAAAGCTCAACAAATGATCTCGGACGCAGAGCAGCAGGTACAAGAGATACCTAAAAAGGCACAAATCAAGGCTGAGGCAACCGTAAAAGCTGCTGAGAAGCAGGCTTCCCTGATTATCGCTGAGGCCACAGAAAAAGCTTCAGAAAAAGCCAAAGCCGAGTCGGATAAGCTTACAGCCGAAGCTGAGCGAAAAGCAGCCCGGATGGTGCAGGAAAAAATAGCTGAGGCGGAAAAGCAAGCTCAAGAAATCATCAATACTGCGGAAGAGAAAGGAAAGATTCGCGCAGCCGAAATTATCGGAGAGGTCGAGCGGAATGCAGACTGCATTGCACAAGAAAAAACCACAGCGGCAGAGCAGCAAGCTGCGGATATTATCAAGCAGGCTGAAGATAAGGCAAGAATGCAGGCTGACGAAATTATCGCCGAAGCAGACACTAAAGCAAAGGTTAAAGCCCAGCAACGAATAGCAGAGGCAGAGCAGCAGGCTGAAGAGATACCTAAAAAGGCACAATACAAAGCAGAAGGAATTATATCCGCTGCAGAGAAACAAGCCTCCTGGATTATCTCGGAAGCTCAAGAAAAATCGGCTGAGAAAGCCAAGGCAGATAGTGAGCAAATTATTGCCGAAGCCGGGCAGAGGGCACAGGAAAAAATCGCCACCGCAGAGCAGCAAGCGAAGAACATTCTCAGCGGGGCGGAAGAGAGCGCCAAAAACACTAGGATAGAAATAAATAAGATTATTGCCGACACTGAGAAAAAGGCCAACCTTAAAGCTCAGGAAACAATCTCTGCCGCAGGGCAGCAGGCCCAGGATATTCTGAAACAGGCGGAAAACCAAGCCGAAAAAACCAGGGGAGCTACAGAGAATAAAGCTAACAAGATTATTGCTGAAGCGCAGGAAAACGCTTCATCTACGGAGCAGAAAGCGCAGGAAATCCTTAAACAGGCCGAGGAAAAAGTAGAAAAAGCTAATGCAGCCGCTCAAAGAGAAGCTAACAGGATTGTGGCAGAAGCACAAGATAATGCCATATCTACCGAACAGCAAGCTCAGCTAATTCTTAAACAGGCAGACGAAAAGGCGGAAAAGGCACTTGCATTCGCAAGAGAAGAAGCCACCAGGATTATAACCGAAGCAAAAGAAAAAATTTCCGGAACAGAACAGCAGGCTCAGGACATGATTGATGAAGCGGAGAGGAAAGCACAAGCCAGTCAACTATCAGCAGAAAAAGAAGCTAATAGAATTATAGCTGAAGCCAAATTGAAAGCAGAGGGGAAAGCAAGCGTAGAATCCGATAGAATAATCGCTGAAGCCCGACAAAGAGCGGAGCGGCAAGTATCGGAAAGAATCTCAGCAGCGGAACAACTTGTTCGAAAAGTCTCTAAGGAAGCAGAGCAGAAAGCTCAGGCCATAGTTGCCGACGCCCAGCAGGAAGCTAACAAGATCATGACCGAAGCAATAGAACGAGCCGAGCATCTAATGAAAGCAAGGATAGAAAATAGTATGGAGATGGAAGCTCCAAATGCTCGGGGGATAGCAAAAGATGCAGTAGCAACCGGGGTGAGTAGTAGATCTTCTGACGGCTCTGGAGCTGGAAAAGCTGCATCTTCTCAGGGAGGGAAAACGAACAAGGAATCTCCCGGGCAGCCCTCTCAAGGGCTCGAAGATAAACCGTTGGACCCGGGATTTTATAAAGGCACTATAGAAATAGCGATCCCGCCCCCTGTAGGTTTGGACCGAATGCTACAACTTCACAAACACTTGAAACAGACCCCTCAAATAGAAGTTTTGAATCTGGGCGGCTCGGTGGACAAGGGTATCACCATCAGACTTCACCTTGAGAATCCCACTCCACTGCTTAAAGTCCTTGGAGGCCTGCCAGAAGTTAAAAAAGCCTCGGACGAAGTCCCCGGGGCCGATAAGATGGTACCTTCCCGAGAAGCAGGAGAAGGCCCTCCTCTCAAAAGAATCGTAGTTATCACTAAAGAATAAGCCATTAAGGATGTGACGGCGACACCTGCGGCCTTTCTGTGTGGCCTACCTTATCTTTCAGCAGAAGCGCTTGTCCTTGTGCATCTTCGGATTTATTCAGCGCTTCCTGTATCTTCACTTTCGCCGTAGAGGGTACCTCTTCTATTAATTCTGTCAGCACAGTATTCTGATTAGAAGTAAGTCCCATCAGCCTGTCAACTGACTCGTTTCCCAACTGCTGATTCCCGCTCAATATTGTAATTGCATTGTCCGTTTCGCTACTCATTGCCTCCAGCAGCGATTGGGGTATATCTCTATTCTCCTCTACCAACTTGTTGAGCTCGTTAAGCCTACGCTGAGCCAGGCTCATATAAAAGTTCGCCTTAGCCTCACTACCGAAGGTAAAGAATCCCTGCACGTTCTCGGCTGCTGTTTTCACCGGGTAAAGCGTATCCCCGGGTAAACTGCTTGCCGATGCCGAAACCGTTCCTACGCCGGCCAGAAGAATAACCAGAACTGCTACCAAAGCTACAGCCCAGCGCCGCTGCCAGCTCCAAAGCGTCTTACGATGTACTGTCAGCTTCTTTCTTTTCTCCTCAATCGTTGAAAGTAACTGATGTTTGGCTAATCTTTGAAATTCAGGGCGGGGTTCAATACTGGAGGATGCCCTGACAGTAGCTAAAGCTGCTCTAAGAAGGGGTTCGAGCTCCGCTGCCTGCTCAGGGTAGCTTTCTAGACACTGTTCTATGGTGTCGCCCCTTACTATGCGATCGAGGCATATATCTAACATGTCGTCAAAGTTCTTCTTCATCTTTTCTCCCGGAGGAGAGCCTCCTGCGCAGTGCTATCAGTGCACTGTGTTGCAGTACTTTCACTGCTCCTTGACTTTTGCCAAGTACCTTCGCAACCTCAGCAGTGGACAGCCCGCCAGCGAAACGTAGCTCAATCACATCTCTCTGGGCTTGAGTAAGCTGCCCCACCGCTTGAACTACTTGGCTGATATCCACATTCCTTTCCGCCTCCGACACAGGGTCTGCATCATTGCCTACCAGGGACTCATCGAGAGGCAGATTATATTTTGCCTTACTTGTTCTCCAGTAGTCGATGACACAATTATGTGCAATGCGAAACAACCATGCTGAAGCAGGTACCCCACGCCACTTGAACGATGAGACAGACTCAAGCGCCTTAAGGAATACCTGCCCCGTTAAATCCTCGGCCTCCGTCTTATCGCTCACCCTCAGGGCAATATAACGATATACCCTGGGGAAATACTTCTCATAAACCTCAGCCCAAGTCTCAGGGTCTCGATTTTGCAATCCCCGAGCGGTGCTTTCCTCATCCTGCACCTGCAACTCCTCCCCGAAATTTTTAATTACCAGTATAACCCAGGGAAAGAGTTCAGGCAAAGCTTTAATTATTCAAAGCTACGGTTCGATGCCGGCCCTCTTAACAGGTACATCGTCTTCCGCTTTAAGGATACCCAGCCCCAATAAACCTGTCATATTGGCGGATGGTCGTCTAGTCACCAAACCGCCATATTTTCCCTTCATGATTTTTCCACCACCGACCGGCTGGCCAAAGCGATTACAGCCACCAGTGCGCCCAGAACCAGTAACCTTTTCTTCATTGACAAACTCCTATTTGATCTACCATAGATAAACACATCCCAAAGAATACAGGGCATTATGTCTAACGACTAGTACTCATGACTTAACCCCTTGTGACCTTTTTCCCTTCTGAATATTAAAACGAAAAAAGGAGCAAAAAGTTAGCCCTCGAAGCAAAAAGCCAACAAGCAATACCTTCACGTCTAAGGAAGACCTTGACAGCGTTTTGCTCGGCATGTATTATTCAATTCCTCCCACTCAAAATATCGAAGCGGCTTCCCCAAGTTGCCAGGATATCGGAAAGCATTATGGAGGCATAGGCGCTGAGTAGTATACGGAAAGAAAATCATCTCTTTTTCCGAACTCATTCTCCATTTAACCTCGGAATTTATCTCAATTCCACGTAAATGAGATAAGGAACAGCATTTGTCTGGGCTGAGGTCAATTGAACTGGCAAGTGTGTGGGGTATACAAATAATCTCGGGGGTGTGACATGCAGGAGCAAGCCCTGTCAGGGGTTAAGGTGCTGGATTTGACCTGGCACATCGCAGGCCCCTATTGTACTAAGCTGCTGGCAGACTACGGCGCTGACGTGATAAAGGTGGAAAGGCCGGGGAAAGGAGACCCTACGCGAGCCATGGGGCCCTTCTTTAAAGACGACCCGAATCCAGAGAAAAGCGGCCTCTTCCTCCATCTCAATACCAATAAGAAAGGTACCACCCTGAATCTGAAGAGCGCCACTGGGAAAAAGATATTGAAACAGCTTGCGGCGGAGTCCGATATTTTGGTAGAAAGCTTCAGACCACATGTTATGCCCGGCCTGGGGCTGGACTATCAGAGCTTGGAGAAAGTAAATCCCAGGCTGGTGATGGTCTCTATCTCCAATTTCGGCCAAACTGGACCTTACCGGGATTTCAAGTCGTCGGAGATAGTGGAATATGCCATGGGCGGTGAGATGTACTCCACCGGAATAGCTGGGAGAGAGCCTTTGAAGCTGGGAGGAAATGTCATCCAATACCAGGCAGGTACAGTCGCTGCCGTAGCAACTATGGGCGCTTTATATTCTGCGGAGGATGAGGGGACCGGACAACATGTAGACGTCTCCATAATGGAGACCCAAATAGGCAGCGCCGACAGAAGAATAATGTACATTTTGAGTTATATCATGGCGGGAGTGATAACCACGCGCTGGCCGCCGCCCAGAGAAGCAATCAGGATGCTGATCATGCCCCAGGGTGTCTACCCCTGCAAAGATGGCTTCGTTAACACCCTGAGCTTGCCTCAGTGGTGGCCGAGATATATAGAGGCGCTGGGAATGCCTGAGCTTAAGGACGACCCCAGATTTCAAAATATCTACAGTGCCGAAGCCGGAATGGAGTTTGACGCCATTTGGTATTCGTGGCTTGCCGATCACACCAAGGAAGAACTCTTTGAGATATTCCTCAAATCTAAGATCGCCAGTGCCCCCATCAATAGCACTGAGGATTTGCTGAAATATACTCAACTCAAGGCCAGGGAATATTTTGCAGAAGTCGAGCATCCGGAAACAGGCAAAGTCACCTACCCCGGCGCCCCTTTCAAGATGTCAGAGACTCCCTGGAAAATCAGTCGGCCTGCCCCGCTATTGGGACAGCATAATGAGGAGATTTATTGCAAACTGCTGGGATATACCGCAGAGGAACTGATTAAACTGCGCGAGGGCGGTATTATTTAGGAAGGAGACCACTGATATGGCCAAGCTGCCGCTTGAAGGCGTGAGAATCGTTGCACTGCCCGTAGTATTTGCCGGCCCGTTCGCCACTATGCTCCTTGCAGACCTGGGCGCCGAGGTTATCCTGGTGGAGTCAGTCCATCACTTTCCTACTATTACCAGAGGGTATATGCCCAGACCTCCCCAATTCCTCGTCCCCACCACAGGGGCAACATTCGGGGGCAGTGGAGGAATACAAACTTATGTCAACCACTGGGCAGGAGACAGGCCCTGGGACCGTTTCGTCATGTTTCATGCTCTGGGTAGAAACAAGGTGAGCTGCTGCATTGACCTCACCCGACCCCAGGGAATCGAAGTCTTCGAGAGATTGGTAAAAGTAAGTGACGTTTTCTTCGAGAGCAATGCTGCTGATACCATGGAGAAATTGAACCTGACTTACGATGTCCTCAAAGAGGTAAACCCCTCTATCATCTATCTCAGTATGCCCGGGCTGGGCTGCACCGGCCCCCACAAATACTGCTCCATCTTCGGCGCCCAACTTCAGGCTCTGGCCGGTCATACCTGGCTGACACGTTACCCTGACCTGGACTATACCACTACCCAGTCCCTCATATTCCACAGCGATGCCGCCTCCGGAGCTACTGCCGCCTTCGCTATCCTCTGCGCTCTGCGCTATCGCAAGCGCACCGGAAAGGGACAGTTTATCGACCTGTCCCAGCTTGAATCCGTTGTCCCTCACATCGGAGAAGCGATTATGGACTATACCATGAACGGCAGGGTCCAGCAGCCATTGGGCAATCGCCATCCCTCCATGGCGCCCCACGGAGTCTACCGCTGCCTGGGCGACGACGGATGGGTAGTGATTTCGGTATCCTCCGAGGAGGAATGGCAGGGGTTATGCAAAGCGCTGGGCAATCCTCCTTGGGCTAAAGAAGAAAGGTTCTCCACCCCCCTCGATCGTCTGAAAAACCAGGATGAGATGGATAAATATATTGAAGAATGGACTTGCCGCCACGATAATTACGAAGTTATGTACATACTACAGAAAGAGGGAATTGCAGCGGGTCCTGTGCTCGACCAGAGCAATGCCTTCCATGATGCCCAGTTGGCGAGCCGCGGCTTCTTCGAGGAAGTCAGCCATCGCGAGGCAGGGACTCATCTCTACCCAGGCATGTTGTGGAAAATGGACAAGACTCCTATAAGCATCCGCAAGCCGCCGCCCTGTCTTGGCGAACACAACGACTACGTATTCAAAGAGGTGCTCGGCATGTCTGACAACGAGATTGCTGAGTTAGAAAAGGATAAACTTATAGGCGGTGACGAGTACTTGGTAGAATCTATATTCTAGTAAGAGTCCCCGGAGACTTATCTTGACACGGCGTGCCAACAGTTTAAAATGGTGGGCGTGATGCCTGACAGGTTTATCAGATATCCGGAAAAGACGGCAGGAACAATGGGCCTGTTCTTCAAAACTCCGCTTTAACAGGAAGAACAGGCTTTTTTGTACCCCAAAAAGAGCGTCTCGAAAACTAAAAAGGAGGTTCGAAACAGGTATGGCAAAGGGTAAAGGAATGCTGGCAGGCAAGGTCGCAATAGTAACAGGTTCGGGAAGAGGTCTGGGCAGAGCCCATGCTCTGGCCATGGCTGAGGAAGGCGCTAAGCTCGTTATCAACGATCTCGGAGTGGAATGGGACGGCACAGGAAAGGCCAAAGGTCCTGCCGACGAGGTCGTCAAAGAGATTAAGGCTATGGGCGGAGACGCAGTAGCCAACTTCGATAGCGTCACCAGTTGGGAGGGAGCGCAGAAAATGGTCGAAACCGCTGTCAAGGCCTTCGGGAAACTTGACATCCTGGTCAACAATGCCGGCTTCCTCCGGGACAAGATGGCCTTCAATATGACCAAAGAGGAGTGGGACGCTATCATCGAAGTGCACCTGACCGGAACCTTCTACTGCGGCAGACATGCCTGCGCTTACTTCAGGGAGCAGAGCAAGGCAGGAGCGCCCATCAAAGGCCGCATAATAAGCACCATGTCCCACGCCGGCCTCCTGGGCAATGCAGGGCAGGCCAATTACGCATCGGCCAAGCTGGGCATCGGCGCCCTGACCATGGTCTGGGCCAGGGAGATGGGAAAGTATGGCATGACTGCCAATGCCATTGTACCCATGGCTAGGACTCGAATGACGATGCAGACCGCAGGCCTCGGGGGTATGTTCGAAAAGAAAGAGGGTGAGTTCGACGAGATGGCCCCTGAGAATGTATCCCCTCTCGTCGTCTTCCTCGCCAGCGATGCAGCCCAGAATATAAACGGGCGCTGGTTGTCCATAAGAGGCGGCAAGCTCGAGTCATGGCTGTCGCCACAGCTTGCCAAGGTAATCGACATAGGCAGAAAGTGGAAGCCACAGGAAATAGCCCAGAGAATTAATGAACTGGGCGACCTTTCTCTGCCTGAGATGACGCTATAGATCTGAAAAAGCATCTCTGTCCTTAATTAAGGTACAAGCCTGAGGCATTTAGAAACATGACCCAGCCAACGCTGAGTTGTAGAGCGTTGGCTGGGTAAAGCGATGTTCCATTCGAAACTGCTGTGCTGGCTCAGTGACGTTCGCCTTTGGTGCTGGCTCCTCAGAGCCTCAGTTAGGCTGCAGAGGAGCCCAGTTATTGTGTTTGGATTTATATCCGATTACAATTAAAAACGAGATATCCTAATCTGCAAATAATCCTACAGAAGGGAATATCAAATGGAGTACAAGCGCCTCATCTGCGACAAGGATAGGCAAAATCACATTGCTATAGTGACAATGAACCGCCCTAACAGCGCCAATTCCTTTGACTTTCTCTTGATGGAAGAGATTGATTACGTGTTCAGGGACGACCTTGAACCTGACGATGATATCAGGGCGATAGTTTTAACAGGAGCAGGTAAGTATTTCTCGGCTGGCGTGGACTTATCAATGTTTATCGATAAAACCGCTCAGGTTGAAAAAGAAGAGATGGATAAAGGCGTTGCCTCGTCACGTGTGGGTGAACAGACTGAGGAAGTCCCCTGGGGCAAGGGAACAGTGGTGGGAGCTGTAGCTTTCATGCAGACCATGCGCAAGCCGATTATCGCTGCCGTAAATGGCCCGGCAGCCGGCATGGGCGTCTCCTTTGCCCTGGCGTGCGACATCCGCATAGCCTCAGACAAGGCTAAATTTGCCATGATGTTCGTTAAACGAGGACTGGCGCCCGATACCGGAGGTTCCTTCACCCTGCCCCGGGTCGTCGGCTTTTCCAAAGCTAAAGAACTGCTGCTCACCGGAGAGACTATCGATGCTGCCGAGGCCTATCGGATAGGCATGGTCAGCAAAGTAGTCCCCCACGACGAGCTTATGACCGCAGCCAGAGAGCTGGCCTGTAAAATAGGCGCTCTCCCGCCGATGGCAGTCGGCATGAATAAGCTGTCCCTGCACAAGTCCATGGCCCAGACCGACATCATCGCGCAGATGATGGTGGAGATCGAATATCAGGACAAGCTCATGGCAACTGAAGACTTTAAAGAGGCAGCCACAGCGTTTATGGAAAAGCGGCCGCCCGTGTTTAAGGGTAGGTAATTTTAAACACTTTATCCCGGGAAAGGAAGCTAAGTGGCTCTGAAGCTCAAGACAAGGGTCAATGAGATTTTAGGCTCAAAATATCCTCTGGTTATGGGCACCATGGGATACCAGTCCACCCCCGAGTTCGTGGCTGCTGCAGCCAATGCTGGCATATTCGCTTGCCTTTCTTCGGTTATGTCAAGAACAACGCAGGCGCTCCGGGAAAGGATACGAGAAACAAAGAGCCTGACCGATAAGCCATTCGGGATAAACATCAACCTTTTCCCCATGATAAGCCCCTTGCCCCACGAAGAATATATAGATGCCTCTCTCGAAGAAGGGGTCACCGTATTTGAAACCTCAGGCCGCAGCCCTGAAAATCTGGCCCCTCGCATCAAAAAGGGCAACGCCGTGTTCATGCACAAATGTGCCCGTCTGAGAGACGCTAAAACAGCCGAGCGTGTGGGTGCGGATATTGTCGAGATAGTCGGATTTGAGTGCGGCGGACATCCCAGCAGGGAGAACATCACCAGCCTTGTCCTCATCCCTCAAGTGGTAGATGCAGTAAAAGTCCCCGTCATTGCCGGCGGTGGCATCGCAGACGCCAGGGGGATTGTTGCCGCCTTTGCACTGGGGGCCGAGGGCGTGCTGATGGGCACCAGATTTCTGGCCACCAAAGAATGTCCTATCCCTCCCAGCTTCAAGAACAAACTCCTGGAGTGCCAATCGACCGACAGCATTTTCGTGATGCGCACCTTGAGTGACCCGATGAGAGCGCTGCGCAACAAACTTACGATGACAGTTCAGGAGATGGAAGATAAAGGAGCTACCCAGGACGAGATAATCCACATGCTCGCAGGAGAAAAAAGCTTGAAAGCAATGGAAGCAGGGGATGTTGAAAACACCCTGCTGGCTTGTGGACAGATTATCGGTTTGGTGCACGACATCCCCACAGTGAAAGAGCTCGTGGAAAGGATAATAGGCGAGACGACTGCCGTTTACCAGCGCCTTGGCAAAACTTTTAAGTAAAGGGCGCGAGAAGACTCAGGCTTCACGACAGGTTAAAGAATAGGGCATCTAAAGGTGGCAACCAAATAGAGAGGCCAGAGATGAATTTCAAATTCACTCCGGAAGAAGAGGCTCTAAAAAAAGAGTTTGAAGATTTCTTCAGAGAAGAAATGAAGAACGCTCCTCCGGAATGGGGCACATCCATGGAGGCCATGTTTGGACTGGACGTGTGCTGGGAGTTCCACAAGAAGATGGCCAAGAAGCTGGCGGCAAAAGGCTGGCTCTCCCGCGCCTGGCCCAGGGAGTACGGCGGCCTCGATGCCCCCCTCACGGAGCAGTTTATCTTCAGCGAAGTACAGGGCTACTACAGGGGCGCAGGAGTCGACCCCTGGGGTATGCAAATGCTGGCGCCCACGCTCCTCTACGGCGGAAGCGAAGAGCAAAAGAAGGAGCATCTGCCTTACATAGCCCGCGCCGAGCGGTTCTGGACCCAGTTATGGAGCGAGCCTAGCGCCGGCTCTGATTTGGCGTCCCTTGTTACACGTGCTGTAAGGCAGGGTGACGACTATATTATCAACGGCCAGAAAATCTGGACCAGCGGGGCCCACCGTGCTGACTGGGGCTTCATGCTCACCAGGACAGACCCTAATTCGAAAAGAAGCCAGGGACTCTCCTTTTTCCTTGTAGATATGAAGACCCCGGGCATCACCATTCGCCCCATCATCAGCCTCGAGGGTTCCCACCTCTTCAATGAGGTCTTTTTCGATGATGTTCGCGTTCCGGCACGAAACAGAGTGGGCGAGGAGAACCAGGGCTGGATCACCTCGCAGATGACATCCAATTTCGAACGCTCTATGATCATGCTGTATTCTTTTCTGAGACGCGAGCTGGAGGAACTGATAGAGTTCTGCAAGGAAGCAAAGAAAAACGGCAAACCGCTGGCTAAGGACCCGCTCATCAGACATAGGCTGGCTCAGCTCGCTATAGATATCGAGTCAGGTCGCTCCTATTCCTATTTCGTAGTCTGGAACCAGATCAAGGGAGGCCTGATCATGGCTGGTTCCTATGCTGCGGCTGCCAAGGTTATGGCCACCGAGATGAACCAGCGTTTCTTCTATGCAGGATGTCAGATACTGGGAATGCATTCCCAGATAAAAGAATCCAGATGGGCGCCTTTACAGGGTAAATTCGAAAAAGAATATCAGCAGTGCGTAAGTCTTAATATGGGCGGAGGCACTTCTGAGATAATGAGAAACCTTGTCTGTTCATTAGGACTGGGCCTTCCCAGAAGCTGGTAGTAGGATTAGATGAAGGAGGAAACACAAATGCCCAGGAAGGCAACAACCAAAGCTGTCAAGATACCGAGAGAAGTAGTGATTGTGGATTACTGCCGGACACCCCACGGCAGGGCGAGTCAGAAGAAGCCGGGCTTCTTCTCTCACATGCGTGGGGATGACTTGGCAATTGCCATTGTGGAAAAGCTGCTTCAGCGGACCGGCGTAGATAGAAAGATGATCGATGAAGTCACTATGGGCTCGCCGAATCTTACCGGCGAGCAGCAAAACCCGGCCAGAACGGTGGGACTGCTGACCTGTCCCTATGAGACCCGCGCCTTGAGCGTTGACCGTGCCTGCACCTCAAGCATGGCCGGCGCTCAGTTCGGCATCATGGCTATTCAATTGGGTCTGGAGGATATCTTTATCGGCGGCGGCGCCGAAAGCTGCTCTCACTTCCCTATACCCCTCTGGACATTCGACACAGACATGAACAAGATGATGGAAGAGGCTATAGCCACTGGAGCAGCCGCGCGTGGCCTGCCGAATCCGAAATTATGGGATATCATCGACCCGGCCACACTGATCGCTATGGGCAATACTGCTGAGAACCTGGCAAAAATCTACAACGTTACCAGGGAAGACTGCGATCAGTTTGCCCTGAAAAGCAATCTAGGCGCTGCCGAAGCCCAGAGAAGAGGCTGGCGAAAAAACGAGATTATCCCCATGATGGGGAAATTCCCCGACGGCACAGAGAAAATGGTCGACTATGACGAAGACGTGCGGCCCGACACAACTATCGAAAAGCTGCGGACACTGCCGACTCTATACAATCCCACCGGTGTAGTCACAGCCGCCACCTCATCGAAGCAGGCTGACGCTGCAGGTGCAGCCCTTTTCATGACGAAGGAGAAGGCCAGAGAGCTGGGCCTCATACCCATGTGCACTGTAAGGTCCATAGCCTGGGAGGCGTGCGACCCCTCGATTATGGGTTATAGCGCCACGCTGGCAGCAGACAAAGCTGTAAAAAGGGCAGGACTGAAACCCAGGGACATCGCCCTGTGGGAATCCAATGCAGCTTTTGCGGTACCCCCCATAGTTCAGTGCAAGCTTCTCGGAATCCCCTTAGAGAACATGAATGTTAACGGAGATGCACTTTGCATCGGCCATCCCATCGGCGCAAGCGGCATTCGGATGATTGGCACTCTGGCCCATGAGATGAACCGCCGCGGCGTCCGATACGCCTGCGGCTCTATATGCGGCGGCTACGGTCAGGGAACCGCTATGGTGGTTGAGCGCGAGGACTACGATTGGAAAGGGCGACGGGCTTGGGAGGTAAGCTAGCAATAGAACAACGAACTAAAGAGTCGCTCCTATATCTCTTACTATAGTCGGAATGATCAGAGGAGGTTAAAATGAATCTGGATTTGACCGAAGAGCAGGAAATGCTGAGAACCTCGGCACGAGATTTCCTGACCAAGGAATGCCCCAAGACATTGGTTCGCAAGCTGGAGGAAGATGAGAAAGGCTATTCGCCCGAACTCTGGCGCAAGATGGCCGAGCTAGGCTGGATGGGGTTGGTATTGCCTGAGCAGTATAACGGCATGGGGATGGGATTCCTGGACCTCATCATTCTTCTACAGGAAATGGGGCGCAACATCCTCCCTGGGCCGTTCTTCAGTACCGTTGTCCTGGGAAGTCTCCCAATTCTCAATGCAGGCACCGAGGAACAAAAAAAGGAGTTTTTGCCTAAGATAGCCAAAGGGGACACGATTTTGACCCTGGCATTCACCGAGCCCAGCGTCAGATATGACGCCGCCGGAGTGCAGATAAAGGCTGCAGCTCAGGGAGACAGCTTCGTTATCGATGGCACCAAGCTCTTCGTGGAAAACGCCCATATTGCTGATTACATAATCTGCGTTACCAGAACCAAGAAAGGGACCACCCCGGAAGATGGCATCACCCTGTTCCTGGTCGATGCTAAGAGCCCCGGCATCAAGTGCGAGGTCATGCCTACCATAGGCGCTGACAAGCTATGCGAAGTCGTATTCAAAAATGTCAAAGTCCCCAAGAGCAGGATGCTGGGTAAACTCCATGAAGGATGGTCCATCACTGCCAGGGCCCTCGAGTACGCCACCATAGCCAAATGTGCTGAAATGGTCGGAGGCCAGGAAGCAGCTCTTGATATGACCCTGGCCTATGTCAAAGAGAGGGTCCAGTACGGCAAGCCTATCGGTAGCTTCCAGGTTATCCAGCACTATTGTGCCAATATGTGGATGAATGTCGAGACCAGCAGGGATATCCTTTATAAGGCTGCATGGAACGTTGCTGAGGGTCTCCCGGAGAGTGCCAATGAGGTTGCTGTGGCCAAGGGATGGATCAACGAGGCCTACAAGTTCGTTACGGAAAGAGCCGTACAATGTCACGGTGCTATCGGCACCACCAGGGACCACGACATAGGGCTCTACTATCGGAGAGCAAAGGCCGGGGAGCTTGCCTTCGGCGATACCGATTTCCAGAAGGAGCTGGTCGCCCAAAAGTTGGGCTTATAGAAAATATATTTAACTTCAATAAGGGAGAAATGTTATGGATTTCCGGTTTACTGCCCAACAGGAAGCCTTCAGACAAGAGGTTCGTGATTTTCTGCGCAGCGAGCTGGGACCGGATTGGCGGGGCGGGAAAACCCATGAGATGTTCAGCCGCGAATTCAGCCGCAAGTTGGGCAAGAAAGGCTGGATAGGTATCGGATGGCCCAAGGAATATGGCGGGTTGGGCCGTCCCCATATGGACCAGCTGGTCTTCGGCGAGGAGATGCTATATGGCAGAGCGCCGTCGGCTGCTCATATACTGGCGCAGAATATGGTAGGCCCCACTCTAATGAACGTGGGCAGCGAGGAACACAAGAAGAAGTTCCTGCCCATGATTCTGAGCGGAGAGGTTGTGTTTTGCCTGGCTTATACTGAGCCTCAAGCAGGCTCCGACCTGGCTTCTCTGCAGACCAACGCCAGGGCAGAGGGAGACTACTTCATAATAAACGGACAGAAAACCTTCATCAGCTTCGCCGGCGACGCCGACTACGGCTGGATCGGAGTTAGAACCGACCCTAATGCTCCCAAGAAACACAGGGGCATCAGCATCTTTATTGTCGACATGAAAACCCCTGGTATCACGACACGCAAACTTGATACCATGTTCGACCACACGCTATACGAAGTATTTTTCGATGATGCCAAAGTCCACAAGAGCTGTGTGGTGGGACAACTGAATCAGGGCTGGTACTATATTACACAGGCTCTCGACCATGAAAGGGTCTTCATGGCGGCCACCATAGCAGGCTACCAGCGCATATTCGATGAGATAGTAGAATATGCTAAATCCACGAAACGCAATGGCATACCGCTAAGCAAAGACCCCATCATCAGGCAGAAGCTGAGCGAGATGGCAATAGACCTACATGCCGGACGCTTGCTGGGTTATCGTCTGGCCTGGCTTCTCGAGCAGGGCATCGTTCCATTCTCTGAAGCATCTATCTCCAAAGTCTTTACCAGTGAACTTGAGAAACGCCTGGGCAATCTGGGTATGCAGGTACTCGGCCTGTACGGTCAATTACAGCGGGGCACTCCCCAGGCTCCTTACGATGGATACCTGGAGTGGGAATACAGATTCTCACCCATGCAGGCTGTTGGAGGCGGCGCTAACGAGATTCAAAGGATAATCATCGCCATTGCCGGCCTCGGCCTACCCAGGTAGACCAGGTTATTAAACCTTAATATGCGGATGTGGCTGATACTAAGGAAAGGGCACAGTACACTGTGCCCCAGAGGTTCCCCCAAGACTGAGAAATATCGAAGGTTAAAAACCTTCTTGTTATATCACGGTCTGCGGATGTGCCCGAAGAAAGGAGGAGGAACATGCTAATCGATGCACATTATCACCTGGTAGCCAGAGAGTGGTACCCGGAGGGTTGGTGGCAGAGTGTGGTCGGAATGTATATCAATGGTTTGAAGTCGCTGGGGATGGAGATGACTACTGACATGGTTATGGAAACCATGATACCTTCTCTATGGGACCCCCAGGGAGAAGCACTAATCAACGACATGACCGCCAATGGAATCGATAAGACCGTTATCCTGCCTATGGACTACTGGCTTCTCTATGGGGAGAACACGGCTACGCTTGATAAACAGCTTAAAGCCTACTCAGCCTTGCAAAAAAAGCACCCTGATAAAATAATCGCTTTCGTCACCACCGATGCCCGCAGACCCAACGCAATTGAGATAGTGGAACGAGGTATCAAGGATTTAGGGCTCAAAGGTGTGAACCTCTATCCGCAAACCGGTTTCTTCGTGAATGACCCCAGGACCCGCCGCCTGTTCGATAAGATTTACGAGCTGGGAGTGCCGGTGACCTGCCACACAGGGCAGCAGGGGCCATCGCCTTTCCGCGCCAAGTTCGGGGACCCCGTACACCTCGATGACATCGCTGTCGATTACCCCAATATGATGATTACGGCTGGCCACATGGCCTTTGGCTGGCACGAGCAGCTTTTCTACGGATTTGGACTTAAGTTTAACGTAGCAACAGACGTCTCTGCCTGGCAGGACGTAGCGAAAACCAACCTTCGCAAATTCTGCACGGTTCTCAGACAAGCCCTGGACCGCATGGGCAAAGACCGTGTTATCTTCGGCACCGATAACCCCTTCGTTTCAGCCCTGATGCCTACCAAAGAGTATGCAGACCTGATCCAAGGCCTTCCTCAGAATGCACCCGAGGGGATAACCTTCACCGAGGATGAAATCAACGCCATCTTAGGCGGGAATGCGGCCAGAATACTGGGGCTGAAGAGCTAGCTACTTCCTTAATCTTCAACGGAGGTAACAAATTGAGCTTGAGAGATAAATGTGCCCTCGTTGGGGTAAGCCTGACTAGGCTGGGCAAAAAAATCTCCGATAAAAGCACCATGGGCTTCGCCCTCGAAGGCTGTAAAAAAGCCATTGAAGATGCCGGCCTAACCAAGGACGATGTGGATGGGCTTTTGTTTGCACATCCCTCTCAACAGGGCGAGCGTCATGGCTTTTCCGGGAGGGTGGCTGACCTTTTAGGTATCTCGTCTAATTTCAACGCTACCGTAGACTGCGGAGGCGCCACCCCGATTGTCCTGGTGCAGATGGCTGCCTTGGCTATCAATGCCGGGATGTGCCATACTGTGGTCTGCTGCTATGGCTGGCAGAACAATCCTATTGATGTTCCTCCCAGCCTGCCGCCCAACTTTGAGTTTACCCTGCCCCAGGGAGAAATTTCGGCGGTACCCTTTCTGGCTCAGATAGCTCGCAGGCATATGCACGATTTCGGCACTACCGGCAAACAACTGGGAACGGTGGCCGTCAACTGTAGAAAGCATGCCTGCCTGAACCCGAACGCCCAGATGTATGGCAAACCCATCACACTTGAAGACCATCAGAACTCACGATGGGTGTCAGAGCCGCTGCGCCTGCTTGACTGCTGTCCCTGGACCGACGGCGGCGGCGCAGTTGTGGTGACATCGGCAGCGAGGGCAAAGAGCCTCAAGCACCGTCCTATCTACGTCTCAGGCTTCGGGCAAGCGCACGGAGCACCGCTGATGCGTCCCTGGCGCAATCCCAAGATTTCCGATTGGGCGGTCTGGACAAGGGCCAGCGATACCGCCTTCAAAATGGCTGGAGTCACCCGCAAAGATATAGATGTAGCCCAGCTTTACGATGCCTTCACTATAGTGTTCCTGGTACAGTTGGAGTCCAGCGGTTTCTGCAAGATAGGAGAAAGCGGCCCCTTCGTCGGGACAGGGAAGACAGCGCTTGGCGGAGAGCTTCCCTGCAACACCGCGGGTGGCCTGCTCTCCGAGGGCCATACTATGGGCCTCGGACATATCGTCGAATCGGTATGCCAGCTCAGAGGAGAGTGCGGCGATAGACAGGTGAAGAATGCGGAGTTTGCGTTCGCTACCGGGTTCGGCGGCGTAGTCAATGAGTATCCCCCGAGCTTTAGCTGCTCCGCATTAATCTTGAGGAGATAATTATGATGACAGAGTTTAAGCTGCCCAAACCGCTTCCCACGCCCACCGAGGACTCAAAACCCTTCTGGGATGGATGCCAGAGACAGGAGCTTTTGCTCCAGAAATGTGACGATTGCGGAACATGGCGTTTCCCGCCGGGCATCCTCTGCCCCAGGTGCATGAGCACGAATTCCAAATGGACCAAAGCTAGCGGAAAAGCGAAGGTTTTTTCCTGGCAAGTCACCCATCAGGCTTTCTATCCGGCGTGGGATACGCCCTACAATGTCGCCATTGTGGAATTGGAAGAAGGGCCTCGCATGCACAGCAACATAGTCGGCTGTAAAAACGAGGATATATACATAGATATGCCGCTTGAACTCACTTTCGAGAAAGTCGAAGAGCAGGAATGGTACCTGCCCAAGTTCAAGCCAGCTTCAAACGCAAACGCACCCAGAAAATCTAAGTGAGGAGGAAAACATGCCAGCAGTGCTTTTTGAGAAGAAAGACCATATAGCAACCATTACCATGAACCGTCGTGAGGCTCTCAATGCCATGGACGACGAGATGATGGACCAGCTCTGCGATGCCTGGGTAAAGGTACGAGATGACAGGGATATCTGGGTAGCTATCATCACGGGGGCCGGCAAGACCGCCTTCTCCGTGGGAGGAGACCTCAAGACCTTCCTGCCCAAGATCACCCAGTCCGACCTCCGTGAGCTTCAGTCAGACCCCCAGGCAGCCAAGTCGCTCACCGCTGTCCTGCGCGGATTCGACCTTTTCAAGCCTGTCATTGCAGCAGTCAACGGCTTCTGCATGGGCGGAGGGCTGGAGATGCTCCTGGGCACCGACATCAGGGTAGCCTCAGAGAATGCAGTGTTCGCCATCATGGAACCCACCTGGGCGCTCTTCCCTGGCGGCGGCACAACCGTCAGAGTGCCGCGCCAGATACCCTACTGCCGCGCCATGGAGATGCTGCTTACAGCCAACCAGATTACTGCCCAGCAGGCTGTGGAATACGGCCTCATCAACAAAGTGGTGCCCCGTGAGCAACTGATGCCGGCGGCCATGGAATACGCAGAGAAGATTTGCTCGAACGGCCCGCTTGCAGTGCAGGCCATCAAAGAGTCAGTACTAAGAGGCCTTGCCCTTGATGCCGCCTACTCAATAGAACGGCTGATGTCCATGATGATTTTCGGCACTGAGGATGCCAAAGAGGGGCCCCGGGCCTTCATGGAAAAGCGCGCACCCTGCTGGAAGTGCAAATAGCAGAAATTGATTGTTTGGGCAGTTTTGAACACGCTCTACGTTTTTTAAATTTTCAGGTCTATCCTTTGGTGTGGGGCACACGGCTGTGTGCCCCTAACGTGTTTCAATTCCTACGCACGTCTCTACCTTGTAGGGGCACAGCATGCTGTGCCCTTTCCATTAGGCGAATACGCCGCCTTCATCTCCTTTCCACCCGTAACCTATATCTCTTACTCATTACTATTATGGCTGGAATTATCACCACCATAACACCCACAATTATCCCTACAAGGTTCCACGGAACAACCCAGAACTCCGCCGTTTGAGACTTATTGACCAGTTCTCCATTCTGGTCTAAATAACCAATCACAACACTTGCCTTCACTCTGCCGAAGAGAGGCGACTCCTGCCACTCTCCTTTAAGCACCCCATCGCTATTGGGCAAGATTACCATCTGCCCCAGATCTAGCTCGCTGGAATTTCCCCAGGAAGAAGTAAAACGTGCCCTGGCTGCTACAGTTAAATGAACGTTGCCTGAATTTCTCACCACCACCCCCATTCCCACAGGCCCCTTCCCGGCGATATTAGGCATTATTAGAGAAACAATATCGGCATTGGCAGAAATATCTGCTTCGGTGACTCCCGGCACAGTGAGGTAGAAAAGTGATGGAATCCGTGTTGAAATAGAGATAGCTTCTTGATTCGACGAAGGTAGAGCCTCGAGGAAAAGGGCAGCATAATGTCCACCGGGCTCCACTTCAGTGGGTACCGATATGCCAATCTCAACTTCCCGGCTTTCTCCAGGAGCAATCTCAAGCTCAGTCTCTTCCATACTGAGCCACTTCGAAGCTGAATAGCTCTCATGCCCCGGCTCAGAGAATACGAAATCGCCCTCCCTTTCAATGGAGAAATCGCTTGTATAGCCCATCACCTTGATGGGCTCACTGCCCTGGTTCACGACATTTATCGTCTTCTGAGCCTGTTCTCCCCTATTTACTGTCAGCTCGACCCAGGTAGGCCAGACACTTATCCCACCTTCCGCCGCTGAATGAAGGTGATTAATGCCAAGGAGAGCAGCCGCCAGCAGCAATACTATCGCGCCTTTAATCAGTGCCTTCATAGTTGGAATACAAATAGAGGGCAGTTAAGAGGTCAGACTGCCCTCTACCTTAATTATCGCTGAACCGATTACGGACTACCTACCACTAAAGTATATGTATGAACAGCAGAATAATAGCTGTCTAGTGGGTTGTTACATGGCTGATCGCCGGGGATTGTTAGGCTATAGACCACATTGACGTTGCAGCCTGTTGTCGCCGAGCCGTTTGTAGCCACATTTGATGGCAAAACAGAGCTGCCGAATTCGGTACTTGAGCTTACATATGTTGGGCCTAAGCCTCCATTCGATTTATATGTGAAATTAGCAGAAGGGATGGTAGCATTAAGAAGACTGTCATGCAGATCTTGATTCTTACCCACTGTGAGATGCCAGGCGCTGTTCGCTGTAATGCCTAGAGACAAGGTCTTCTCCAGAGGCAGTCCCGGCCCCAGATTACCGAAATCAATCTGATTTCCATTTATGGTTCCGCCAGTAATACTGAGACTCCCGCCAGTCTCCACGTTGACCCTGGGGATAACAGTGCTTTGATACTGACCCTCGGCACTCGATGTTCCGAGCAGACAAAAAACCAAGACCACGACCGTCACAGCAACTACCGCCAGCACCCACGGCAGAGAAACGAACCCGACCCTCATAAACTCTCCTTTCTAATTTAGGATAATCTTGTATTATTTTCGTTTTAGATTATCCTTAATTATCATTATACAAGATTGTCTTTCTACATGCAAGTGTCTTCAAAATAGAGGAAGTTGAAGAAATGCTATCGTGATTGCAAAAAAAGGAGTGGGCGTCCTGGCGGACGCCCACTCCTAAATATCAAACGTTTTACCCCGTTATAACCGCTGCTTCGTCCTGGCTATAATCTGATCCTGCACCTCCGTCGCCATATCAGTGAAGTAGGCGCTGAATCCTGCTACACGGACCACCAAGGTTTGATAATTGTCAGGATGCACCTGAGCCTCTTTAAGAACCTTGTCATCGATCACGTTCCCCTGGACGTGATGGATTCCCAGGTCAACAAAGGTTCTCAGATAGGCAACGAACTTCGACCTGTTATCGCCTTCAAGAAACTCCGGCATCCACCTCTGGTTGAACAGGTGGTTGAAGGTCAGCAGCGGGTCTATCTTAGCCACAGATTTCAATACGGCAGTCGGCCCTTTCTTATCAGTGCCAGGTAGCGGCGAGACTGTGCCATCATTGAATACATCGCGGTCCTTTCTGCCATCAGGAGTCGCGCCTGTAAGTCCGCTGAAGCTGAAGTAGCTGGCGCTACCGCTGCCGTCGCTCTGCACATTGAAGCCATATATGGTCTTAAAACTATGTATCGTCTTGCATGTCCTGATATAGACATCCCTGACAAAAAGGTCGACATAGTCGTCATCGTTGCCAAACTTCGGGGCATCCAGGAACATCTGCCGCAGCTCTTCGTGCCCCTCCCAGTTATCTTTCAGAGCCTGTAGAAGCTGCGCCATGGTGACCTTCTTGTCCTCGAAGATCAGCTTCTTCATCGCCACCAGTGCATTGGCCGTTGTTACCTGTCCCACAGGCTGCATATTGGTCTTGTGCCATTTGTGCAGCTCTCTAACATCCTGGGCGTTCTCGATGCAGCCATCCAGCAGAGCAGAGTTGAACGGCTGGGGCAGCCAGATTTCCTCAACAGCATCCGTTATGTTGCTGAATATTACTATCTTCTCTGTGAAGAACTTCACCTGTTCCAGATATGCCTTGATCACATCCTCAATAGAGGTGAAGGTAAGCGGATCCTGAGTAGACGGCCCTGTCTGCTTACCATCAAAGAACTTATAGTCTTTGCCACCCATCAAAGCCAACTCCAGGCACTTGGGCAAAGCAAAACCTACTCCTGCGATGCCGCGGTGCCCCATCGGATACCCCACTACAGCCCACCTCATACAGCCCTCAACACACCAGTTTCTGGCATACTCCACAGGTATCCCTTTGCCCACCAGCCACGGTACCATAAATTCATCGTTGAAGATGCCATAATGGCCTGCATCCTGTCTCATTATATCCGTGAACTTGTAAAGGAACTCATCCGGGGTGTTCTTGTGCAGCCTGACCACCATCATCGGCTCCACCAGCTTCAGAGCCTTAACGCTGTCCATTATGATGTAGGTCAGCTCATTGGTAGCATCGCGACCCAGGCGATCCTGTCCGCCGATTGTTACATAACGCGGCGTAGTATGAGCGCCGCTGCCCATTATCGGCGCATTGAAATCAGACAGCTCAGTGAACTTGAGCCAGACATACTCTATCAACTCCTGAGCTTCCGCCGG
This sequence comes from Chloroflexota bacterium, assembly GCA_021787935.1. Lineage (GTDB taxonomy): Bacteria > Chloroflexota > Dehalococcoidia > SZUA-161 > SZUA-161 > JACWAE01. The sequence goes on along the minus strand of JAJYLC010000032.1, from coordinate 785 downwards.
GGTTATCTTGGCCGCATCCTTATCTTTCTTATAGAACGGGTACCACAGATAGTCCACCCTGTCCCCGATTCCGCTGGTCTGGATATCCAGCACCCTCACCAGCAGGAACAACAGGAACCAGGCCTGCAATACCTCGTGGAAACTCCGTGGCGGGTTCTCGGGCACCCACGAGCAGCTTTGCGCGATTAGCTCCAGCTCCTTCTTTCTCTTGGGGTCCTCCTCTACAGCCGCCATAGTCCTGGCCATCTCAGCATACCTGTGCGCCCACCTGATGGCAGCCTCGATGCTGATGATGACTGCCTCCAGAAACGCCTTCTTTTTCAGGAAATCTCTGGGATTATCTCGGATCAGGGCTCTATCCTGAGTTACCTGAGCCAGCTTGTCCTGAGCCTCCTTCAGTATGCCCTTTAACCCTACTTTGAATACCTTCTCATAATTAGGCACCTGCCCGGAGTGAGCGCCATGCATCCAGACAAATACCCCCTGGTTCATGTAAGACCAGTAGGGTCTGTCCGCCTCAGCAAGATACTGGCGCTCGGCGCCGTGCACCGACTTATTGAACCAGTATTTGTTGATCTCGTGCATCTCGGCACGCTCTTCGTCGGTCAGCATATCCTTGTAGCCCATCTCGATGGCTTTGTCCACCCAGCGAGAGTAGAGCTCTGGATAGCTGATTACATGGTCGGGGGACTTGGAGGAATTGCCAGCAATACGGTCGTAGTCATTTATATAGATGGTCATATTGTCCAGATAGTTGGCCATAGCTTTGGCCCTGCGGATAAGAT
>JAJYLC010000148.1 GCA_021787935.1 Chloroflexota bacterium | reverse complement strand
AATTCCCATAGGGTCTATATTTTCCATGCAGCAAATAGTGATGCAGTTATCGGCGGCGTCTCGCATTACCTCAAACTCTATTTCCTTCCATCCTGTAAGGCACTTCTCCACAAGCACCTGATGGATGCGGCTGGCGGCGAGCCCCGAAGCAACAATCTCATCCAGTTCCTGCCGTGTCCTGGCAATGCCGCCACCTGTCCCGCCCAGTGTATAGCCCGGGCGAATCACCAGAGGCAGGCCAATCCTGTTCGCCACCTGACGCGCCTCTTCGAGGGTATTCACCGTGGCGCTATCGGGTACAGGCTCGCCTATGCTGAGAAGCAGTCTTTTAAAAAGCTCGCGATCCTCCGCCTTTCGTATGGTATCTATGGAAGTGCCCAGGGGACGCACGTTGTACTTATCGAGAATGCCCGCCTCGGCGATCTCCACAGCGAGATTAAGCCCCGTCTGCCCGCCAATGGTAGGCAGGAGTCCATCGGGGCGCTCGCGGGCAATTATGCGCTCCATTATCTCGACTGTGAGCGGCTCGATATAGATTATGTCGGCGATGCCCTCATCGGTCATGATAGTAGCGGGGTTTGAGTTCACCAGCACCGAGGTGACGCCTTCCTCACGCAGGGCACGGCACGCCTGTGTGCCGGAGTAGTCGAACTCTGCCGCCTGCCCGATGATGATAGGGCCTGAACCTATGACGAGGACTTTCTTTATCTTTGGCATTGATTGCTATTCGCCTTTCACCATCTCCAGGAACTGCCGGAATAGGTACACATTGTCTCGCGGGCCGGGGGAGGCCTCGGAGTGGTACTGGATAGAGAATATGGGCAGCTCCCGGTGCTGCAGCCCTTCCACAGTCTGATCGTTCAGGTTTATCTGGCTCACCTCCATCCCGTCTCTCAAGCCATCCCCATCCACAGCGTAGCCGTGATTCTGCGCCGTTATGTAAACTCTACCCGTTCTCAAGTCGCGTACGGGATGGTTGGCGCCTCTGTGCCCGAACTTGAGCTTGAAGGTATCAGCGCCGAAGGCACGCCCCAGAAGTTGATGTCCCAGACATATCCCCATGATGGGTTTGCGCCCCACCAGCTCCTTCACGTTCTTCACCATATAGTCCAGAAGCGCGGGGTCTCCTGGCCCCGGCGAGAGGACTATGCCGTCAGGTTTGAGTGCAAGTATCTCTTCAGCCGAGGCGGTGCAGGGAACAGCGGTCACCTTGCAGTCCATGCCTCGCAGTATGCGCAGTATGTTGTACTTCAAGCCGCCATCGACTACAACTATGTGGTACTTTCCCGCCAAATCGCTCTGAGATGGGGGATTCCAAAGGTAAGGAGATTCGGTGCTTACTCCTTTGACGAAATCTACATCGTCGTAGCGCGGCATGCTCTTCAGCCGCTGCAGCGCTTCTTCAGCAGTCTCATCCGAGGTGATGGTGCCCATCATCACTCCCACGGAGCGCAGCCGTCTGGTGATGGAGCGGGTATCTACTCCGCCGATGCCGGGGATGCCCGCTTTCTTCAGATACTCGGTCAATGTGCCGGTGCTCTGCCAGTGGCTGGGCTTATCGCAATCCTCGCGCACCACGAATCCACGCACCTGGATACGCTTCGACTCGATATCGTCGGGATTTATGCCGTAGTTGCCGATGAGAGGATAGGTAAGGACTACAATTTGTCCGGCATAAGAAGGGTCGGTCAATATCTCCTGATAGCCGGTCATACTGGTATTGAACACCACCTCCCCATACCCCCTGACCTCAGCCCCGAAGGTGTGCCCCTCGTAGACCGAGCCGTCTGCCAGCACCAGTATCGCCTTCTTAGCCACCTTTCACTCCTATTTGCTTGGACAAGGGTTCCAATTTCACAGACTCGTCCTTATAAACCACCTCGCCGCCGTATAAAGTAGCCATCACTTTGCCCTTGAGCACAGAGCTGGCAAGAGGCGTGTTCTTTCCTTTCGAGACAAATTCATCGGGGTTCACCACCCATTCTTTATTCGGGTCGAAAATCACCACGTCTGCCGCAGCACCTGGCTTCAGCGTGCCAATATCATTCTTGCGCAGAATGACCGCAGGTTCACAAGTGAGCTTTGAGATAAGTATCGCCAGGTCCAGATTACCCCGATGCACCAGCACCATCAGACTGCCCAGAGCCGTCTCAAAGCCGCTGATGCCGAAGGCCGCTGTATTGAAATCACAGTCCTTGTCTCTGGCAGTATGAGGCGCATGGTCGGTGGCAATGGCATCGAGCACACCATCTTTCAATCCGGAGATAAGCGCCTCAACGTCCTCCGTCGTCCTCAGTGGTGGGTTCACCTTGGCACTTGTGTTGTAACCGATAACTTTCTCCTCAGTTAAAGTTAGGTGATGCGGTGTCACCTCAGCAGTAATTGAAATACCTTCTTCTTTAGCGCTGCGGATTAACTTCACCGAGCCCGCGGTGCTTACATGGGCGATATGCAGCCTGCCGCAGACCAGGCGGGCCAGGCGTATATCCCGTGCTACCATGCTCTCTTCGGCAGCCGCAGGTATCCCCTTCAGTTTCAACTTAGCTGCTACTGAGCCTTCGTTCATTACCCCACCCTGGCTTAATGCGAGGTCTTCGCAGTGGTCGATAATCGGCAAGCCTGAGTCACGGCTAAATTCCAGGGCGCTGCGCATGATGTTTGAGTCCGATACCGGACTGCCATCGTCGCTGAAGGCAACAGCGCCCGAGGCGAAAAGCTCGCCGAAATCGGCGGGCTTTTCGCCTTTTCGACCTTCCGTTATACAACCCACCGGCAAGACGCGCACAGCCCCTTCTTTAGCAGCTACGCTCTTAATGTATTCCACAACAGCCGCCTTATCCATAGGTGGATTTGTATTGGGCATACAACATACGGTGGTAAAACCACCTATAGCCGCAGCACGCGTACCCGTGGCGATAGTCTCCTTTTCTTCAAATCCTGGCTGGCGCAGGTGGCAGTGTAGGTCAATAAACCCCGGGCAAGCCACCATTCCCTTGGCCTGGATTACCCGGCAATTCTCGGGCAAAGGCCCTCCCCGACCAGCGTTTAGCCAGGCAATCTTGCCCTCCGAGATAAACAGGTCGCCTATGGCAACAATGCCCTGAGAAGGGTCAACAATGCGACCGCCGCGAATAAGCAGGTTCCTAGGTTGATTAGCTAAAAGTTTTGTTTTTGCCATTGCAACTTACCGTTCATGGTTCGACAGGCTCACACGAACGGCTCTCAAAAGGGCGAACGGGCGAGGCAACCTTGCCCCTACGTCCTAATTCCTTATTCTCACTTTTCATTCTCGACAGGTTTCACTCTTCTACCCGGCTTGAATCCCCGGCGCTTAGCTTCTTCGTCCGAGTCGAAGATGATAAGATTCTCGGGCCTTATCCGACCCAGCATGAAGCTGTCTGCTTTGTAATATCTCTTGTTTTCCACAAGGCCCTGGTGCCACTTAGAACTGGCTATATATGGAGGATGTATCTCGTGCTCACAATAAACACACCTCAGCGTTAACGGCTCGTTCGATACTATCTGAAACTCGTGCTTCATATACTCCCTCTCGGTCTCCTGTACCGAGACGCACTTCTCGTTCTGACATCTGATGCCGGTCTCGCGTTTATAAACGGGGTGCTCCCTTTTCTGCGCGAAGAACGGCACCTCCCTCTCAGGAATGTCAACTGTCTTGCACCCCAGAAGAAGTGAGAGCAGAGCCATCCTGATGGGCACACCGCGAGCGGCCTGTTTGAAGTACGCACTCCTCGGATCGGCATCCATCTCGTAAGCTAGCTCGCCTACACGGGGCAGAGGATGCATGACAATCGTTTCCTTAAACCCCTTCTCTTTGAAAAGTTTCTTATCTACTACAGGATATTCCTTCTTCAAACCATCTGAAGAAGTCTTGAACCTCTCCTTCTGCAGCCTGGTAACATATAGAGCATCTACACCCTTCTCCAGCTCGATCTGGATGCCGACAGCGGGTATATTGGCAAGCTGATGTGGGCCGCTCGGCGTCACGTATATGGCGTCCAGAGGGATGAGCCCGTTTTCTTTTTGCTCTTTCGGCCCGTTGTAGCGCTCCAGCCTGCCTGCATATTCGGTGGTCAGCTTCCTTATGACATGCTCCGGCATCTCAAAGCCAGCGCTGGGACGGAAGTGTATAGTCGCGCCGAACCTGGCCAGAGCATACGCCAGAGAATGCACTGTGCGCCCGTACTTCAGGTCACCCCACAGGGCGATCTTCAATCCTTCGAGCGTTTTCCTCTCCTTTTTAATCGTGTAGAGATCGAGTAAAGTCTGACTGGGATGCTCATGCCCGCCATCGCCAGCATTTATCACTGGGACTTCAGCATAGTCGGCAACCACCCTGGCTGCACCCTCCCAGGGATGCCGGATGACGATAATATCCGCATAGCTTCCCACCACTCTTGCCATGTCAGCGATACTCTCCCCTTTTGCCAGCGAGGTATTCCTCATCTCCATTACAGAGATCACCCTTCCACCCAGCCGGTTCATCGCAGCCTCGAACGACATGCGCGTCCTGGTGCTCGGCTCGAAAAACAAACTCGCCATAATCATGCCCTGGCATACATTGGATTGCTCTTTGAGCCCTTCAGCCATTTCGTCTGCCAAGGCAAAAACTGCCTCAATCTCCTGATTCGAGAGGTCTTCTATTGTTATCAGATCCCTCTTTGCCAGGTTTATGACCATAACAACCTCACTGAGCCTGCATCGCTCCCTGCTTGGCCATATTATTGGTTACTACCACCTCATCCTTGCCATCGGTTTCTTTCAGTCTCAACTGAATGCGCTCATCTCTAGAGGAAGGGATATTCCTGCCCACAAAGTTGGCCCTGATGGGAAGCTCCCGGTGCCCACGGTCTACGAGCACCGCCAACTGAATACGCTGGGGACGTCCGAAATCGATGATGGCGTCCATAGCGGCGCGGATGCTCCTGCCAGTGAACAGCACATCGTCAACCAGAACGACATTTTTGCCAGTGATGCCGGTGGGTATATCGGT
>JAJYLC010000147.1 GCA_021787935.1 Chloroflexota bacterium | reverse complement strand
GAATAAGAGATGCCTTCGTTTTCTCCAGCGGCAAGAATATGGCGGTGTTCAAAGGGGTAGGCTACCCCGAAGAGATAGCCGAATATTTCTGCTTGGAGCAATACAAGGGCTATATATGGACGGCTCACGGCAGGTTCCCCACCAACACACCGGGCTGGTGGGGTGGGGCGCATCCTTTCAACATTCTGGACTGGACGGTCGTACATAACGGTGAGATCTCTTCATACGGGACGAACAGGCGCTATCTCGAAGAGTTCGGCTATCATTGCACCTTACAGACCGATACCGAGGTGATAGCCTACGCCGTAGACCTTTTGGTGCGAAGGCACGGCCTTCCCATAGAGATAGTGGCCAAGATATTAGCGCCTCCTTTCTGGAGTGACATAGAGCGCCTTCCCGAAGGCCAACAGAAGCTGTTTCGCACGTTGCGTCAGGTATATGCCGGCCTGCTGATGAACGGGCCTTTCACCATAATAGTGGCCCATCACGGCGAGATGATCGGGCTCACCGATAGGATAAGGCTGCGCCCGCTAACGGTTGGCGTGAAAGACCAGAAGCTTTATCTTTCCTCCGAGGAATCGGCTATTCGCCTGATCTGCTCTGACCTAGACCGAACTTGGATTCCTATGGGTGGCGAACCTATTATAGGCAGGCTGAAGCCGCAAGGCGCTCCGGTAAGTGCAAAAGTGGAGACACTCGGCAAAATAAGTGGCGCCAGGTAGGGAGGTGGTATAAGTGAAAACAGTAAAAGGGGTCTGCCCTAAATGCGGCAATCCGGTGGTTTTGACAGAATACGGCCAGTACTTGAGCAAGGAGCTAAGGAGATTCGACCACGTTTTCGAGGGCTGGTGTCCCAACTGCGTTGAGCGTGTGATCGAGCATGCCGCGCTTAAGGGCGCTGAGAAACGCAAGGCAAAAAGAGCAGCGCCGAAGGTTGCTGAGTAGGATTCAATCATGTTAACCAAGAGAATTATCCCTTGCCTGGATGTAACAGCGGGCCGCGTGGTTAAGGGAACGAGCTTCACCGAGCTTCGCGACGCCGGTGACCCTGTGGAGTTGGCTGCGTTCTACTACCAGCAGGACGCCGACGAGTTGGTCTTTCTGGACATCGGAGCCACGCCCGAGGGACGTAAAACCATGGTGGAAGTGATTGAAAAGGTAGCAGAGCAGGTTTTCATCCCTCTCACCGTGGGCGGGGGACTGCGCAGCACGCGCGATATGAAGCTTATGCTGGAATCAGGCGCGGACAAGATAACGATCAATACGGCGGCTGTGCTCAACCCCAAGCTCATCAGTGAGGGGGCGAAAAAGTTCGGCTCGCAGTGCATTGTTTTAGCTATAGATGCCAAGAGAGTGAATAGCAACGGAGCGCCCAGATGGGAGGTCTGCACCCACGGAGGGCGAAAGCCGACAGGTATCGATGCCGTGGAGTGGGCCAAAAAGGCTATCGAGCTTGGTGCCGGTGAGGTCCTTCTCACCAGTTGGGATGCCGACGGTCACCGCAGCGGGTATGACCTGGAGCTAACCCGCATCATGAGTGAGTCGCTGCCCGTGCCGGTAATAGCCAGCGGCGGTGCAGGCAATCTCGAGCATCTCTATCAAGCGCTTGTGGTGGGCAAGGCCGATGCTGCTCTTGCTGCCAGCATCTTTCACTATCGTAATTACTCGATTCGCCAGGCAAAGGACTATCTGGCTGAGAGAGGAATTCCTGTCAGGAGATAGCAGGGGGACAACGTGAAGACATATTTACCGCCAAAATTCATAGTTGAGCGAGATCCTGAGCGCTGCATTCAGTGTCAGGTATGTGTTAATCAATGTTCTTTTGAAAATCACTACTATGATGCTGAGGATGATGTAGTCAGAAGCCACGAAGGAAAGTGTGTCGGCTGCCATCGCTGCGTCATGTTCTGTCCCACCGGCGCGCTGACTGTGAGAAGAAATCCTCTGGACTACAGGGAGAACTACAACTGGCGCTCGGAGGTGATCGAAGACATTATCAAGCAGGCTGAGACCGGCGGGGTGCTTCTTACAGGGATGGGCAATGATAAGGGATACCGCATCTACTGGGACCACCTGGTTCTCAACGCCAGCCAGGTGACCAACCCTTCGATTGACCCCCTGCGCGAGCCGATGGAGCTAACCACATATCTGGGCAGAAAGCCAGATAAAGTCGAGATAGACCCAAACACTATGAGCCTGAAGACCAGGGTTGCTCCTCAGGTCAAGATTGATGTGCCCATAATGTTCGCTGCCATGTCCTACGGAGCAGTAAGCATCAATGTGCATGAGTCCCTGGCACGGGCAGCCGCCGAGGCAGGCACTTTATGGAACACAGGGGAGGGCGGGCTTCATCCGAAGCTATATAAGTACGGTGCCAACACAATAGTGCAGGTGGCGTCAGGGAGGTTCGGCGTCCACCAGGAGTACCTCGATACCGCAGCAGTGGTTGAGATAAAGATCGGTCAGGGAGCTAAGCCCGGCATCGGTGGCCATCTCCCCGGGGAGAAGGTGAGCGCCGAGGTATCCATGACCCGAATGATCCCCAAGGGCACGGATGCCCTTTCGCCATTTCCTCATCATGACATCTACTCCATCGAGGACCTGGCACAGCTCGTCCATGCCTTGAAAGAGGCGACCAACTATACCAAGCCTATTTCAGTCAAGATAGCCGCCGTCCACAACTCGGCAGCCATCGCCAGCGGGATGGTGCGAGCAGGAGCGGATATCATAGTACTCGATGGACTGCGTGGGTCTACCGGCGCCGCACCCAAGGTCACCCGAGACAATGTGGGCATACCTATCGAGTTGGCTCTTGCTTCAGTGGACAGCAGGCTCAGGCAGGAGGGGATTCGAAACTGGGCGTCCCTGGTGATCTCCGGTGGTATAAGGTGCAGCGGAGATGTGGCTAAGGCAATCGCTCTAGGGGCAGATGCAGTTTATATCGGCACCGCAGCCCTGGTTGCTCTGGGCTGCTGCCTCTGCCAGCAATGTCACACAGGCAAATGCGCCTGGGGCATCTGCACCACAGACCTCGCCCTTACCAAGAGGATCAACCCCGACATCGGAGCCAGAAGGCTGGCTAATCTGCTCCGCGGCTGGAGTTTGGAGCTCAAGGATATCCTGGGCGGCATGGGAGTCAATGCCCTGGAAAGCCTGAGAGGCAACCGTTTGCACTTGCGAGGCGTTGGACTGACTGACACGGAGTTGGAAATTCTGGGAGTAAGAATGGCAGGTAGCTAGAATGACAGAGAAAGTTCACAGCGAGAAAACTAGCTCCGTAGTGAAGATAGACGCCTACGGGCTTTCCCATCGCGAACTCAATGAAAAGCTGAGGGAAGTGGTCTCGAACGGGACCCAGAAGATCGAGCTTCGAAATGTTTACGGCCAGAGATACATCGGCACGGACTTGAACAAAGCGGTAGAGATTGAAATATTCGGCGTGCCGGGGAACGATCTGGGCGCGTTCATGGATGGCCCCAGGATTATTGTCCGCGGCAACGCCCAGGATGGCTGCGGAAACACCATGAACAACGGCGAGATTATTATTCATGGCCACGCCGGAGATATTATCGGCCTCTCGGCCAGAGGCGGGAAGATTTTTGTCCGCGAGGACGTTGGCTACAGGGCCGGCATTCACATGAAGGAGTACCAGGATAAAAAGCCAGCGCTGGTCATCGGGGGCACAGCCCAGGACTTTTTCGGAGAGTACATGGCTGGTGGCGTTGTGGTCCTGCTTGGCCTCAATCTGAAAGAGGGTGAACCTCACAAAGCCAGATTCATAGGGACCGGCATGCACGGCGGCGTCATCTATATGAGGGGCAGCGTGGATAATTATCAACTGGGCAAAGAGGTGGGGGTTGCCGAACTGGGAGAGAAAGACTATCAGACCCTTAAAGAACTTGTCGGCGAGTTTGCCTCCTATTTCGGCTATAACGCCGAAGAGATACTCAAGCAGAAGTTCAGCAAGCTCTATCCACGGTGGCTCAGGCCCTACGGAAGGCACTACGCTTATTGAGCGGGGGTGAAATATGATAGGCCAAGAGACTCCAGATATAGAAAGAAAGATAGTAGCAATCCTAAAAGTGCTCAGCGATTCTCAGGAGCCGCTGGGCGGCAGGGTTATCGCCCGTCGTTTAAACGATTTCGGGATCGAGTTGGGCGAAAGAGCAGTCAGGTACCACCTCAAGCTAATGGATGGTCGAGGTCTCACTCGACCTGTGGGAACGAGGGATGGCAGGTCTATTACTGAGAGAGGAATAGAGGAGCTAGGCGGTGCTCTGGTACGTGACAGGGTGGCCTCTATAGCTGCCAAGATCGAACTGCTGGCCTATCGAACCTCTTTCAATCTGGAGAAACATACGGGAGAGGTTCCCATCAATACTTCACTGTTTCCCAAGGAACAATTCAGGAAAGCCCTTGCCGCGATGAGAGACTCTTTCAAAGCCGGGCTCTGTGTCAGCGACCTGGTAGCTGTGGCATTCGAGGGAGAGTCGCTTGGCGAAATACCAGTGCCGCCGCGTAAAATAGGGCTGGCTACAGTGTCAAATGTAGCAATAAACGGCGTCCTGCTAAGGGCCGGCGTCCCACTGGATTCCAGGTTCGGGGGCGTGCTTCAATTTCGTAACCGCAGCCCGCTCAGGTTCGTCGAACTAATTGAGTTTTCAGGCTGTTCTCTGTCCCCCGCCGAGATATTCGTTGCCAGCAGAATGACCAGTGTCCGTGAGGTAGCAAATACCGGAGAGGGCAAGATACTGGCCCATTTCCGCGAGCTTCCGTCCCCCTGTAGACCGGCGGTGGAGACCATTATCAGTAAATTAAATGAGGCAGGCATCGGCGGCGTCGTTATGATAGGTAAGCCAAATGAGACGGTATGCGAGATACCGGTCGCTTTCAATAAGACCGGCATGGTACTTCAAAGCGGACTCAACCCAATAGCAGCCGCAGTAGAAGCAGGTGTAGAAGTAACGAATCGTGCCATGAGCGGAGTAATCGAGTATAGCAAGCTGAGAAAATTTGAAGACTTACTATAGAAA
>JAJYLC010000031.1 GCA_021787935.1 Chloroflexota bacterium | reverse complement strand
ACTATTTTCGACTCTACGGGACTGGCTATCGAAGATGTAGCTGTGGCGAAGCTGGTCTATGACAAAGCCATGAAGTCGGGCGGTTATATGACTCTGGACTTTGTATAAGTCTGATAGCTACAAAGTTACATGTTTTGGCATATAGCTACTGCGCTTTCTCGCCATAGCTTAGTGTTGCCTGTAGCCTCAGCTACAGTCTAGAACTCTTTCGCTGGAATAGCGGTCAGGGTTTCCACCGAGTAGTCGGTAGTGAAGCCTACGTCCGCGGCAAACCCGATCGCCGCTTTGGCATCGGATGCCTCGAAGATAATTACCCCGTCATAGCGGCCCATAGTGAAATAGATATTGAGGATTTTGATGCCTTTGGGAGCCTTGAGCTTCTTCAGATAGCTGATGGCCTCTTTTCCTTTGCCTTTCGGGGTCAACAGAGTAACGAATATCATGATACCCTCCTTCCTGTGAGTGTACTATAACATTGTCCTACCAGTCGCACAAGAGGTGCTATCGCGGCCTACCGGAGGGGAACGAAGCAATAACATATGAAGTAAATGGGCGTTGAAAAATGTGATAATTTCTTAAGCTTTCAGAGTTGGATTTTATGACTTTTTGATGGCTGAGCTAACATAATATCCATCGTAGAGTGTAATATGTCTGCATAACATTCGCGGCAGGAGGATGACAGAATGGCTACGTTCAATGGTGTAAATCACCTTGCTATGGCTACGGGAGATATGGACAAGACTATCCGCTTCTGGAGGGACTTGCTGGGGATGCGGCTGGTGGCAGGTCTCGGCCAGAAAGGGTATAGGCACTACTTCTTCCAGATCTCCGAATACGATTTGCTGGCATTCTTCGAGTGGCCTGACGTGGAGTCCGTAGCGCCAAAGGAACATGGCAGGCCGGTCAGGGGGCCTTTCATCTTCGACCATGTGTCCTTCGGTGTCGATAAAGAGGACGATTTATGGGAACTTAAGGACAAACTGGAGGCGGCCGGATTCGAGGTATCCGACATGATCGATCATGGCTTCATTCATTCGATATATGCCTATGACCCCAACGGCATACCCATTGAGTTCTCGCACAATGTGGAGGGGGTCGACGTTCGAAGAACGCCGCAGATGAGAGACAGGCAGCCTTCCAAGATAACTCTGGAAGGGGCGGAGCCCAGAATCGAGATGTGGCCAAAGGTTGAAAGACCGACCCCAAAGTCGGAACGGGTAGTCTACCCGGGCGCGGGCAGCGAGCTATTCCACGGCAAGAAAAAGTGATAGTTCAGACCTCGAAACCTTATATCCATAGCAGGAGGCGTTTACATGGACAAGCAAGTGAATATCCTCGGCTTTGCGGGAAGCCTGCGCAAAGGCTCGTATAATAAGGCGCTGCTGCGCGAAGCGGTAAAATTGGTGCCGTCCGGGGCGAGGCTCGAAATTTTCGACCTCGAAGGGATCCCGCCCTTCAATCAGGACCTGGAGAATTCGCCGCCGGGCAAAGTTAAGGAGTTCAAGGCGAAAATCAGGGCAGCGGACGCGATATTGATTGCGACCCCGGAATATAACTATTCGATACCCGGAGTCTTGAAGAACGCTATCGATTATGCTTCCAGGCCTTATGGGGATAATCCTTTTGAAGACAAACCGGTTGCGGTGATGAGCGCATCCATCGGTCTTCTGGGAGGGGCCAGGGCGCAGTACCACCTGCGCCAGGAATTTGTTTTTCTCGATATGCACCCTATAAATAAGCCTGAAGTCATGGTGACATTTGCACCTTCCAAGTTCGATGAGAAAGGTAATTTGACTGACGAAGCAGCAAGAATACTGATAAGGGAGCTACTGGAAAACCTAGTTGCCTGGACTAAGAGGTTGACAAAGGGTTAGTTGCTGCCGAAGCAGCCACCATCTGTTTCAATAGGAGGCCAAACTGTAACCTGCGGGATGCACTCTACTACTTTCCGGACGATGAGATCAGGCGCGCTTTTTTCTTTCGCTCCAGGCTCAACCTATACCACAGCCGTCCCACAGCTTCTATCGCCACGACTGAACCCCTGAACCAGGGCCCTTTTAGCGCCCACCGTCCGTAGCGCCGCGGGGGCTTATTGACCTTGCGCTCAGGATCCAACGTGACTTCGTCGACTATAACTCCTTCTTCGTCTCTCATTTGTTTCTTTACGGAGCCATCGGAGTCTGCAATCGTCGACAGGCCGGGGAAGCTTGAGTTTGGTTTGTAAAACGGTACCCCGGGATAAGCGGTTTGGAATGGACCGCTTTTATTGCACACGATGGTGGGTACGCCGAACAGACGCGCATGCGTGGAAGCTAATTCTCCCAGTGAGAAGACCATCTGCGCTATTTTGGGATATGAGTGGGGCATCAGCAACAGGTCTACCGACTGCATGCACATCATCTGCGGCAGATACGACAGTTGGTTCTCATAGCAGATGCCCACGCCTATCTTCCCCAGCGTTGTGTCTATTACGTGAGGGCCGGGCCCACCCTTGGTGAAAAAGGCCTCGAAGGCAGCCGGCGTTTGTTTCCTCACCCGGCCCGCTTCCTGCCCGTCGGGGGTGGCCAGGACAAAGGTGTTGAAAAAGTCCTCTCCTTCGGCTTCGAGGAAGCTGGTGCCCAACCAGACGCCGAGCCTTTTAGAGTTTTCACAGAGCCATTTCACAGTTGGGCCCTTTTGGGGCTCCGCCCCGTCCCAGATCGCCGTTGTGAATATATATCCGCAAGGCATGAACTCAGGGAGTAAGATAAGGGCAGCACCCTCCCGCGCAGCCCGTTCCACCAGTGGCGTGGCGTGCTCAAGGTTGCCCTGGACACAGCCGTTCTTGGACTCCATCTGTACAGCCGCCACCCGCACTTTTCTACTTGGTTCTTTTGATATGCCCATATGCTCTGCCCCCTCCCTTTCCGCGGTGAGCCCTTCGACAGGCTCAGGGCGAACGGTAAAAGTCTATTTTCGCAATAAGACATTCATTTTGCTGCGCCTAATGGCAGTACGTCTCTCCCGAAAAGTGTGTTGATAAGCACCCCTGCTGCGGTATACCAGGCTATTAATGCGCAGAGGATACCTTCATAGCCTGCGATTTTGTGGACTGTGGCGTTCCATTCGCCTGCTGCCAGCAGGAAGAAGAGAATTATGAGCGTTACGAATATGGCTGTCACAGCCTTGTTCACTTTCAACGAAGCTATTGTGGCGTAAGCGGTGAAGATACCCCAGGCGATGAACAGCACTGCCATGCCTTCACGCGGCACGGGGGTTATCACCTTGGTGTTTTCCAGAATAATCAGGAGCGCAATACCCAGCCAGAAGGCGCCGAACGAAGAAAAACAGGTAGCGCCAAAGGTATCACCACGCCTGAACTCCCACATGCCCGCGCAGAACTGAGCCAGGCCTCCATAGAAGATACCTATCGGAAGAATCATACCCAGATTATCTCCTGAAATCAGCCCTGAGTTGACAACGTTGAGCAGGAAGGTTGTCAGTGCGAAGCCGCCCAGTCCCAATGCCGCCGGATTAGCTTGTTTTGAATCTGTCATGGGATATCCTCCGACTTTCTAGGTTAATTTTTCTACACACCTGCTGCTTTCTCCCAGCTATCATCATCGTCCTGCCACTTGTAGAGGAGGTCGATAATAGTGCCTGGCTTCTTTATGGATTTAAGAGCATCGAACGCATCTTTAATAATATTCATCTGAAGCTTGCGGTCAAACGGTTTCCCGCTGGTATGTCCCAGGGGAAAGTTTATGAAAACCGACCTAGGCGGCTTAACCGATTCTGTGATATCACGCGCCGAGCTGAGCGAGATGGTAGGTATCCCTCCCTCCTCCACCGCCCTGGCGATCAGTCCCACGGACTGGTGGCAAAGCGGTCAGGCAGGGACCAGGAAAAAGATGTCTACATGCTGCGCTTTCAGCCTGCTGAGTAACTGCGGCGCCAGCTCATTCTTGAGGGCAGTGAGGCGGAAGATACGCCCCATGATGGTGTAGTTTACCGGAGAAAGCTCGCCGATATAACCCTCTTTTTCCAGTTCCCTGAAGCGCTCTATGGGGAAAACGCAGTTGACATCCCGCTCGGCATCGGTATGGTCGTAGTTTTCATGGCTTATGGCCAACTCTCTGACATCGACGTCTTTGGGGATTTCCCTGAGGGTCAGGTCGTTTTTAGTGGGATTGAAGGGCTCTTGCTTTACCTTGATATAGAATCCGCCGGTGCTGAGCAGCGCTACCCGGCATTTCTTGAGGTTCTTTGTAAAAGGACTAAAAGGAGCGGTCTCGTTTTCTACCCACTGGTAGGGCGGGAACCCTTGAGAAGAGAAAGCAGCCCTGGTGAGCTCGATATATTTTACCGGGGACATTCTTTATTCTCCTTTAAGCTCAGTTTCGAGACATGAGCCAGAAATTTAGCATTTTGGGAAGCCAGCAGGGCAATTCTTTATAAGGATACTCACGCCAGCGGCAGACTTTTTAATCATCATTATAATATATATCGTCAAAACCAAGCATAGGTAGCCGATCCATACCCGGGGAAACTTGTCTCGCATAAGTGGTATAATCGGGGAGGCAGCCAGCGAGTTGAAGCATGTTCAGGCAGGATAATTCATTAAAGACTGTCTGAGTTGTAGACATTTTAGTACTGATTTTAAGGAAATAAAGGAGTTATCCATGGAAACAGAAAGAAAGATTATCGATGTCTGGATGCAACATCCGTTTCTAGATTTCGTCAACCATCCTATGTTTGAATCATTACGTCGGTGGACCAGGGCGGACAAAATTACCGATGAGTTTCCTCCCGAATTCACAATAGCGGCAATGGACCAGGCTCATATTCAAAAGGGCTTGCTATGTGCATGGTGGGGGCCACAGGGTCCTCTCATTCATAATGATAAGGTGGCTTCGCTAGTCAAACAATTTCCAGACCGTCTTGTAGGAATCGCTTCAGTAGATTTATTTAAACCGATGGAGGCTGTACGAGAGCTCAGACGCTGTGTCAACGAGCTGGGATTCAAAGGACTTAGGATCGTCCAGTGGTTTTGGAATTTGCCCCCTACTGACAGGCGATATTATCCACTTTATGCAGAGTGTATCGAACTTGATATTCCAGTATGCCTTCAAGTCGGGCATACCGGTCCTCTTTGCCCGTCTGAACCAGGTCGCCCCATTCCGTACATCGATGAGGTAGCCCTTGACTTTCCCGAGCTCCGGATAGTGTGTGGTCACATAGGGTATCCATGGACAACAGAAATGATAGCTGTTGCCACGAAGCATCCGAATGTATTTATTGATACTTCAGCGTATACTGCTAAACGGTATCCTGCTGAACTCGTCAATTATCTCAGTGGCCACGGTCGTAACAAAGTTCTTTTTGGCAGCAACTTTCCCATGCTCACGGCCGCCAGATGTTTAGAGGCATTCGATGAGCTGAAGCTGGACGAAGAGGTCAAAGCTCTCTTTCTTTACAGCAATGCAAAGCGAGTATTTAAGCTCGACTGAAAGTCAGTCAAGTCTCGGGCTTTTCAAACCCTTTCGTGCCAGGTAGGTCGTCATTCCGCCGGACACATTCTTAGCCTCGAATCCATAGAGCCGCAGGGCACGGGAGGCGTAATAAGACCTCTGTCCTACCGAACAATATGCCAGTATCTCCTTTTCGCGCGGTAATTCACCCATTTTATCCCGGAGCGTACCCAGAGGGATATTTATAGCATCTTCATAATGGCCCATAAGGAATTCGCTTGGCTCCCGCACATCAAGGATAATACCCTGCGTCCGGTCGATATCCTCCCAGTGGGCTACTCCGGCGTCGCCGCGCAAAATATTGGAGGCGATCATGCCAGCAATATTTACAGGGTCCTTGGCGGCCCCGAACTGAGGCGCATAGCATAGCTCTGCCTCTTCCAGGTCGAAGACCGTGGCGCCCTTCTGTATCGCTATCGAGATTACGTCGATACGCTTGTCCACACCCTCCTCGCCGACCGCCTGAGCTCCCAGAATTCTGCCGTCTGGCAGGGAGAAGAGCAGCTTAATGCTGATAGGTTTTGCTCCGGGGTAATAATTTACATGATGGCCGGGGTGCAGATAGATTTTCTCGTATTTCCCTATCTTGCCACTATTACCTATACGCTTTAGAGTTCTTTCACTGACACCGGTTGAGGCAACTGTTATATTGAAAACTTTACACACTGCGGTAGCCTGAACTCCGCGAAATGAGGAATTACGCCCCAGAATAGCATCCGCAGCTATCCTTCCCTGTCTATTAGCCGGACCGGCCAGCGGTATCAGAGTCCGCTCACCGGTGACGAAATCACGTGCTTCCACAGCATCGCCGACTGCCCAGATATGCTCGTCACTGGTGCGCATCTGAGGATTAACACGTATTCCGCCCAGTTGCCCTATCTCGAGTCCTGCTTCTTTAGCCAGCGATACTTCGGGGCGTACTCCGATAGCAAGCACAACCATATCGGCGAGGTAACTTTTACCTGACTTTGTAGATACGGTAATCGAATTGCTATCATTACTTCGAGAGAATCCGGAAACAGCGTCACCCAGACAGAGATTGACGCCGTTTGCTATCACATGCTCCTGAAGCGGTACGGCCATCTCCGGATCGAGTAGAGGCATGAGCTGCGGCATCATCTCAATAATAGTTACAGAAATGCCTCTTCTGGTCAGATTTTCCGCCATCTCCAGACCGATGAAGCCGCCGCCCACAATAACAGCCTGCTTGACCTCTCTCTCGATGATCCACTCCCTTATCTGGCGGCTGTCCGGTATGGTTCTGATGCTGTATATGGCAGGCAGGTCGATGCCAGGTAGCGGAGGACGGATGGGCGATGCTCCGGGGGCTAATACCAGAGCATTGTATTTTTCGCGATATATCTCGCCTGTCTGCAGATTCTGCACCTCGATTTCTTGCTTCTGCCTGTCGATTGATCTGACATCGCTCTGGAGTCTCACTTCGATGTTGAATCTTTTCCTGAATAAATTAGGGGTAGCCACCAGCAAGTCTCTCTCGTCAGCAATTACATTACCCACATAGTAAGGAAGCCCGCAGTTAGCGAATGAGACGTAACGCCCGCGTTCGAACATAATGATTTCTATCTCTTCGGACATCCTCCTTGCCCGCGTAGCACAGGATGCGCCGCCGGCGACCCCGCCTACTATCAACAGCCTTCGTTTCCCGTTTCCCTCCTTGTTCTCCCTATCCTGCTTCATGGTTGTCTCCCTCTAGTTATTAGGTAGGCGTGAATCTACAGTGATAATACAGCAGCCAGAAGAGTTATGCTAAAGATGGGACAATCTTTACACTTCGCGCTTGCTTTCGAGTTTCTCGGCAAGGCGGGTGACTGCCTCGTGGGCTTCGCGTAAAACAGGTCTGCCGTGGCCGAAGGCCATGATATCGAAATCGAGGCCGGCCAGCTTTTTTATCGAGTTTATTTCTTGAGCCATGTCAGCAGTAAAAATCCGCGAGGGCAAGCCCGGCTGGGACCTGTTGCTGAGCAAATCGCTGACGATGACCAGCTTCTCCTGCGGTATGAACAGGCAGATGCTGCCCGGCGTATGGCCTGGGGTGTGAAGTATCTTGACGCCGCCGAGCATGGGAAGCTCGTCGCCATCGTTGAGCAACTTGTCCACTTCTGCCGGTGTACTGGCCCACATCCTGCCAAAAGGAGATAACATCATCGCCAGCCATTTTGGCCTGGCAGGCCCTGGCTGCGGCAGACTGCCGTCAATGTACGGCGCATCGGCGGTGTGCGCCATTATTTTGGCTCCTGTTGCTTTCTTCAGTTCAGCCAAACTGCCCACATGGTCGGTATGGTGATGCGTGAGAATGATATAGGCGACATCGGAAGTTTTATAGCCCAGTCGGCTGACCTCATTCAGTATGCTCGCGGCCTTGCCTCCGAGCCCGGTGTCAACCACGGTAACGCTTTTGTCGAGCAGCAGAAATGTGTTCGCACCCCAGGGCCGAGCACCTCTCCTGCCGCTCAATTGATAGACATTTTGGGTCACAAACATGGATTAGCCTCAGTTCCAGCGAGATTTACACCCCTTGCGGTATTCTACTGCGATATTTATACTACCGCAAGAAGTATCTAGACTGTATCTAGGTAGCATAGAGAAGGGGACGAAGAATGACGAAGAAAATCACGCCGGAATTAGCGGAGCTTGACCGGTTCAGTAAGCATAATGGTTTAACCTATATCAAGTGGGAGAAGGGTTACAGCCAGTGCTCGTTAGAGGTAAACGATTCACTGCTGAATCCTTACCATACTGTACACGGAGGAGCCCTTTTTATGATGGCGGACTCGGGCATGGGTTTTGCACTTGTCCCTGCCTTGGAGGAGGGTGAGCAGTGCGCCAGTGTTGAGGTCAGTATAGTGTATTTGAAGGCGATAAAATCCGGCACGCTCATCTGCGATACGATTATTATAAAAAAGAGCAGCAAGAGTGCCATCTTGGAGTCAGAAATAAAAAGCGGAGGCCAGCTTGTGGCCAAAGCTCTGGGGACCTGGGTCATATACAAAAAAAGAGACTGATTATGTTCTGTGATAGACAATGAGTAACCTGGATACGCAGGCCATGCAGGGGAAAATAGTGCTGATCACCGGGGCTAACAGCGGCATAGGGAAGGAAACAGCCAGGGGATTAGCTAAGATGGGCGCCACCGTTGTAATGGCCTGCCGTAATGTGACCAGAGCCGTTGCTGTTTGCGAGGCTATAAAGCGGGAAAGCGGCAATGCCCAAACTGAGGTGATGCAACTGGACCTGACATCGCTGCGCTCCATCCGGGAGTTAGTCGGTCAATTTTGCGAGAAGCACCAGCAATTGAATGTGCTGATAAATAACGCAGGAATCATGTGCGGCGGTGGTGGAGAAACGGAAGACGACTTTCACAGAGTGATGGCGACGAACTATCTGGGGCCTTTTCTGCTTACGAATCTGCTGTTGCCGCTGCTCAAACAAACAAAGGAAGCTCGTATTATCAATGTATCGTCCATCGCTCATCTGTGGGGGCGAATCGATTTGAACGACCTTAATTTAAAAAAGAGATTCCGGTTATCAGGGGCTTACTCATCTTCCAAGCTTGCCCTTATTTTCTTCACCCAGGAGTTATCTGAACGGCTGAAACAGACTGATATCACAGTCAATGCTTTACATCCTGGCGTTGTCGCCACCGATATTTACAGAATCGGGCCGGAGGATAGCTGGTATCAGGCACTTTTCAGGAAAGTTCTAAGTCTGGTGATGATTTCTCCGCAGGACGGAGCCCAGACCAGCATCTATCTGGCCAGCTCGGATGATGTCAGAGGCGTGACGGGGAAGTATTTCTACAAATTGAACCCCAGTTTTGTTTCACCGAAGTGCAGGGATATAAAATTGCAAAAGGGTTTGTGGCAACTGAGTGAAAAACTGACCGGGCTGTATGAAGCCCGCCAAGGTTAAGCGATGAACGCAAATCCTGCCAATCACACGGTTTGGATGATTTAGGATTTCATCAGGCCGCGCAGTTCCTCAAGCTTTTGCCCTTCGGCTCGTCTCTGCTCAGCCTCGGCAAAAGTCAGCAGGTCGTGAGTGTAGCCGCACTGAAGGCACTGCTCGTACCAGCCATAGCCGTCCTTTTGCAGCATTAGATAGCCTTTGCATTTGGGGCATTGGTCTAATCTGGAAATTTCCACTGCGCCTCCTTTACCGAAGAAGCATTGCTATGCAGTTGAGGATACATATCTGCACACGGGCGGTAAATAGACGAATAGTACTGGTCAGGAGAGGAGATTAGTCCTTGCCCCTGCGAGATTGCCGAGTCTAACTGCACCATAGTAGCTGACCAGTGCGACGGCTATCCCTCCTAGAACATCCGCAATATAATGCTGCTTGGTGAGCAGGGTGGAGGCGATAATGAGTGCTGCCCACAGCGCTATGATTGGCTCAATGCGCGAACCTGTCCTCCACCAAAGCAGAGCAAGCAGCGTGGACATGGAGGTATGCAGACTGGGAAAGGCATTGAACGGTTTGTCCACCGAATAGACCCAGCTCAGGATGCTGGACGAGATGCCGGAGCCGAGTATGACGGGACGCTCGACCTGGGTCTGATAAAAGAGGAACACCAGATAGCTTAGCACGAGGTCTAGGCTAATAGCCAGTGCGGCTATGGCAAATATCCTTGTCTCGGCTCTCAGAAAACGCCATATTGATATGGCCAGCAATGCATAGATTGAAAGGTAGGGAAAGACAAACGCAGGCACCAAGGGAATGCGGTCGTCCACGGCCATTTCCAGAGAGTGAATGTGCCCTCGAGCGTGGTTCAGCAGAAAATAAGCCAGATAGAGCAAGAGTAATACTGCCAGCCAGATGCTCTTGACCAACCAGCCAGGAATTCTACTCTGCTCCATCTTCAAGATGCCCGGGACTTCTCAAATACTTCGCCAACCCCCGTAGTATAATGCCGAGGCTACACAAAATCTAGCTGCAACTTGAGATTGTTTGTCAATCTATAAGAAATAGCAATCGGCCGCCCGAGGCGTATTTCCCCGGGCGGCCGCTCCACTAGCTTACAGGGTTTGTTTTACCCTTTGGCTTTTTTGGCTTGAACCTTTACCTTGCGTCCCTTCTTCTCTTCGGTTTTGGGAAGCAGAAGTTCAAGGACACCATTGTCATAGGTGGCATGGATCTTGCTCTCATCAAGGTCATGAGGAACAGAGAGCGTCCGGCGGAAGCTACCATAGGTCCTTTCGGAGCAATAGCGGTCCTCCTCCTTGATCTCTTTCTCTTCTTTCTTCTCTCCCTTAATGGTGAGCAGACCATCCGATAGTGAGATGTCAATATCCTCCAAACTCATGCCCGGCAGCTCAAGTCTGACTACCGTATGCCCGTCGCTATCGAAAACCTCCATCGGAGCCAGAAGTTGGTGCTCCATCAACAGAGGCCGATACCCGTAGAACGGCAGGTCAAAGATACTCAGGGCATTATTGAAGAATCTGTCTATCTCAGTATCAAAGGGAGCTATATCGGTAAACGGTTCTCTCCTAATCAGCGCGTATCTCTCAGCCATTTCGCACCTCCTTTAGGGTTTCCCCCTTACTTTTTATCATATAGTACCCCATAGTATTTTGAATTGTATGTGACTTTAGTCTCAAAGGCCCCCTAATCACTGAACGGCCTCACACGGGCTCGTGCTGCGAACGGACGACTCTGGTGACTACATTTCTGGGAGCGAACCTGGCAAACCAGGGCGCAAATTTGTATTCCAGGCCAGGAATCTCGATGAGCTTTCCCCTTTTCAAAGCCCTGTATCCAGCTTCAGCAACGGTGGCAGCCTCCATCATTTTCCGTTTGGTGGCCCTGCAGTTATCCATATGTGCTCTCTTGTGAAACTCAGTACTGGCTAGACCAACGCAAAGAATGGTAACTTTGACCCCGGTTCCCTGCAGTTCGTTAGCCAGGGCTTCCGAGAAATGCAAGACAAAGGATTTAGTGGCACAGTAGACCGACTCCAACGGTGTGGACAGAAATGCGCACAAAGACGCAGCATTCAATATGTAGCCCGATTTGTTCTCCACCATTCCCGTTAAGAACAGCTTGGTCAAATGGACCAGAGAAGCAGCGTTCACCTGGATCATGTCCAGCTCTTCTTGCACGTCTGTTTCCTGGAACATGCCGTAGACACCGAAACCAGCGTTGTTGACCAGTACGTCTACGGCAATTTTCTCCTTTTCCAGTTCGGAGAATATCTCCGGCGGAGCTTTCGGGTTGGACAGGTCTTTGGCCAGGACCTTAATTTTCGTTCCATTTTTGTTTTCAATTTCCTTCTTTAAGTCCTCAAGCCTGTCCTGATTCCTTGCTACTACCACGATGTCCTTGCTATCCTTAGCCAATATCTTTGCCAGCTCATAGCCAATTCCGCACGAAGCGCCTGTTACGATGGCATATTTCTCTTTGCTGCCTATCATAGTCCCGCCTCCTCAAAAGATAGCTCTCCAGATTGCGACATTCTACTGCTGCGAATATACTGGCGCAAGCGGTAATCCAAACTTGGCGTCGTGACTCCTGTCACGACGCTACAGGTAGGGGCATACGCGCTATGCCCCTACCTCTTTAGAAGTTCAGATTCTTCTGTCCCTATGCCTTGGTCCCGCACGTAATAAGCATAAAGAACAAATATGTTTGCTGTGTTATAGGTTCATATCCCAGGCTGCGGAAAATACGCTGCAATTCCTCCTTTTTAAATCGTTGAACCTTGCCTTCGTTTCGTAAGACACAAGCAATCCGGGAAAGTGCTTTTCGCACAGTCGAATCTACGAAGCCATCCATAAGTATCATCACGCCGCCGGGCTTAAGAACTCGTGCCATCTCGGTGAGTGATTGTTTGGGGTCAGCATGATGGTGCAATGAATTCATGCATACAACGTAATCGAAATAATTTGACTCGAACGGTAAATCCGCTGCAGACCCTTCATAAAGTTCAACGTTCTTCTCATCTTTCAATTTTACTCTCGCAGCCCCTATCATTTCTGGCGATAAATCTATTCCGTAAAGATTCAATTCTTTGCCGGATCCGGATAGCTCCTTAAGCAGACTTCCTGTTCCGCAACCCACATCCAGCACTCTCATGCCATCCTGAAGATTTAGCAGCGGACGGATTTTTCTATAACACATTTTGAAAAAGATGCTAACAATACCCGAGTCATAGCTGCCAGCCCACTTATTAAATCTCTTAATGTTGTGTTTTTCCGTCTCATCCATTTTCTACTCCACGTAATGGAGATTAGGTAGGGGGCAATTCATGGATTGCCCCTTCAAGGCGCAGTTAAAGCAGGTGCTCCAAATCTACAGGCGCCTATTTGGAGAAATCGTAGGGGCTCAAAATTTTGAGCCCCTACATTGCTCATCAAGTGTGGGCGTTACTTTATGATTATCTTGGCCTTCGGCTTTGCCACTACCTCGCCGATGATGGCGGCTTCTTTGATGCCTTCCTGGTGCATACGTTTTATCAGCGGTTCGGCGTTTGTGGCGGGAACAGCCATCAACAGGCCACCGGAGGTCTGTGGGTCGAAGAGGATATCCAACATGACCCTGGAAACATTTTTGTCTATATCCACCATATTGATTCGAAAGTCCCTGTTGCGGGTCGTGCCGCCGGGCACCCTGCCCATCTCGGCATACTCTTTGGCCTCGGGGAAGTAGGGCACCGCATTCGAGTTAATTATCATGCCCACATCGCAGTCCTGAACCATCTCGCAGGCATGTCCCAGCAGCCCGAAGCCGGTGACGTCGGTGCAGGCATGGACATCTATGGCCAGCATCAGCTCGGAGGCCTTTCTGTTGAGTGTGGCCATGCTGCTCACAGACCTGCCTACAGCCTGCTCGCTGGCCACGCCGCCTTTGAGCGCGGTGCTGATTATGCCCGTGCCCAGAGGCTTGGTCAGGATGAGCTTGTCACCTGACCTGGCCCCGTTGTTCATTATTACCCTGTCGGGATGAATGACGCCGGTGACAGAAAGGCCGTACTTAAGCTCGGGGTCCTCTACGCTGTGCCCGCCCACCAACACTACGCCCGCCTCGCGCATCTTGGACAGCCCGCCTTTCAATGTCTCTCTCAATATGGAGATGTCCATGGCCTTTACGGGGAAACAGACTATGTTCATGGCAGTGAGGGGCCTGCCGCCTTTGGCATATACATCGCTCAAAGCGTTTACTGCGGCTATCTGGCCGAAGATATAGGGGTCGTCCACGATGGGGGTGAAGAAGTCCATAGTCTGGATTATGGCCAGGTCGTCGCGCAATCTGTACACACCGGCGTCTTCAGACCTCTCCATGCCCATGATGAGGTTAGGGTCTGAGATTAGAGGCAGACCCTCCAGAGCCTTTGCCAGGTCACCCGGACCTATCTTGCAAGCTCAGCCCGCGCCGTGGACGGTCTCGGTGAGACGGGGTTTTTTTGTATCGGCCATCCGATTTCACCACCTTTTCGTTTTCCGAATAGTAGGGGCGAGGTGCCCTCGCCCTCGGGCACGGAAACCGTGCCCCTACAGAATAATTTCCCCTTCACTCTTTCTTTACAAGATGGGATGGTGCATGAGCAGACCAATATGTCTGCCCTGCAGTTGTGCTGTATCAGTATACTACAAATGGGTGCGCTGGGGCATCAGAAGTTATGGCGGTTTGGTCAACGGATTTAAAAGAACATCACCTTGTCAGACTCCACTACCCACTTCACCAGGTTTTTCATGGATGAGACCTGACAGCCCTCGACTAATTCCTCCTGTTTCAAAGCGCGCTCAGAACAGCAAACGCCGCATATTCCTACTTTAGCGCCCTGCTTGACAGCGGCCTTCAATAATTCCTCGGCATTAGGCATAGTCTCGTGCCCCAGCAAGTTAGGCATTTCTTTGGGTTCCTGCCCCTTCTTGGCCAGAAAGACCGCGTCCTCGAGCAGGAAAAGGTTTACCGAGTGTTTTTCATACATTGCGGCCAGGGTGAACCTCAGCGCAGTATAAGCCCTCTGTTTTCCATACGGCGGGTCTCCGATTACTACCGTAATGCTTGCCACTTGCGCCTCCTATTTAAATGCTCTAGGTTTTGTTTCCTCAATTACTGCGTTCTGGAAATGAGCACCAGCCTTAGCTATAAGTGCAGCACCGAGGGCGCCCACGATTTGGGGCTCTGGAGGAACAGTAATCTCGATATCCAGTTTCTCGCTGACCAATCGGCACAGGCATTTATTGAGGGCTGCCCCGCCGGCGAAGACGACTCTATCCCTGGCGCCTATCCTGCGCACCATGCTGGTGATGCGGGCGGCGATGGCTTCGTGCAATGCCATGGCGATGGCACTGCTCTCCACCCCGCGTGAGATAAGGGAGACGACCTCCGATTCCGCAAATACAGTGCACAGGCTGTTGATGTGTACAACTCTAGAAGCGCCCAGGGCAAGGTCACTGAAACCCCCGATGTCAACCTCTAAAGTCTTCGACATTACCTCAAGGAATTTGCCGCTTCCCGCGGCGCAGCGGTCATTCATCTCGAATTTCAACATTTCTCCTTCAGCGGACAGCAGGGTTACCTTGCAATCCTGTCCGCCAACATCGATTACAGTACAGCAATCTGGATATAGGTACTTCGCTCCGACAGCGTACGACCTGATTTCAGACACGGTTTCGCCACCCAGCGCAGAAGAGACGAGGTGACGGCCGTAACCGGTTATTACCAGTTTCTGGTAGCTCCTCTCAGCCAGCAGCTCCTGACACCGCCTAAGAGGGTTAACTCCGGTCTCAAGGATTACGGAGTCCGCAATACCTTCATCCATGGCCACGAGTACGATGGTTCTCGAACCGACATCCAATCCCAAACTGATCATCGTCGTATCATTTCCAGGAAGGCATCGATCCTTGTCCTCAGTTGACCTGCATCTTCGTCGCTGTAGTCTGTTTCCACACGCAGCAAGGGTATGCCCTCTTTTGCCAGGGCTCTCTCGACCTTGACAGCCTCGTTGGCGTAGGTGTGACAGAACTGGAGGTTGTAGTGCACTATGCCATCGACTTTGTATTCCCTGGCAAGCCTTAAGATGTCGTCAAGACGTTCTTCATTGGGGGTGAAGCAGGCGCAGTGTATCTGTATGTAGCGGTCGGCGATGGCTTTTATCTGTTCCTCTAACGTGCCGCCTGTCTCAGGTACCAGGTCGCTGAACATTCTGGTGCCCGTGCATGACTCCTCGCAGACTACCACAGCTCCTGCTGTCTCCAGAATGTGGTGCAGTTTCCAGTTAGGGATAGCCATGGGGCTGCCCGAGATAAGGATGCGTGGGGCGTTGGAGGGGAAAACTCCCTTGCCGTCAGCGATACGTTTCTCCAATTCATCGCAGAGGGCGTTGACTTGCTGGATGCAGCGGGAAACATCATCGTAGAAGGATACTTGCGTCACCAGCAAGGCGTCTTTGCCGCTTATAGGGACCGGGTTGGACTGGCGGGCTTTGTACAGGCGCTGTAGGGCGCGGCGCCGGTCGTTAACCAGCTTGGTAGCCTTGGCAAGCTTGTCCGCCGTGATCTTATTGCCGGTTTTTTTCTCTATAACATCTTTGAAAGACTTTACCTCTCCTCGCCATAGCTCCCGGCTGAGCTGGGTCTTTTTGTTGGGCACCTCCATAACATATACGGGATGCGATTCAGACAGAATCTCGAACATCTTTTTCTTACCGTCGCAGGTGGTTTCACCGACGATAAGGTGGCTGGTCTGGACATAAGGGCAAATGCGCCCCAGCTTGAAGCCAAACGATGATTTGATGAGGGCGCAGGTGTTGCGGGGAAGGACTTCCTCAGCAATGGGCACGGAGAATTGTGCCCCTGCACAGAGCCCAACGGGGATAGCCTCAGCCGCCAGGATAATCTCATCGGGCACGAACACGCAGTAGGTAGCGACTACTATGGTGCCGTTCTTGGCATGCTGTCTCAGCTCCTGTACCCTGATGCCATGAATATCGCCCACAACGAAATCGAAGAATCCCATGCCCTTGGGACGGCTCTTCTGGGAAAGATATATTTCTTTGTAGATTGGTGGCAGGGCATTCATAAGCATATCGTGTTTCTTGAGGTCTATCCCCAGCTCTTCCCACATTTGTCTGTTATCCGTCGTCGTCATTTGTTCTGTCCCCCTTCCCTTCATTATCAATTGAAGCTTCGAATGCTCTTCAATTGCCGATGCTCCTCACACGGAAGCTTGCCTGTTTTCCGCTCATGTTATAAAATGACCAGAGTCAATTGTATCATAAGTATTTTTTGTATACAAGATAAAATTTATTTATGATGGCAGGGGTGATTATGAACCTCGAATACTTGAAGACTTATCTGGAGGTGGTGAGGCAGGGGAGCTTCTCGGAGGTGGCCAAGAAGCTTTCCCTCAGCCAGCCCGCTGTATCTTTCCAGATTCAGAAGCTGGAGCGAGACCTCGGGGTGCGCCTCATAGACAGGGGACAGAAGACGATTAAGCTGACCGATGCCGGAAAACGGCTGCTCCGTTTCGCTGAGATTGTGGAAAAGGAGCAGACACGACTGATGCGCGACCTCGACCAACTGCGCGAGGAGGTTACGGGCGATATCGTGATTGCCGCCAGCACTATCCCTGGCGAAATCCTGCTTCCGCCTATTCTGGGGGAGTTCAAAGCGCTGCATCCTTCTGTGGGGGCGCGTGTGGATGTCTCAGATTCTCTGACCGTCATCTCCGGAGTTCAAAATGGAGATTATGACCTGGGGTTCTGCGGCACTGCGCCTGAGAGCAGAGAGTTGGAATATTTCAAGGTAGCCGAGGATGAGATAGTGCTTATCGTGTTCCCCGAGCACCCCTTCGCCAGAAGGGAAAAGATATCTCTCATGGAGCTGGAGGGTGAGCCACTTATCTTCCGCGAGGAGACCTCGGGCACCCAGCGCAGCCTGAAAACTCTTCTCTCCAAAGCCGGTGTTGATATAGAGAAGCTGACAGCGAGCCTGGTTCTGGGTACGAGTCAGGCCGTGGTCTCGGCGGTGGAGGCAGGTATAGGTATCGCGTTTGTCTCAAATGCGGCTATTAAGAAGAGCCTGGCGCTGGGCCTGGTCAAACAGGTATCTGTGGAGGGGTTGGAGCTGAGACGCGACTTCTACTGCGTCTACAGGAAGGAAAGGGTAGTCTCGCGCTTGCTTTCCGAGTTCATCGCCTTCGTCCGGGCGAGGGCTGTACCTGTTATTTAAAGTAGGGGCGGAGTCTATTTAGAAGCTGCTTGCTGAAGAGCCCGGGGAAGAAGTCGTGGGACTCGATGAGAAGCTTGTAGCTGGACGGCGTAATTGTTACGAAGCGCTCCTTCTCTATAGCCTGCCTGATCGCCTTAGCGGCTATTTTAGGCTCAGTCTTGGACTGGCTCTGGTAGTATTTCCCCAGTTTCGTTGGCGAGGCATCGAAAATACCTGTCCGCGTGCCTCCGGGTAGTATTATACCTACGTGGATTCCTTTGTCCTTCAGCTCGAAATACAGTGACTCCGAGAAGCCCTGAAAGGCAGCCTTGCTTGCCGCATAGACAGCGGTGCCGGGCACTATCAGTCTGCCTCCTACGGACGCGACGTTTATAATCACGCCTCTGCCCTGTTTTTGCATGATGGGCAGGACGGCTCGAACAAAGTTCACTCCTCCGTAGAAGTTGACGGCCATTATTCTGTCGAACTCCTCCTGTGAGGTCTCCTCGAAGAATTTCACAATCATCATTCCGGCGTTGTTAATGAGTATGTCTATTTTCCCGTACCTTTCATTTACTATCTGAACTATTCGTTTTATCTGATTGGAGTCGCTGATATCGCAGACCTCCGCAGTGGCGGCCGGGGCTTGCTTATGGACTTCCTGCATCACCTCGGCCAGCTTGTCCTGTTGAATATCCACCAATACAGGAGTACAGCCGTGCCTGGTTAATTCCATGGCGGTCTCCCTGCCGATTCCGCTGGCTGCGCCGGTGACGATAGCTATTGTGCGCTTCAAGTCCATGTTGCACCTCCCACAGCACCTACTTAGCTATTCTAACCGTCTTTGTCAACTCCCTTGTTCTCTAGATGACCCCTTGTCGTGATCACCTGGTTTCAAAACTCCTGTTCGGGCAAGTGCGAATTATAAAATTTCCTTCCCAGATGTCATAACTTCTTAACCTTTACTATTTTAATTTTATGACTTCTTTATTTTGAATCCATAGAATAGCTGTATTCCCTATGAGTTGTCTATAACTTGATTATGCCAACAAATTGATAACGGAGGTGGAAGGTGGCGAAATACTTGTTGGTCTACTTTTGCGGCGAGATGGAAACCGACCCCAAACTGGCCGAGAAGAAGATGGCTGTCTGGATGAAATGGTTCGGAGACCTCGGGAAAGCTGTCGTGGACGCAGGTGCCCCAACTGAAAAGGGTGGGAAAATAGTCAGCAAAAGCGGAGTCAAGAACGTAGGCGCTAAACCTGTCGGGGGCTATAGTATATTGCAGGCTGACAGCCTTGATGCTGCGACTGCAATGGCTAAAAGATGCCCGGCTATAGCTATGGGTGGCCAAGTGGCAGTATACCCGTTAATGCCCATGTAATGGGTATTATATAAGCTGGATGATAACACACCCGTGAGCAAAGCTGCTCAATCCTGGGGCGCACAGCTGTGCGCCCCAGCACTTGCTTCTCTCTACCCAGGCTAGGGATGGGTTTTGCAGGGATGACATCTGAGCAAGGCAGGAATAGAATAGGTAACTGGCAAAAAGGGATGAAAGAAGGATGAGACCTTTTCTTTCCCTTGGCCAGGTAAACCATGAAATCGCCCTCAATTCACGTTCAGAACCTGCGTAAGGTATACACTGTCAGCCAGCAGGAAGCCGGAACGGCGGCAGCGTTGGGAAGCCTGGTGCACCGACATAAAATAGAAATTGCCGCTGTGGACGGTATCTCGTTCGACCTGGCTGCGGGTGAGATGGTAGGTTTCCTAGGCCCCAACGGCGCCGGCAAGACGACCACGCTTAAGATGCTTTCCGGCGTGCTGCATCCTACGACCGGGGAGGCAACTGTGCTCGGCTACATTCCGTGGAAGCGTGAGAAACCGTTCCTGCGGCAGATCACTCTGGTAATGGGGCAGCGCAACCAACTGGTCTGGGATATCCCCGCCCTGCATTCTTTCGAGTTAAACCGCGCTATCTATCGGATTCCCCCTGATGATTACCGCTATATGCTGGATCAATTAACCGAGCTTCTGGGCCTGGGGCCGCTTCTGCACAAGCCTGTGCGCAACCTCTCTCTTGGCGAACGGATGAAGTGTGAGATCGCAGCGGCCCTGCTGCACCGTCCCAGCGTGGTGTTTCTGGATGAGCCAACCATCGGCCTCGATGTGACCATGCAGCGCCGCATACGCGCCTTTCTCACGGAGTACAACCAGCGCTTCGGGGCTACAGTGCTGCTGACCAGCCATTATATGGCTGACGTGGAGGCGCTGGCTAAGCGCATCGTGGTTATCCACCACGGCAAGCTCCTTTTTGACGGCGATCTCTCGGTTTTGGTGCAGAAATTCACAGCACATAAGACCATCGAAGTGCAGATAGGGGACTGTCAGGCCGACTTGAACCAATATGGCGAAGTCCTATCATGCGCAGACGGCCACTTTACGCTTCGAGTCCCCAAAGCGGAAACAGCCCGTGTCACGGAGCGGCTGCTGGCTGACCTGCCGGTGATAGATTTGACGGTCGAAGACCCTCCGATCGAGGAAGTGATTGAGATGGTCTTTGCGCAGGAGAGCCCATGAGAGGCCTGGTGGAGCTATACACTCAGCAATTCAAAACCACCACGGCGATGATGTTCCAGTACCGCGCCTCACTGTTTATCTGGATGATAGGCCAGGTTCTGGAGCCGCTGGTCTACCTAGTAATATGGACTATAGTTTCGAACGGCAGCGGCGGAAGCGTCGGCAGCTACACCACAAAGGAGTTTGCCGCTTACTTCATTGTACTGATGCTGGTCAATCAGGTCACCTATACCTGGATAATGTACGACTTCGAGTACCGCATCCGGGAGGGAACCCTCTCGTTTGCGCTGTTGAAACCTGTGCACCCGATACATTCGGACATTGCCGACAATCTATCCTCAAAGCTCATCACGCTGCCTATTATGATAATCATTGCGGTGGGACTGGCTGTGGCCTTTCATGCCTCTATTTCTCCTCCGCTGTGGGCCATTGGAGTGTTCATCCCTGCTTTGTTACTCGCCTTTTTGGTCCGGTTCCTCATGGAATGGACTCTGGCGCAGGCGGCTTTCTGGACCACGAGGGTCAGCGCCCTTAATCAGACCTACTTTATGATGATGCTATTTCTCTCCGGTCAGATGGTGCCGCTGGTCCTTCTGCCATATCCCGTCCAGATTGTGGCTACGATCCTGCCTTTCCGCTGGATGATCAGCTTCCCGGTCGAAATCCTGCTAGGCCAGCATACCCCTGTAGAAGCGCTGGAGGGCCTGGGAATCCAGGTTGCATGGTTAATCGTAGGCACTATACTGTTACGATTCGTATGGCGCGCTGGCGTGCGTGCCTACTCGGCGGTGGGAGCATGAACTACCTTCGTTTATTTGTAGTGTTTTTCCGGGTCAGTCTGATGGGCGAGTTGGCCTACCGTGTCAACTTCTTTGTGCAATTATTCCAGTCATTTCTCAGTTTGGGCCTGTCGCTAATAGGTTTAGCAGTGATTTTCTCCTTTACCAATACGCTGGGCGGCTGGCGTCCCGATGAGGTGCTCGCGCTTGTGGGCGTGTATTTTCTGGTGGGTGGAATGATCAGCCTGATAATTCAGCCCGGCATGCAGGAGCTCATCGATTCGGTACGCCACGGTACGCTGGATTTTGCGCTTACCAAACCGGAGGATGCACAGTTTATCATCAGCATCAGTCGCGTTGAAATCTGGAGTCTCATCGATATTTTGATGGGGATCGGCGTGCTTGTGTTTGCGCTGGTTCGGATGGGGGAGCGGGTGGGGGGCTGGGAGGCAGCCATATTCATTTTGATGCTGCTGGCGGGTGGGGTCATCATCTACAGCTTCTGGCTGATACTGGCTGCACTTTCGTTCTGGTTCGTGCGGGTGGAGAACATTCTGACGGTATTTCAGAGCATGTTTGAGGCAGGACGCTGGCCGATAAGCCTGTATCCGGGGTGGCTGCGTTACGGCCTCACGTTTGTGATACCGGTTGCGTTTGCAGTGACCGTACCTGCCGAAGCTTTGACTGGCCGCCTTAATTGGGAGACCTTATTAATAGCGGTAGCGCTGGCCGTGGTCTTGTTTATAGGGTCGCGGTTATTCTGGCGGGCCGGATTACGTCATTATTCAGGAGCCTCGGCATAGGAGTGACGCAGCACCCTTGTAGGGCAGGTTCCAAACCTGTCACTACGGGTAGGTCGGAACACCTGCTCTGACCTAGGCTGGAGCGGCTGCTCCAGCCTACCCTGAGTATTAAAAAGCTAATATAAAAGCGCCGCCTTTCAGGCGGCGCTTTGTTGTTCATGTTAATATTCTATCGAATCTGCCGGTTTCAGGCTGACAGATTCGATAGATATACTATTTATCCCCGCTCAGCCGAATTAAATGCAGCGACTCCAGTATCTGGAAGCCCAGAATGACTAAGGCAGGAATGGCTATCATCAGGATGATGCCTATCCCGAGCAGTTGGTCGCCGACCAGCGGGACAGCCCCCGTTCCTTCGATACCTCCCATATTTCCCTCCTGCCAAGGCTCTGAATTTGCCTACTTCAATAAATTGCTTATTACTGTCCCTAGTATCTAGGTTAATCAACCTAATCGCTTTTCGCATTGTCCGGGACATGTATTTTTATATAGAGATAACGCAATAAAATTCTCGCAATTAGGCATAAATGCTAAGTATTTATGCTGTTAAATATTGCGCTAAATGCTGATTCGCACTAGCGCTTATATGGTAAAATCTAGTGTAGTTAGACATACACCAGTAGGAGGTACATATGGCGGAAGCTTTGAAGAAGACGAGGATACTGGTTGCTGACGATCATGCCATCGTGCGTGAGGGATATTGCAAGGTTCTGGAGCAGGAACCGGACTTTGAAGTCGTAGCAGAAGCTGCCGACGGGGAAGAGGCGCTGAGGCTGACTGCGGAGTTAGAGCCGGACATTGTCCTGCTTGACATACTGATGCCTAAGCTTAACGGCATCGAGGCTGCCCGGCGGATCAAGGAGAAATATCCCAATATAACGGTCATCATACTATCTGCTTACGATGATGATCAGTTTATCTTCAGTTCTCTTGAAGCAGGGGCTGCCGCATATCTGCTGAAGAGCAGCCGCGGCCGCGAGGTAGTTGCCTCAATCAGAGCAGTATGCGAAGGTGAGTCAGTGCTTCATCCTTCAATTACCCGTAAAGTGATGGCGCGTTTTGCGTCCACCTCCAGTAAACCGGTACAACAGGAGTCTGCGGCAAGGCTCAGCGAGAGGGAAAAAGAAGTATTGACCCTGGCGACCAGGGGATTAAGCAACAAAGATATCGCCAGTGAGCTTAGCATCAGCGTACGCACCGTTCAGGCACACTTCACCAGCGCGTTCAATAAGTTACAGGTAAGCTCACGGAGTGAAGCTCTGCTGCGCGGTTTAAAGGAAGGCTGGCTCAGTCTGGCTGACGCGAACTCTAAGTCTAAGGATGATTAACGCAGTATGCTAAGAAGTACTGGAGAGAGAGCAAGGATGAGCTTTTTGGCCCAGGCCATTCGCAGGCCCGGGACATGGCTCCTGATATTATTGTTATTGGGCACAACTCTCCTTCAGTATGCTTATCTTTTGAGGCACCCTACTTTTCTTGCTGATTTGAATGCCAACCTAGGCCTGACCCGATATACCGTTGAGCGAGTCAGCTATCTACTGCCTATAATCTTGGCCAGTCTGTTGTTCGGGTGGAGGGGCGGTGTAACCGTCACGTTGATTGCACTTGGCTGCATGCTGCCGCGGGATATCCTCAACGCACCAAACCGTGTTGACGACCTCGTCGAGACAAGCATCATCTTCATTATCGGCATTCTAGTGAGCTATTCCCTGGAATCGCTACGAAAAGAGAGGGAGCGCCGCGCACAGATGGAAACAGCTCAAAAAGAGCTGCAGGTACAGCTTTATGTCATCGAGGAGAACGAGAAACGGCTTGCTGCCCTAAACCAGACCTCCAGCATCGTTTCCCAGACACTGGAGCTGGACAAGCTTTTCGATAGTGCAGTGGATTGTGTCAGGGAAGTGACCGGGGCTGACGCTGTACGTATATATATCGCTGACAGCGTAACCAGCAATCTTTCTCTTGCTGCTCATAGGGGCATATCGGAAGAGTTTGCTGCGGGGGCTTCCGGGATGAAAATCGGTGAAGGCTTAAATGGCAGAGTTGCTGAAACCGGAGAGCCTTTGTTTATAAAAAATGCCTCTGAAGAAGACAGGCCGCTGAGATTGCTGGCAGAAAAGGAAGGTATCTGCTCCGAGCTCATTGTGCCCCTTGTATCCAAGGGAAATGTGGTTGGTACTCTTTCTGTGGCTATGCACAGGGAACGTACTTTTCTGCCCGAGGATGTTGATTTGCTTACTGCTATAGGGAATCAGATCGGCGTAGCCGTAGAGAATGCGCGCTTATATCAGCAGGAGCGAACAGTCGCTGAGCAGCTCAGGGTATCGGAACAAAGATACCGAGAATTATTTGAGAATGCCCATGACGCTATCTGGCTTCATGATTTAGAAGGTAATATCGTCGCTGCCAACAGAGCGTGTGTCAGGCTTACCGGATACAGCCTGGAAGAGCTGTGCAACCTGAAGGCAACCAGGCTGCTCTCTGCTGACAGCCTTGATACTGCAAGAGATATTCAATCCCGCCTTATTAAAGGCGACGATGTTGGCTGCTTCGGTGAGGTCAAGCTGGTCAAGAAGGATGGTACCGAGGCCTTGGTCCAGATAGCCAGCAGCTTGGTGTACAGCAACAATACGCCGGCCGTTTTTCAACATCTGGGCAGAGATATAACGGAGGCGCGGAGTATGCAAGAGAATTTGCGCTTCCTACTGCAGCAAATCACCAGAGTTCAGGAGGAAGAAAGGAAACGCATCGCGCGCGAGCTTCATGACGAGACCATCCAGACTCTGGTAGCTCTTTGCCTGCGCATAGATGACCTGGCATCCAGCGCTAATGTTCCGTATGAGGTGCGGCTGAAACTGGAGGAGTTATATCAGCAGGCCAATAATATAATGATGGAAGCCAGGCGCTTGAGCCAGGATTTACGCCCTGCGGCATTGGATAGTCTTGGCCTAGTGCCGGCGCTGGAGGGGCTGGCATCACAGATAACTAGGTATTCGGGGATAGTGACGGAAGTGAACGTAGTTGGAGAAAAACGCAGATTGCCCGATGAGGTGGAGCTGGTGCTATTTCGTATCGTCCAGGAAGTCTTAAGAAATGTCTGGAAACATGCTGAAGCA